>JAUHYM010000079.1 GCA_030426515.1 Actinomycetes bacterium
TCGGCCCGATCTTCGCCCACATCGACGCGCCGATGCCCGCGATCGTGAGCGAGCTCGCCGCGCGGCCCGAGAAGCTCGTCTACCTGGGCCTGGGCTCCAGCGCCAACCGCGAGCTGGCGCTGGGCGCAGCGCGAGCGCTGGGGACGCTGCCGGTGAACGTCGTCGCTCCGATCCGTCAGTACCTCGACGACTCCGACACCGTGCCCGACAACGTGCACGTCGTCGATCTGCTGCCCGCCCACGAACTGGGCGGGCTCGTCGACGCGGCGGTGCTCCACGGCGGGCAGGGCACGGTGCAGACGGCGTGCGCGACCGGCATCCCGTTCGTCGGAATGGGGATGCAGCCCGAGCAGACCTGGCACGTGCGGATGTGTCAGAAGCGCGGCAACGCGATCGCGCTGCGCCCGAAGGACGTCTCGACGCCCGCGTTCCTCGACGCGGTGCGCCGCGTGCTCGACGATCCGAGCATCCGGCAGGCGGCGGCCGAGGTGAAGGATGCCTATGCCGGTGAGGATGGCGCCGCTGCCGCCGCGCGCCTCATCGAGGCCGATATCGCCACGCGCCGGGGCGAGGTGCCGGGGTCGGCGCAGGGCTGACAGCGGGAGTACACCGGTGCGAGCATAGGGCGCATGACCTCGCGCTCCCGTCCCGCGCCGCGCACCCGGTGGCGCATGCGACACCTGGCGGCGCTCGCCGTGGTGGGCGGCGCGCTCGTGCTGGGCGGTGCCGCCAGCGTGTCGGTCGCGGCGACGGCGACGGCGACGGCGACGGCGCAGGTCGCCCCCTCGCCTGAGTCCACGCCCGTGCCGGAGTCGACGACAGTGCCCGTCGAGTCGCCGGAGCCGGTCGAACCCACCGAGACCCCGGCGCCGACCCTCGACCCGGAGCCGACGGTCGAGCCCGAGCCCACGGCCGAGCCGACCCCGACCGCCGAGCCGTCGGTCGACCCCTCGCCCACGGCGACGTCCACCCCGGTGCCGGCCGTGCCGCCGGCGGTGACGACCTCGACCATCGCGCTGCCCACGCTCCTGGTCGCGGCGGCCGTGGTGCTCGCCGGCGGCATCCTGCTCTGGCTGCTCCTGCGGCGCGAGAAGCCGTCGGCCGCGCCAGCGCCCGCACGCGCGGATGCCGCCGCCGGCGCGTCGCCCGAGACGGAGCCCGCACCCGTCGTCCTCGACGGAATGGCGTCACTGGGAACCGCGATGATCGACAGCGGGTACCCCGTGGGGCAGGTGCGGGCCGCCCTCGACGACATGGCGCGCGTCGGCGGTCTGACCGCCGCAGCCGCGGTGGTGTTCCCCACCTCGATCCTCGTGTCAACCGGCGATGGCGCGACCGCCCACACGCGGGCGGTCAGCGCCGGTGACCGCAGTGCACTGCTGTACCAGGTCGACGCCGTCGACCGGATCGCCGGGGTGGCGCGCACACAGTCGGGTGCCGCCCGCTGGGTGCGCCGGCAGGTCGACCGGGTCGCGACGCTGCCGCCCCCGTTCTCCCGCGTGCAGCGTGTCGTCGCCTACGCGCTCCTGTCGGCGGCGCTGGCGGTGCTTCTCGGCTCGTCGTGGCCGGGGGTCGCGCTGGCCGGGGCCCTGGGCCTCGGCGTCGGTGCGGTGCTGCTCACCACCGAATCCGCCGGCGCGGTCTACCGCGCGCTCGTCGTGGTCGGGGTGTCGCTCGGCGCGGGGGTGGCGGTGCTCACGGTGGCGCACCTGTTCGACCCCGGGGTGCTGCCCTCGATCATCGCACCGCTGATCATGCTGCTCCCCGGCGGGCTGCTCACGATCAGCGTCCTGGAGCTTGCGACCGGGCACATCATGTCGGGCGCGGCACGTCTGGCCGCCGGTGCCATGCGCCTGGTGCTGCTCGCGGTGGGGATTGTGGCGGCCGCCGCACTGCTCGGCGTGCCCGCGATCACGTACACCCAGTGGCCGACCGGGCCGGTGGTCCCGTGGATCGCCGTCGCCGTGTTCGGAGTGGGCATCTGCGTCTACCAGTGCGCGAAGCCCGGCCAGATCGGGTGGATCCTCATCGTCCTTTACGTCGCGTACGGCGCCCAGGTGATCGGCGACGTGTTCTTCGACGGTGTGCTCTCGGCCCTGGTCGGTGCGGCCGCGATGACCCCGGTCGCCGTCGTCATCGCCCGGCAGCGCACGGGTCCGCCGGCGGTGGTCAGCTTCCTCCCGGCATTCTGGCTGCTCGTGCCGGGCGCGCTCGGGCTCATCGGCGTCGCCACGGTGCTGGAGGGGGACGCCTCGGGGACGAGCACCATCATCACCACGATCGCCACGATGGTCTCGATCGCCCTCGGCGTGCTGCTGGGGCTGGCCGCGAGCGGCTCTGTCCGCGGGTTCCGCAATGCGTCTGCCGGCGAGTGGATGAGCGGCGACGCCGACGACCCGCAGGATGCCGGTGACCCGGGGGATGCCGGTGACCCGGAGGATGCCGGCGGTCCGGGCACGCCGCCGGTCGCGGCGGAGGGCCGGTGATCAGGCGACCGGCTCGGCGAAGGGCTCGTCTCCCTCATCGATGATGCGGTCGGCCGCGCCCTCGCGGGCTGCGTCCGCCTCCGCGCCTGTCTGCTCCTCGGCCCGCTCCTGCGCGACACGCGCCGAGGTGCGCACCGCCCCGATCGACGCGGCGATGACCAGCCCGATGCCCAGCACCTCGAGCAGCGCGAGGTGCTGACCCAGCAGCACGAAGCCGGCGAGCGCCGCCGTGGCGGGCGCCAGCGACATGAGGATGGCGAAGGCGGATGCCGACAGGCGACGCAGCGCCATCAGCTCGAACATGTACGGGATCGTCGACGACAGGACCGCGACGGCGGCGCCGAGCGCGACCAGCCGCAGGTCGAGGAGAGCCGCTCCGGCATCCCAGATCCCGAACGGCAGCGACAGCACGGCGCCCGCGGCCATCGCCAGCGCGAGCCCGTCGAAGCGGGGGAAGTCGCGGCCCACACGCGCCGAGGCGAGGATGTAGAAGGCCCAGCTCGCCGCCGCGCCCAGCGCGAACAGCACCCCGATCGGGTCGAGGCGGTCCCACCCGCCCCCGCCGAGGGCGAGGACGCCGGCGAACGCGAGGCCCGCCCAGATCCACGCTGATGCGCGCCTGCTGGCGATGATCGAGAGCACCAGCGGCCCCAGCACCTCGATCGTGACGGTGACGCCGAGGGGCAGCCGCTCCAGGGCGAGGTAGAACAGCCCGTTCATGACGGCGAGCACGACACCGAACCACAGGACGCCGCGCCACGCGGATCCGCCGTGGCCGGTCAGGCGCGGCCGGGCGATCAGCAGCAGGATGACGGCCGAGAACACCAGGCGCAGCATGACCATGCCCAGGGGGCCCGCCTGGGGAAACAGCAGGGTCGCGATCGCCGCGCCGACCTCCTGGCACGCGAGCCCCGCGACGACGAGTGCGACCGCGAACCCCGGGGACCGGGTGATCAGGACTCCGTGTCGTCAGCGGGCGCTTCACAGATCGCGTTGCCGGCGATGCGCTCGGTGAACGTCTCGGCCGTCCAGGGAAGGCCGAACTCGGGGGCGGTCTGCCCGTCGGCCGCAGGCGTCTTGGAAGCGATCGACGCGAGCGCAAACGTGAGGTCGCGGGCGTTGGTCCAGGTTCCGCCCGAGTTGTTCAGCACGACCGCGACGGTCATGCCCGTCTCGGGGTCGGCGAAGCCGGCCACGGAGTAGCCGGGCACCTCGCCGTACTGCCCCACCATCGAGCCTGCAAGGTACGCCCCGCCGGTCACCCGGTGCCAGGAGGAGCTGCTGCTCGAGGGGGCCAGCGGGTTGTCCCAGCGTTCCGAGGCCGCCTCGCCGGCGAGGGCTCCGGCGGCCAGCGCCTGCAGGTAGCGGCCGAGGTCGTCGATCGTGGTCACGGCACCCGAATCGGTGAAGCCCGTCGACAGCGACACGTTGGTCACATCGAGCGGATCGGTGCAGTTCATCTCCCCGTCGACCTTGGTCGAGTAGTAGCCCGGCAGCGCCGAGACGCCCTCCTCGTCGGCCGTGGCCCACTGGTCGGCGGGAAGGGCGGTGTTCTCGAGGTCGAGCGGGTCGAAGACGTACCGGTCGTACAGCTCGGCCGCCGACATCCCGGAGGCGCGCTCGAGCGCGATGCCCAGCAGCACATATCCGGCGTCGGAGCTGCGGTACTGGTCACCCGGGTCGGCGACGGCCTCGTGACCCATGCCGTACGACGCGAGCTCGCGCGGGTTCCAGACCCGCTCGGGGTTCTTCAGCCACATCGACTCGAGCGTGCTGCGGTAGGCGCCCACGCCCGACGTGCTGTTGCACAGGTCGAGCAGGGTGACCTCGGCCAGGTCGGGGACGCTGGAGACGTAGGTGGTGATCGAGTCGTCGAGCGAGACGATGCCGTCATCGGCGGCCGAGAAGAGGACGTCGCAGGTCATCGCGCGCGTCACCTCGGCGGCGCGGAAGCGCATGTCGGTCGTGACCTCGGTGTCCGAGGTGTGCGCGGTCGTGCCGACGCCCGTCACCCAGGAGCCGCTCCAGGGAACCCAGACGCCCACGAGCGCACCGGAGGCGCCCGAGGCGATCACCGCGTCGTCGACCGCGGTCTGCATCGCCGCCAGGGTCTCTTCGGGCAGATCGCCCTCGACCTGCGCGGGCGCGCCGATCTCGACCGACTGGTCGGCAGCGCATCCGGTCACGGCGAGCGCGGTCACCGTCAGTGCCGCCAGCGACATCATCGCGCGCGAAGTGACGGTACGCATCGTCATGAAACCCCCTGGTGCTCCCGACGATTCTAGACGAGGCTCCTGACGGCACCTGAAAGCGCGCCCAGGCGCGGCCGCCGCCCGCCTATGCTGTCACCGTGCCTGCCTCCTTCGCCCCCGAGATCGTCGCCGCTGTGCTGCGCCACATGAACAGCGACCACACCGACGACAACGTGCTCATCGCCCGCGCGTTCGGCGACATCGAGCCGGCCGAGGCCGAGATGACGGGATTCGACGGCGACGGCGGCGACTGGGTGGTGACGGATGTTGCCGGCGCGACGGCGCCGCTGCGGGTCGCGTGGCCGGGTGGGCCGATCAGCGAGCGGCCGGAGGTGCGCCGCGAGATCGTCGCCCTCTACGACGCAGCGTGTACACGTCTCGGAGTGGAGCCGCGCCCTCACGCGTGACACAGCGTCATGTAAGGGAAACCTCAGTCGTCTACGATGTGGGTCATGTCCGACGTCGTTCCCTTCTCGACCTTCCTGCGCGAACGCTCCAGCGGCGCGCATTCGAGCAGTGAGGGTGCCGGCTTCATGTCGGACCTCATCAAGGGCGAAGGGACGCGCGAGGACTACATCGCGCTCGTCGCCCAGCACTACTTCATCTACGAGGCGCTCGAGGCCGCGGCTGTCCGCATGCGCGACAACCCGGTCGCGGCGTCATTCATCACCGACCGGCTCACCCGCCTGCCCGCGCTCGAGGCCGACCTCGAGTTCCTCATCGGCGACGACTGGCGCGAGCGCATCGAGCCGCTGGAGACCACCGCGCGCTACGTCGCCCGCATCCGGCAGGTCGGTGCGACCTGGCCGGGCGGGTTCGTCGCGCACCACTACACGCGCTACCTCGGCGACCTGTCGGGCGGCCTGTTCATCGGCAGGGTGATGGCGCGCCGGTTCGGGTTCGAGACCAACGGCATCGGCTTCTACCTGTTCGCCGACATCGCCGACCCGCAGGAGTTCAAGCAGCACTACCGCGAGCAGCTCGACGCCGCCCCGTGGGATGCGGACGAGCAGGAGCGCATCGTGGACGAGGTGCTCGTCGCCTACCGCTTCAACACCGAGCTGTTCGAGGACCTCGCCCGCGCGAAGGCCGCCGCCGCGATCGCCTGATCAGGCGCGGGCGCGCAGCGCCCCCGCCATGAACCGCTGCACGTCGGCATCCACGCGGATGTCGCGGGGCCGCAGCGGCCGCGACAGGTACAGCCCCGCGAGCGCGGTCAGCCGCGACAGCGCGACATACGTCTGCCCCGGCGCGAACGCCCCGGAGCCGAGGTCGATGATCGCCCGATCGTACGACTTGCCCTGCGACTTGTGGATCGTGACCGCCCACGCCAGCCGCAGCGGGAACTGCGTGAACTCGGCGACGATGTCGCGCGAGATCGTCCGCGTGCCGGGGTTGTACGCGTAGCGGTATCTCTCCCACACGGCAGGCTCCACGTCGACCTCGTCGCCCTCGATATCCACGCGCACCGTGCCGCCGGCGATGCGGGTCACGGTGCCGAGGCTTCCGTTCACCCACCGGGGCGGCTCGCCGTAGGTCATCACGTCGTTGCGCAGGAACATCACCTGCGCACCCACCTTCAGCTGCAGCTCGACATCGGCGGGGTACACGTCGCCACGCCCGAAGTCGCCGTTGACCTCGGCGACCGCCGTCTGCGAGCGGCCCGGCAGCGCGTCGAGGTGGCGCTGGTTGATGCGGTTGACGATGTCGTTGCGCGTGGCGAGCGTGATGATCGGCGTCTCACCGGGGCCGGGTTCGGGCGGGGTTCGCGCGCCGGTGTCGTTCAGCACCTGCGCGATGTCGGCGGTGACGCGCCCGTGCCGCACGGCGTTGAGCATCGCCTTGAACCCGTCGTCCGACTGACGGTGGATGTCGCGCAGCTCGCGGATGTGCAGGTCGGCGCCGTGCCGGCCGACATCCAGCAGCATCTGACCGTCGGTCTCGGACGGCGCCTCGCCCGCCCAGACGTGCGCGTCGAAGAACCAGAACGACCGGTAGTGGTCCCGGATGTACCGCATCTCGTCACCCCGGGGCGGCACCGGCGCGAGCTGGTACGGGTCGCCGAACATGACGATCTGCGCCCCGCCGAACGGCTCCCTCGGGCGCTTGCGCGCGATGCGCAGGCACCGGTCGATGGCATCCATCACGTCGGCGTTGACCATCGAGATCTCATCGATGACGAGGGTGTCCAGCGCGTTCAGGATGCGCCGGGCCGCCTCGGGCGGGTCGAGCTCCTCGTTCGCGATCAGCCCGATCGGCAGGCGCAGCAGGGAGTGGATCGTCTGCCCCTCGACATTGAGCGCGGCGACACCGGTGGGCGCGCACACCGCGATCTGCTTGTTCGTGTGCCAGGCGAGGTGCTGCAGGAGTGTCGACTTGCCGGTGCCCGCACGGCCGGTCACGAACACGTGGTCGCGCGTGTCCTCGATGAGCCGGAACAGCTCCTCCTGCTCGGCGGACAGCGCAGGAAGACTCACCCGTCCAGGGTAGCCGCGCGCGGCGTGACCGATCCGTTTCTCCCCAGGTCGCTCCCGGCGTGCTCTCGGGCGGCCTTTCCTAGACTTGCCGCATGGCGACAGGGATCCACGAGGGTGCGCACGCCGCCGGCGCGGCGCCCTCGGAGGCGAGCCCGCACGACGCGACCCGGCACGACGCCGCCCACGCGGCCGCGGCGCGGCGGACGGTGCGGCGCGACCTCGTCGTGCTCGCGCTCGTGGGCGTTCTGCTGCTCGCCGCCACCGCTGCCGGCGTGGCCTCGATGTACCGCGCGTTCTACGGGCCCACGGCGTTCGTCGAGCGCTACCTCTCGCTGGTCGCCGACGGCCGCACCGCCGACGCCCTCGCCACCCCGGGGGTCGCGATCACGACCGCCGACCTGGATGCCGCAGGCCTGCCCTCGACGGCATCCGACGCGCTGCTGCGCAGCACCGCACTGGCCGATCTCACCGAGATCGAGACGACGCAGGTGACCGAGATCGACGGGATCACCGAGGTGACCGTCGCCTACCAGGCGGGCGGTTTCCCCGGCACGACGACGTTCACGGTCGAGCGCGACGGGTGGATCGGCGTCGCCCCGTCGTGGCGCTTCACGGTCAGCCCGCTCGCGGTCATGGAGGTCGCGCTGCACGGGTCGCTCGCGTTCGAGGTGAACGGATTCGAGCTCGACAAGCGCCAGGTGCTCCCCGAGGGAGCCGATGCCGACCTCGACGATCCGCTGCCGATGCTCGTATTCTCGCCCGGCCTGTACCGCGTCGAAGTCGACACCCCGATCGCCTCGACGCCCGGTGTCGCCGTGCTCTCGGATGCTCCGCTCACCGACGTCGCCGTCGAGGTGCGCGCCCAGCCGACCGACGAGTTCGTCGAGGTGGTGCAGACCAGCGTCGACGAGTTCCTCAGCACCTGCGCCACGCAGGAGGTGCTCCAGCCCACCGGCTGCCCGTTCGGCTATGTCGTCGAGGACCGCATCCAGGGCCTCCCGTCGTGGTCGGTGACGCAGTTCCCCGAGGTGACGCTGCAGCAGGACGGCGCGGGGTGGGCGCTCGCGCCGGCGAACGGCGTCGCGCACATCGATGTCGACGTCCAGTCGCTGTTCGACGGCACCGTCAGCGCGGTGAGCCTCGACATCCCCTTCACGCTCGAGGGCACGGTGTCGCTGCTGCCGGATGGCACCGCGTCGATCCGCGTGCACTGACGCGCGCCCGGTCCAGACGGTCAGCGGCGACGGTCGGCAGCGCGGGCGTCGCGCTCGGCGAGCTTCGCGAGGTGCGCGTTGTAGGCCTCGAGTTCGGCGTCCCCGCCCATGCGGTCGGTGTGCCGGTCGCGGCGGCGCTGCAGCCGTTCGTCGCTGCGACTCCACTGGATCGCGACGGTCACCGCGAGGATGAGTGTGGGGATCTCGCCGACCGACCAGGCGACCCCGCCGCCGATGTACTGATCCTTGAGCGGCGTCGGACCCCACGTGCGACCCATCGCCCCGAACCACTCCGCGGCGAACAGACCGGTCTGCATCATGATCGCCACGCCGAAGAACGCGTGCAGGGCCATCACGACGATCAGCAGCACGAGCCGGCCCGGGTACGGCAGCCGGTACGGCACCGGGTCGATCCCGATGAGCGAGAGCACGAACAGGAAACCCGTGATCGTGAAGTGCACGGTCATCCAGGTGTGGCCCAGGTGGTCGTACAGCGACCAGCGGAAGAGGTCGGTGTAGTAGAACAGCCACAGCGACCCCACGAACATCGCGGCCGCGACGAACGGGTGGGTGAGCACCCGGGCGACGGGGCTGTGCACGGCCCAGAGGATCCATTCGCGGCCGCCGCGGGTGCCGTCATCCCGACGGGTGATGGCCCGCAGCGCCAGCGTGATCGGCGCGCCCGGCACGAGTGCGAGCGGGATCGCCATGGTCAGCAGCATGTGCCCGACCATGTGCATGCTGAACAGGTAGTCCTGGTAGGCGTTGACCGGTCCGCACGTGACCCACAGGAACATGAGCAGGCCCAGGCACCACAGCACCGTGCGGTACACCGGCCACCGGTCGCCGCGGCGGCGCAGCCGCCACACGCCGGCCAGGTAGAAGAACAGCCCGAAGCCCACGGCGACGATCCACAGCAGGTCGATCTCCCACGCGGTGATCCAGCGGATGCCGGTGAGCTCAGGCGGCAGCGGGGCGCCGGTGAGGATCTCAGCCGGGGTGGGCGTGTCGATCGGCAGCTCACCCGTGGGCGGTGCGGTGCGGGCCAATGCCGCTGCGGCACCGCTGGCGACCCCCATGAAGACGAGCTCGAGGGTGATGAGCCACCAGAAGCGACGCCCCGCGGCATCCTCGTTCATGCGGGCGATGAGCCGCAGGCGGTACCACGCGCCCAGCGCGCCCATGCCGAGCAGCGCCGCGACCTTCAGCAGCATGATCACGCCGTAGGGCGTGGCCAGTGCGCTCCACTGGCCGACGGCGATCACGCCGCGGGCGTAGCCCGAGATCGTGACGATGACGAATGCGACCAGCGCGATGCTCGAGTAGCGGGTGAGCAGGCGTGGCAGGCGCTCGCGCGGCAGGGAGGGGCGGATGATGACGACCAGCGCCAGGCCGCCGAGCCACATCGCCGCCCCGATGATGTGCAGCGCGAGTGAGGAGACCGCGATGTTGTGGTCGGCGGCCTCGCCGGAGTGCCCCTGGGTCGCCATCGGGACGAGGGCGGCGATCGCGAGCAGCGCGGTGAAGAACGTCGCCGTCCAGGAGCGGACCGCAAAGGTGAGCACGGTGAGCACGGCGCCGAGGATCGTCGTGACCAGCCATGCGACGCCGAGCTCCTGCTGGGTGAGGAAGCGGCCCAGCTGCGCGCCGAACTCGGGACCGACGTCGATCGCGACGCCGAAGGCGTTGAGGAACGTGAGGAACCCGACCAGCGCGGCCGAGACCGTGAAGACGGCGGCGCTGACCGATGCCGTGTCGAGCGCGATGTCGAACTCGCGTTCCCGCGCGCGCAGACCGAACAGCGCGAGTACGAGCGAGCCGATCATGCCGGCGGCACTCAGGTTGACGAACAGCTGCGCGGCAGGCAGTCCCCACCGCACGATCGGGCCAGGGTCGCCGATCACGAGAGGGGCGGCGCCGCCGCCGAAGGTGAGGCCCCAGAGAAGGGTGACGACCGCGGCGACGACGAGGATGAGCGGGCCGGCGGCCCGCAGCGCGCGGGGTCTCACCCGAGAAGTCTAGATAACGCAGAAGGGGGATGCCGCGGCATCCCCCTTCTGTCGTCGGCGTCGTCTTACTT
>JAUHYM010000080.1 GCA_030426515.1 Actinomycetes bacterium
CAGAAGCTCGGTCTGCAGCGCCGTGAGCCCGGGGACGTCCGCGGCGGACTTGCGCCAGCGGGCTTCGGGACGACGTCGCAGCGCGCCGAGCCCGGTGCAGGGGGCGTCGACGAGGATGCGATCGTAGCGTCGACCGTCCTGCAGGCGGGTCCGGCCGTCCTCCTCACTCACCGTCACGGGCAGCGGCACGCCGGCGACGGAGTCTCGGACCAGCGCTGCGCGAGCGGGTGTGATCTCGTTCGCCTCCAGAGTCGCGCCGGCCGACAGCGCCTCCGCCGCCAGCAGCGCCGTCTTGCCGCCCGGTCCGGCGCACAGATCGAGCCAGCGCTCCCCCGCCGCGACCGGGGTCGCGCGCGAGAGGGCGAGGGCCGCGAGCTGCGACCCCTCATCCTGCACGCGCACGCCGCCGTGGGCCGCCGAGACGACGGCTTCGGGCGAGCCCCCGCCGAGCCGGAACCCGACCGGCGAGTGGGGCGTGCGCAGGGCCCCTTCGGGAACGTCGGCGACGCCGGGGAGCGCCGTCATCGTGACGGACGGCGCGGCGTTGTCGGCGGTGAGCAGGGCCACGAGCTCGTCTCCACGGCCCTCCGCGGTGAGAGCGCGTCGGAATGCCCGCAGCACCCACACGGGATGCGCGTGCTCCAGCCCCAGCCGCTCGTCGTCTGACCGCGCCTGCGCCTCGATGCGCGTCATCCACTCCCCCGGTGTGTCGCGCGACACGCTGCGCAGGACGGCATTCACGAAGCCGGCCGCGCGCGGGCCCGCTGCCTGGCGCGCGAGACTCACCGACTCGTCGACAGCTGCGTGCGAGGCGACTCTCGTGCTCAGCAGCTGATGCACCCCCATGCGGATCGCGTCGCGCAGCGGCGGATCGATGGCGGCGACATCCCGAGAGGAAGCCGCTCGGATGATGGCGTCGTACGTGCCTTCGCGGCGAAGGGTTCCGTAGGTGATCTCGGTCGCCAACGCGGCGTCGGCGGGCGAGAGCTCCGCACGGCGGATCGCCGCGGGCAGCAGGAGGTTCGCGTACGCGTCGGCGTCGTGAACGGCGCGAATGGTCTCGTAGGCGACCTGGCGCGCCGGCTGGACGCGCTTCATGTCCCCATCCGCACGTCGCCGCGCTGGCCGCGCCACCAGTCCGCGGCGGCCATCGGCTGCCGTCCCGCCGGCTGGACGCGGCTGACGAGCACCGCACGCGTGCCGGTGCCCACGTACACGTCCCGACCTCGCAGCGCCACCTCTCCGGGATGCAGCGACACCGATTCGGCGGGCAGACGCGCTTCGAGGATCTTCACGCGGTCACCCGCGACGGTCGTGAACGCCCCGGGCTCCGGAGTCACGCCCCGGGCTCGATCGACCACGCCCTCGGCGGAGTGGGACCAGTCCAGCCGGCCGTCTTCGCCGGCGAGCTTGGGGGCGAGGGTGATCTCGCCTTCCTGCGGCGCGCTGCGCGCCGTCCCATCCTCGATGCCCGCGACCACATCGCGCAGCAGCTCGGCTCCGAGTCCGGCGAGATCCTCGAGGACGGCACCCGCGTCAGCCTGCGCAGGGATGCGGTACCGCCGCGTCTCGAAGATGTCACCCGCGTCGAGCTCCGGCACGAGCCGGAAGACGGCAGCTCCCGTCTCGCCGTCGCCGGCGATGAGGGCGTGCTGCACGGGAGCAGCGCCCCGCCAGCGAGGCAGGAGTGAGAAGTGGAGATTGATCCACCCGTGCTCGGGCACCGAGAGCAGCGGCTCGCGGACGAGACCGCCATAGGCGACGATCACGCCGAGGTCAGGCTGGAGGGCATCGACCTGCGCGGTGGCCTCATCGTCGAGCTTCCAGGCCTTCACCACCGGCACGCCCAGCCCCTCGGCGGCACGCGCCACCGGCGAGGCGGTCATCGTGCGCTTTCTGCCCACCGGCGCGTCGGGACGAGTGATGACGGCGGCGATCTCGTGGTCGGATGCGGCAAGCAGTCGCAGCGACGGCACGGCGACCTCGGGGGTGCCGGCGAAGACAAGGCGCATGGATCTCCTCACAGGTCGATGTCGGGGACGTCCATTCGGACTCTGAGTGTATTCGTCGGCGCCCCCCGCGGACGTCTGCGTCCACGCATCGCCTGCGCGATCACCGCTCCCCGCAGCGCGGCTGCGACCGCGGAACCGCGCGCGTAATCGAAGCGCACCAGCGCGCGGCGGCGTGCCGGATCGTCGGGGTCCGGCAGGGGCCCGAGGACCGCGTCAGCGGGAAGTGCCGGCTCCGCCTCGGCGAGAGCGGTGCGCGCGGCGTCGACGCCCTCGGCAGTGCCCGTGATCTCGGCCACCCGCACGGCCGGCGGCATCCGCAGCGGGCCGCGGTCGGCCAGCTCCGCCCGCGCGTAGGCGGCGAACGTGCCGGTGGCGAAGGCGCGGGCGACGGGTCCGTCCACCCCCACAAGGTGCACGGGGGCACCCGGCGCGGCCAGCGCTGCGGCGTTGGACCACCAGCGCAGGCAGGACTCGCCGATCCGAAGCGACTCGGCCATCAGCATCCGCTCGCCGTCGAGCAGGACCACGGCGCGATAGCCACCGGGCACGATCGGCTCGGCTCCGCGTGTCGCGATGACCAGCGAAGGGCGATCCTCGATCTGCAGGAGCGGGTGGTCCCGGTCGGAGACCAGCACGCGAACACCCGGAAACGCGCGCCCCAGTTCATCCGCGGTGCGCTCACTGCCCGACGAGGCGAGTCGCACGGTCGTCGCCTCGCAGGCCGTGCACGCCCAGCGATGCGCGGAGCGTCCGCACCAGCCGCACACCGGGGTCGCGCGCGGCGCGCTCGCCTGAAGCGGTCCCGCGCAGTGGCGGCAGCGCGCGGGTGTGCGGCACTGCGCGCACACCAGAACCGGCGAGTACCCGGGACGGGCCACCTGCACCAGCACCGCACCCTCGCGGACGGACTCCTGTGCGGCGCGGAAAGCGGCGGAGGTCACCCGCGCGTGGTGCACCTCGCGCTCGCCGGACCCGGACAGCACGACCCGCGGCGTTCGCCGTCGCGCAGGCTCCACCTCGGCGACCCACCCGATCTCGATCAGTCTCTGCACGTCGGAGGACCGGGTGTGGGCGCCGAACAGCAGGGCGCAGCCGGTGAGCTCCTGGCGGATCAGCGCCGCGTCGCGGGCGTGCACGTAGGGTGCGAGCGGTTCGGCGAGCAGCGGGTCGGAGTCGTCCCACAGGGCGATGAGGCCGAGATCGCGCACCGGCGCGTACACCGCCGAGCGCTTGCCGAGCACGATGCACGGCGCGTCGGCGAGCGTGCGAAGGAACCCGCGATAGCGGTCGGGGTTGGACCGCCGCGCGTCGTCCTGCACGAGCGCGTCGTCGGGCACCAGCGCGCGCAGCGCCGCGTGCGCCTGGTCGTAGTCGCGATGGTCGGGGACGACGAGGATCGCGCTGCGCCCCTGCGCCAGGACGGCCGCGCACGCAGCCGCCATCAGCGGGGCCCATCCGCCCACGGGAGTGCCGTCCTCCAGTGAGATCGGGCCGGGTGGGGCGATCACCGCGCGGCGCGCACCGGCGGTGACGGCGTCCGCGAGCCCGGGGAACCCATCGAGCGCGTCCGCGGCGGACACGGACAGCGCCGCGTCCGGTGCGTCCGGCGGGTCGGCCGCCAGCCAGGCCTTCTCGACCCGCACCTGGCGCTTGGGGATCACGAGCCGAAGGATGTCGGCCGCGCCGCCCGCCGCGCGGTCTGCGGTGCGGCGCGCGAGCGCGTACAGGTGGGGCGGAAGCACCGGGACGGTGCTGACGACCTCTTCGATATCGGACAGCGGGCGTTCGGCGTCGTCCGCACGCCCCGTCTCGACGATGAACCCGTCGATCATCCGCCCGGCGCTGCGCAGCGGAACCCGCACACGCACGCCAGGGCGAGCCGATTCGAGGAGGCTCTCGGGGATGGCGTAGTCGAACAGACGGTCCAGCTGAGGCAGGGGCGAGTCGAGGAGGATCCGCGCGATCGGCCGCGCGGTCATCTCAGAGTCCGGCCGCGGAGCGGAGCGCGTCCACCCGGTCGAGACGCTCCCACGTGAAGTCCGGCAGCTCGCGGCCGAAGTGACCGTAGGCGGCTGTCTGCTGATAGATCGGACGCAGCAGATCCAGGTCGTCGATGATCGCCTGCGGCCGCAGGTCGAAGACGTCCCGGATCGCGGTCGAGATCACGTCGTCCGAGACGTGGCCGGTGCCGAACGTCTCGACGTAGAGCCCGACGGGATGCGCGCGCCCGATGGCGTAGGCGACCTGCACCTCGAGGCGGTCGGCGAGTCCGGCGGCCACGGCGTTCTTCGCGACCCAGCGCATCGCGTAGGCGCCCGAGCGGTCGACCTTCGAGGGGTCCTTCCCGCTGAACGCGCCGCCGCCGTGGCGGGATGCTCCGCCGTAGGTGTCGATGATGATCTTGCGGCCGGTGAGCCCCGCGTCCCCCTTGGGCCCGCCGATCACGAAGGGGCCTGCCGGGTTGATGATCGCGCGCACATCGCCGATGTCGAGGCCGGTCTCGGCCAGCACGGGGTCGATCACCTCGGCCTGAACGGCTGCGCGCAGCGCGGGGATCGACATGTGCGGGTGATGCTGCGTGGACAGAACCACCGTCTCGACCGTGCGCGGCACGGTCCCCTCGTACCCGACGGTGACCTGCGTCTTGCCGTCCGGGCGCAGGAACGGCAGGGCATCGGAGCGACGCGCCTCCGTGAGGCGCTCGGCGATCCGATGCGCGGTCCAGATCGCGACCGGCATGTACTGCGGGGTCTCGTTGGTCGCGTAGCCGAACATGATGCCCTGGTCGCCGGCGCCCAGGCTGTCCAGGGGGTCGACCGAGCCGCCCTCACGGTGCTCCAGAGCGGTGTCGACGCCACCGGCGATGTCGGAGGACTGCTCGCCGATCGACACGCTGACGCCGCACGAGTCTCCGTCGAATCCGGTTTCGCTGGAGGTGTAGCCGATGCGGTTGACGACGCCCCGGACGATCCCCGGGATGTCGACGTAGCCTTCGCTGCGCACCTCACCCGCGACGTGCACCAGGCCGGTCGTGACGAGCGTCTCGACCGCGACCCTGCTGCCGCGGTCCACGCGAAGCAGCGCGTCGAGGATGCTGTCCGAGATCTGGTCGCAGATCTTGTCGGGGTGCCCCTCGGTGACGGACTCGGACGTGAACAGGCGCAGCTGGCTCATGGGATCCTCCGGATCGGGTGCGGGGTGACCATTGTGGTCGATGCCTGCGACACACCCCCTCGCACGGAGGTGTGGATCCGGTCAGTCGTTGCGGCGGAGGCGGAGCTTGTCCTCGTTGATCTCGTGCAGCGCGATGGTCAGCGGCTTGTCCTCGACGGTGGAGTCCACGAGCGGCCCGACGTTGTCGAACAGGTTTCCCTCGTGGAGGTCCGAGTAGTAGTCGTTGATCTGCCGTGCGCGCTTGGACGCGTAGATCACGAGCTCGTACTTCGAGTCGACCTTCTGGAGAAGGCTGTCGATGGGTGGCTCGATGATGCCCTGGTTCGTACCTGCCATGAGCGGGACCTCAATCTGATCGGCGATGACGAGCATCGCGGGAGCGGACGGCGAGTGGGCGCACACCACTAGGGGCGTGCGGGCGCCTGTACCGATTCTACGACCTGCCGGGCGGCGGTGGCGACGTCGGCGTTCACGACGCGGTAGTCGAATTCGGACTGGGACGCCAGTTCGACCTTCGCCGTCCGCAGCCGACGCGCCCGTTCCTCTTCGTCCTCGGTGCCCCGCCCGACCAGGCGCTGCACCAGCTCATCCCAGCTCGGGGGCAGCAGGAACACCAGGGTCGCCGAGGGCTCGGCCTCGCGCACCTGACGGGCACCCTGGAGGTCGATCTCGAGCAGCACCGTGCGACCGTCGGCCAGGGCGGCGTCGATGGGACCGCGCGGTGTGCCGTAGCGGTATCGGTTGTGCACGGTGGCGTGCTCGAGGAGCTCACCTGCCGCGATCAGCCGGTCGAACTCCGCGTCGTCGACGAATCTGTAGTGGACACCGTCGATCTCGCCGGGGCGGGGTGCCCTCGTCGTCGCCGACACGGACAGGTGGATCTCCGGGTGGTCGGTGCGGATCCGATCCGCCACGGTTCCCTTCCCGACCGCGGTCGGGCCCGCCAGAACGATCAGTCGACTCAGTCCGGAGCGCGCCTGCGGCTCAGGGAGCCGCTGGTCGAGGAAGTCCTTCAGCGCCACACGCTGGCGGGCGCCCAGCCCGCCGACGCGCTTGACGGGCGAGATCGCGAGCTCGGCGAGGATGCGGTCGCGCTTGCCGGCGCCGATCGCGGGGATCGCCGTGAGGAACTCGGTGACACGCATCGTCCCCGCGGGCGAGGCAGGGTCGGCCTCCGCCCGGCGCAGCAGTTCCTGAGGCGTGATGACACGGGTGGCGACGTCGCGCTTGAGCGCCGCTCGGGCGCGACGGGCGGCGATCGCCTTGCGTGAGGCGGCCGCACGGTCGACGTCGGGAACCGAGCGCGGGTCAGACATCGGCGCCTCCTCGCGCGGCGCTCGCCTGCGCCGCAATCGCGTCGGCGATCCCGTCGGGTCCGGCGCCGAGGATGCTGCGGCTCACGCTGGCGAGGACCGTGTCGGTCTGGGCGCCGAAGATCCGACGGATCTGGCGGAGGTCTGCGCCCTGATGACCGAAGCCGGGAGCGAGGATCGGAGCGGGCGGATCGGCGGGCGTCTCGATCCCGCGCGCCTGCAGATCCACCGTTGCGCCGATCACGACGCCGACCGATCCCCATTCGCCGCGCGACGACGCGCCCGCGTTCCACGCATCGACCTCGTCGAGGACGGCGCGCGAGATCGATCGACCCGCCTCGTCGTGTGCGGCCTGCAGCGCCTCGGCTTCCGGGTTGCTCGTCGCCGAGAGCACGAAGACCCCCTTCTGGGCCTGCGCGGCCGCGGTGAAGGTGCTCTCCAGTGCGCCGACGCCGAGGTACGGGCTGACGGTGACGGCGTCCGCCTCGAGAGCCGCGCCCGGGGTCAGCCAGGCCGCGGCGTACGCATCCATGGTCGAGCCGATGTCGCCCCGCTTGGCGTCGGCGATCACGAGGAGCTCCGCCGCCCGCGCCGCCGACAGGACGTCTTCGAGCGCTGCGAACCCGGCCGAGCCGAACCGTTCGAAGAAGGACACCTGCGGCTTCACGACGCCGGCCCGCCCGTGGGCGGCATCCACAACGCGCAGACCGAAGTCGCGGACCCCGCCGGCAGTGTCCGGCAGTTCCCATGCGGCGAGCAGACTGCGGTGAGGGTCGATGCCGACGACGAGCGGTCCGAAGGAGGCGACCGTCGCGCGCAGGCGCGTTCCGAACGCGGTCACGCGACCGCCGTCCGGTCGGCGGCGTACTCCTGCAGGCTCCGCACCGCGAAGCCGTCCGCGGCGGCATCCATCGCGCTGACCGCCGCGCCCAGGACCGCCATCGTCGTGAACAGCGCCTTGTCCGCGGCGACAGCCGCCGCGCGGATCTCGTAGCCGTCCGCACGCGCCAGACCACCGGACGGCGTGTTCACCACGATGTCGATCTCACCGGCGTTGATGAGATCCACGATGTTCTGCTCGCCGCTGGCCTGCGTCTCGCTGTACTTGGCGATGGTCGACACCGCGATGCCGTTGCGCGCCAGGATCTCGGCGGTGCCTTCGGTCGCGATCAGGGTGAACCCGAGCTGCTGCAGGCGGTGCGCAGGCAGGATCACCGCGCGCTTGTCGTCGTCGGCGACCGAGATGAACACGGTGCCCTTCGAGGGCATCCCGCCGTACGCGGCCTCCTGGCTCTTGGCGAACGCGGTCGGGAAGTCGCGGTCGATGCCCATGACCTCGCCGGTGGAGCGCATCTCGGGTCCGAGCACCGAGTCGACGGTGTGCCCGTCGGCGGTGCGGAACCGCTTGAACGGCAGCACCGCCTCCTTGACGGAGACGGGCGCGTCCAGCGGCACGCGGGACCCGTCGCGCTCGGGCAGCAGACCCTCGGCACGCAGTTCGGCGATGGTGGCGCCGGCCATGACACGACTCGCGGCCTTGGCCAGCGGGATCCCGAGCGCCTTGGACACGAACGGGACGGTCCGGCTTGCGCGCGGGTTCGCCTCGATCACGTAGAGCACACCGGCGCTGACGGCGAACTGCACGTTGATCAGGCCCCGCACGCCGACGCCTTCGGCGATCGCGCGCGTCGCCTCGCGCACGCGGTCGATCTCGGTGCGTCCGAGCGAGACCGGCGGCAGGGTGCAGCTCGAGTCGCCCGAGTGGATGCCGGCCTCCTCGAGGTGCTCCATCACGCCGCCGACGTACAGCTCGTCGCCGTCGTACAGCGCGTCCACGTCGATCTCGATGGCGTCGTCGAGGAAGCGGTCGACCAGCAGCGGAAGTCCCGGGCCGATGATGGCCTGGTCGGCGATGCGCTCGAAGTACTCGCGCAGGCTGGAGGTGTCGTAGACGATCTCCATGCCACGACCGCCGAGGACGAAGCTGGGGCGCACGAGGACGGGGTACCCGATGTCCTCGGCCACCGCGACCGCTCCGTCGACGTCGATCGCCGTGCCATGGCGCGGTGCGAGAAGGCCCGCCGCATCCAGGATGCCGCTGAACAGACCGCGCTCCTCCGCGAGGTCGATCGCCGCCGGGCTCGTGCCGAGGATCGTGTATCCGGCCTCTTCGATGCCCTTCGCGAGCCCGAGGGGCGTCTGCCCGCCGAGCTGGCAGATGACCCCGAGGATCTCCCCGGATGCGGACTCGGCGTGCAGCACCTCGAGCACGTCCTCGAGGGTGAGCGGCTCGAAGTAGAGCCGGTCGCTGGTGTCGTAGTCGGTGGACACGGTCTCGGGGTTGCAGTTGACCATGATGGTCTCGTACCCCGCATCCGACAGCGCGAACGACGCGTGGACACACGAGTAGTCGAATTCGACGCCCTGCCCGATGCGGTTGGGACCGGACCCGATGATGACGACCTTCGTCCGATCGCTGGGCGCGACCTCGGTCTCGGCGTCGTAGCTCGAGTAGTGGTACGGGGTCAGCGCGGGGAACTCGCCGGCGCACGTGTCGACGGTCTTGTAGACCGGGCGCAGTCCGAGTCCGTGACGCATCCCGCGGACCTCCGCCTCGCCGAGTCCGCGCAGCTGCGCGATCTGCGCGTCGCTGAAGCCGTGCTCCTTGGCGATGCGGAGGGTGTCCGCATCCAGCTCGGCGGCGTCTCGGATGTGGTCGGCGACCTCGTTGATGAGGGCCATCTGGTCGAGGAACCAGGGGTCGATCGCGGTCGCGTCGAAGGCCTCCTCGACGGTGGCGCCCATCCGCATCGCCTGCTGGAGCACGACGATCCGGCCGTCGGTGGGCGTCTTCGCGATCTCGAGGAGCTCCGCAGCGCTCAGCGGCTGCTCGCCCCAGTGGAAGCTGGAGCCGCGCTTCTCGAGCGAGCGGAGCGCCTTCTGCAGCGCGGTCGTGTAGTTGCGGCCGATCGCCATAGCCTCCCCCACCGACTTCATGGTCGTGGTGAGGGTGGTGTCGGCGGCGGGGAACTTCTCGAAGTTGAACCGAGGAACCTTGACCACGACGTAGTCGAGGGTGGGCTCGAAGCTCGCCGGGGTGACCTTGGTGATGTCGTTGGGGATCTCGTCCAGCCGGTACCCGATGGCGAGCTTGGCGGCGATCTTCGCGATCGGGAACCCGGTGGCCTTGGAGGCCAGGGCGGACGAACGGGACACACGCGGGTTCATCTCGATCACGATGACGCGGCCGTCGTCGGGGTTCACCGCGAACTGGATGTTGCAGCCGCCGGTGTCGACGCCCACCGCGCGGATGATGTCGATGCCGATGTCACGCAGCTTCTGATACTCGCGGTCGGTCAGTGTGAGCGAGGGCGCGACGGTGATCGAATCGCCGGTGTGCACCCCGACCGGGTCGACGTTCTCGATCGAGCACACCACGACCGTGTTGTCCGCGGTGTCGCGCATGAGCTCGAGCTCGTATTCCTTCCACCCGAGGATCGACTCCTCGAGCAGCACCTCGGTCGTGGGCGAGTCGCGCAGACCGGCCCCGGCGATCCGACGCAGGTCGGCCTCGTCGAAGGCGAACCCGGACCCCAGGCCGCCCATCGTGAAGCTCGGGCGCACCACGAGCGGGTAGCCGAGCTCTTCCGCCCCCTGCAGGACCTCGTCCATCGTGTGACAGATGCGGCTGGCGGCGACGTCGGCGCCCGAGGCGAGGACGAGCTCCTTGAACACCTGGCGGTCCTCGCCCTTGTTGATGGCGTCCACGTTGGCGCCGATGAGCTCGACGTCGTACTTCTCCAGGA
>JAUHYM010000081.1 GCA_030426515.1 Actinomycetes bacterium
CGGGGCCGTGTTCTTTCGAGGGCACGGTCACAGGGCCCTGGAGGATTCGCCTAGTGGCCTATGGCGCACGCTTGGAAAGCGTGTTGGGTGCAAGCCCTCAGGGGTTCGAATCCCCTATCCTCCGCCAGTTTCTCCCCAGTGTTTTCAAGGGATCGCGAGCCGTTTGAAGTCCCGTGGCACAGTTGGTGGCACAGTTAAGGCCGTTTCCAGCCCAGAAATCGGGTGCTGGAAGCCCCTCTCCGACCGCGAGAGAGTAGCGATCAGCCGGCGCTCCGTGCCGGGCTTTCGGCGGCATATCCTCGGCGCTGCGCGCCTGCGGTACTCCACGACCCGGCACTGCACACCGTCAGATCGCTGGGTGCGCTGATGTCGGGGAACGGCAAAGTGCGAGCGTGTTCCGGGGCCGAGGACATGAGCCGCACGGTCGTTGGCCTAACGCGGCTCTTCACAATTGAGGGTGTAGCCCAGGGGCGGCGGCTGGTTGGCGGATAGTCGTCGAGGACTTCCAGGCGGGGAGTTCCTACGCTGCCCATCTGAAAGACCTCGACCACTCCGCCCGCTTTCCCGACAGCTGTCTGGTGGAACAGCACGCTCCCGGAGCGCGGGATCGATCTTCTTCTTCGGCATGACGCCATCCTTTCAACTCGAGAAGAAGCGGCACCAAACCTGAGGCGGTTCAACGTCAGCTCTCGCGCACCCACGCAGCCATCGACGTCGACGAGGACTCGCGGATCATCGTCACCGACCTCAACGCCCCCAACGGCGTCGAACTGCTGACCACTCCCCCACGCTTACTCACTCCCGGCGAGCCCACCGTGGTCCCTGCCGGGTCGACACTGCTGCTCGGCAACGTCGAATGCGTCGTCTCCCCCGCGAGAAGCGCAAAGACCAACCTCTAGAGACGATGATTGCTGTGCAGCGTGAGTGTCGACATGTGGGGTGAGGAAGAGGGCGCGTTCAGCGAGTGATGCGCTCTTGTCTGAGTGGTTGGCGTGCTCGGCGGATTGCGACAGTGATCCCCGTCCCCAGTAATCCTGCGACGGCAAGAATCCACACGCCGGTCGCGAAGAAGACGTAAGGCAGACGTGGGCGTTCGCCCGTTCCGATGAACACGCCCAGCGTGAGAAGGACCAGCACGGCCACCGTGAGGCCCAACCCCACTTCGCTGGCGCTGAGGCGGCGCCGGCCGTCACCGCGACTACGGACCAGGGCCGTCGTGAACGCGATACCCGCGGCGACTAATCCGATCGCGACGAAGATTGCACTCAGAATGACTGCGGCCAGCGCGAGATGGGGGCGCACCTCATCGGAACACAGGGCCACGCCCACAGATCTGCCACAGTCGGCGCCGATGATCAGGGCACCGAACCCGCCGAGTGCGCACGTGGACAACGTTGTGCCGACCACAAGCGCGGTCCACCCGACTGTGCTTGGTCGCAGATGCACTCGAGATCGTCTCACCCGAGCATCCTTCCACGCCGTACTCGAAGCAAGATCCGTCCCGCCGATCGGTCCGCGCCCGAGAACCTCATCGAACTCGACGAAGAGACGCGACGAGCGCTCGACGAGATTCCACCGTGGCCGCGCCCGCAGTGGGTGATGGAACTCACCGGATCCCTGCGGTACCCGCAGCTGTGGGAGGCAGTGAAAACCAGCTGGCACCGCGACGATCAGCACCCCGACCTCGACGAGGAACTGCTCCATCACATCAACCACGTACTCATGAACCGATTCCGCACCGAAAGAGGCTTGGCGGGCCACCTCGGCGGACTCCCTCCCGCTCCTGATGTCACCGCACACGCGATCCAGCGGAACATTACGGTGACCGTCGATGGCGCAGCACACGAAGGAATCGCGATCGACACCGACCCGCACGTGTATGCCATCGCTACCGTCTTGCCCGACGGCCGCATCCTGACCACCGTGCTCCCTCGCGATGAGCTTGAGTACGTGAAGGTCGAGTTCGCGACGCGAACGCTCGAAGCCGGCTGAGCGACTACCTCCCGCCAGCCTTACGTCGTCAGTTGGGGTTGATCCGCCGCGACGGGAGCGAGCAACTGTCCAACGAGGTCTGCGGCGCCGCGCTGGAGGGTGCGCACGGCGTGCGAGTACGTGTTGAGCGTCGTCTGAATGTCGGCATGACCGAGACGCTCGGACACGATCTTCGGATGAACGCCGGCCCTCAGCAGCAGTGTCGCGTGGGTGTGACGCAGCTCGTGCAGATGCAGTTCGTCGAGATCTGGATGCGCCGCGGCGGCCTTCAGGACGCGCTCGCGCCATTGGCGGGAGAACTGCGTCGGGTTGTGCGGCATCCCGTACCGATTGCAGAAGATCAGGTGCTCCCCGCGCGCGAGTTCGGGCGACACGGCGCGGAGCATGTCCCGTTTGGCCCGCAATGCGTCGGCAAGCCGTGCATCGATGTCGACGTTGCGCACGCGGCCGCTCTTTGTCGCTTTGAAGTCGATGACCGGCTTCTTGCCCGCCTCCTTGACGTACGACATCGCACGCGCGATCGTCACGACGTTGTTGTCGAGGTCGAGGTCCTTCCATCGCAGGCCGAGGATCTCGCCGCGTCGCATCCCGGTGCCGAGCAGCGTGAGCCACGCGAGCCACAGGTAGTCCCCCGTCGACTCGGACCAGTCGAGGAACATCCGCGCATCCTCCGCGGACCAAGTCGCCATCTCGGGTGGCGCCGCCTCGAGCTTGGTCGGCGGCGAGGCGCGCTTGGCCGGGTTGAAGCGGATCAGCCCGTCCTCGAGCGCGTGCTGCATGACCTGCGAGATCAGCACGTGGATATGCCGCACCGTCGCGGCGCCGAGCGGCTCACCGAGGTGCCCGCGATCCTTCCGTCCGTTCCGCTCGAGCTGACGGTAGAACCGGTTGAGCTGGTCCTTCGTGATCTCGGCGATCGGCGTACGCCCGACCGAGGACGGCAACACGTGCACCCGGAAGTGCTTGCGGTAGCCGGCCAGAGTGGTCGGCCGCACCCGGAGCGCATCGAAGTACTTGTCGGCGTACCCGTTGAAGGTCTCCCGCGTCTCCTCGATGTGGTCGCCGCGTCGCATGTCGACCTGCACCTCGGTGAGCGCGTTGAGCGCCGCCCTCTCACTCGCGAACCCGCGCCGGAACCTGCGCACCGCGTCGCCCTCGGGCCGGTCCACCCAGTACGCGATCCGATAGCGCGTCTCGCCCATCTTCGTCGTGTACGACGAGATCGTTCCGTCCTGGTTGGATCTGCGCGGCATCGCTGTTGCCTTTCAGCCCAAAGAGGGCCCACCCGAGGGCGACGGCGGGCCGATGACGGGTCCGGTCGCCGAGGGATCCCAGGGACGGGACCCGGAGCCGATACCGTCCCGCCGCACACGGCCCATGATCCGCGTCGCGGTGCTCTGACTCACCCCGAGACTGTCGGCGACGGTCTTCAGCGGGGGAAGATTGATCGCCGTTGCGAGCTGGTAGAGCCGCGCCGCATCGGCGTGAGTCTGAATCGGGCTGCGATCGCCGCGCTCCCTGACCCTCAGCATGTACCCCGCCCCGTTCACGACCCGCTCCCCCGGCTCGGACACCGCGGCTACCCGCATCCCGCTCGCCTGAAGGGCGTACTGCACGCGCACCTCGCGAAGCGTGAGGCTGGTGACCTCGTCCGTCTCGTCACCCCGAGTGACCGTGACCTGCGCAGCCACCACCCGACGCAGTCGCGGCGCGTATACCGCGTGCACCCGGATCTCTCCCGGCACATCGGGCTCGCCCCGCAGAACGACTGTCCATGATCGCGGCACCTGGACACCCCCGCCGACCGCGACCCACCGATCGCTGACATCGACACACTCGAGGTCCACCATGCGCCCCAGTATCGCAGGGCTCCCCGACTTGAACAACCGATGTCATGACAGATTCATGACACATCTGGCTCAGGATCGTGCTACCGTGTGCCCATGCGCTGACAAAGGTGGCTCACAAAGGAGATGGACATGAACCGGTCGCCGAACTCACTCGCCCTCACCTACAAGGACGCCGCCGCGCTCGTCGGCGTCGAGTACCGCACCATCAAGCTGGGCGTGGAACGGGGAACGATCCCGACCGTGCAGCTGGGTCCGCGGCGCATGATCCCGCGCGCCGCGCTCCTTCGGGTCTTCGGCGTCGAGCCCTGATCACGGCTCTCGGAGTCCGTCATGGTCGACGCCCGACTTCCGGCCGAGTGGCTCGGGAGCATCCGCATCGACAACCTCAGCGACCGCGCGTTCCGCATCCTGGCCGGCGCGCTCATGTGGTGCAACGGCCAGGGCACGGACGGCACGATCCCCGCGCGCTACACGAAGTACCTGCATCCCGATGGCGACGACGAGGCGGCGTTCGACGAGCTCGAGCGCGCCGGCATCTGGAGTCGCGGCGCCGACGGCTACCTCATGTCGGGGTGGTCGGACGAGCTGCGCCAGTCCACGGCCGAGGAGGTCGCCCGCTACAAGGAGGCCGCACGCCTTCGGCAGCGGGCGTATCGGGAGCGCCGCCGAAACGGCACATCGCCCGCTGCGCCAACCCACTCCCACCCCGCATCAGTGACGCGTGACGTCACGCGTGACACGACGGATGACGTCACGGCGAACGTAGGCTCAGGCTCTTCTAGAGAACGTCAGAAAGAGAAGAGAGCCTACGCGACGCGTGACGTCACGCGTGACGCACCCTCCCCGTTCTGCGCGAAGCACCCTTCCGGTACCACGGAGCCTTGCGGGGCCTGCGCACGCGCCAGAACGGGCGCTGGCGGCCAGCCAGGACATGTTGCCCGGCCTCGCGTGGGACTGCATCGTAGACGGCCACAAGCTCGTCATCGACGGCACATGCGCGGTCTGCGACTTCCGTCCGAGCCGTGATGTGGCGTGAGGCGGTCGGTGGTGAACGCGGTCACCGCCGCTCGACCGCGACGGCAATCGTGACCATGGCATGATCGTTCCACTCGCCTGATGACGCTCGTTTCTGGCACCGGCGCGGCAGAACGAGCACGTTATTCACGGAACCACGCTGACACGCGCTCAACGGTCGACGACGGAGAACCAACTGTGCCGACAACACTCACCATTGCACTTGTGCTGATCCCGACTCTGCTGTTCGCCGCGCGCCTCACCAGCAGAAGACTGCCGTGGGCGAGATACGCGCGACGATCCTCCTGGGTCGACATCGTCCTGCTCACGGCTGGCAGGATCGGTCTCGTCCTGCACTGCGTCACGGAATTGTCGCTGTGGTCGCCATGATCCCCGTGGTGAGGCTCATCGGCGCCGGTGGGGTACGCCGAAGGCGAGAGGGAGTGGTGAGGGTTGCGCGGACTCATGGGGAGGTTCCTTCCAGGAGTACTTCCGTGGCGTCGGCTAGATGTTGCTGGCCATAACGTTGTGGTCACGTAGGAAGGTCGCGGCAGGAGGCTCCGCCTCTGCGCGCGTCATCTCGGATTGGCTACAGGTACCTGCAGACCTCGTCGGCGTTGCAGGTCTCGGGTTCGGGTTCTGCGGCTGCGTCGCGGAGGGCGGCAACGTTGTCGCGGAGGGAGACGAGATCCGAGATCTGGCGCTCAATGTCCTTCAGACGAACGTCTAGGAGGTCCCGGACGTGGCCGCAGGGAATCTCGCCTCCATCGCGGATGTCGAGGATCTGTTTGATCTGCGCGAGGGTAAGTCCGGCAGCCTGGCCGCGGTGGATGAAGTCGATCCGAGTCGCTGCTTCCGGATCGTAGTCGCGGTATCCCGACGCGGTGCGCTCGGCCGCGGGAAGCAGGCCCTGCTCCTCGTAGAACCGCAGGGTCTTGGCGGTGGTGCCGGCCGCCTCGGCGAGTTCGCCGATCCTCATCTGGGTCTCCGATGTGTCACAGGTCGCACTTGACCTTCCCCCGTACTGGAAGGTCCATTGTGGCTGCATCAAGAGCAATTCTCAAGACTCAGGGGAGGAATCGGGATGCAGTCCAGGTACGACCTTGCGATCATCGGATCGGGTGGCGCCGCGTTCGCCGCCGCCATCCGCGCGACCACGCTCGGCAAGTCGGTGGTGATGATCGAGCGCGGCACTTTCGGCGGCACGTGCGTGAACACCGGCTGCGTGCCGTCGAAGGCGCTCATCGCCGCCGCTGAGGCCCGCCAGACCGCTGCCGAGGCGGGCAACCGTTTCCCGGGGATCGCCACCACAGCGGACGACGTGGACATGCCCGCGCTGATCAGCAGCAAGCAGGACCTCGTCGAGGAACTTCGGGGTGAGAAGTACGTCGACGTCGCCGACGCCTACGGCTGGCAGATCCGCCACGGCGACGCTGCGTTCGCCGGCACGCCAGAAGCGCCCGTTCTTGAGGTCACCGCGACTGACGGTGCGGTCGAGACGATCGACGCTGATCACTACCTGGTCGCCACCGGCGCCAGCGCATGGGCCCCACCGATCGACGGTCTTGAGGAGGCCGGCTACCTGACCTCGACCACGGCGATGGAGTTGACCAAGGTTCCCGACTCGCTGCTGGTGCTCGGCGGCGGCTACGTCGCCTTGGAGCAGGCCCAACTGTTCGCCCGGCTCGGGTCAAAGGTCACCCTGCTGGTTCGTTCCCGGCTGGCGTCGAAGGAGGAGCCGGAGGTATCCAAGGCGCTGCAGGAGGTCTTCGCCGACGAGGGCATCCGCGTGGTCCGCCGTGCGGTCCCGACCCACGTTGCCCGTGACGACGTCAGGGGCCAGGTTGTTGTCACCGCTGACATCTCCGGCGGCGAGCAGGAATTCCACGCCGAACAGGTCCTCGTCGCCCTCGGCCGCCGACCGGTCACCGATGGGCTGAACCTCGATGCGGTGGAGGTGAAGACCGGCGACACGGGCGAGATCGTGGTCACCGACCAACTGCAGTCCTCCAACCCCCGGATCTGGGCAGCCGGCGACGTGACCGGGCACCCCGAGTTCGTCTACGTCGCCGCCCACCACGGCAACATGGTCGCTGAGAACACGTTCGCTGGCGCTGAGCGGTCGGTGGACCACAGCCGGCTGCCGCGGGTGACCTTCACCAGTCCGGCGATCGGCGCGGTCGGGATGACCGAGGCCCAGGTGCTCGCTGCCGGGATCCGCTGCGACTGCCGCGTCCTGCCGCTGGACTACGTGCCCCGGGCGCTGGTCAACCGCGACACCCGCGGCTTCATCAAGATCGTCGCCAACGCTGAGACCGGCGAGATCCTCGGCCTCACCGCCGTCGCCAAAGACGCCGGCGAGCTCGCCGCCGCCGGTGTCCACATCCTCGGCAAGACCGTCACCGAGGTCGCCGACGCATGGGCGCCCTACCTGACCATGACCGAAGGCATCCGGATCGCCGCCAAGGCCTTCACCACCGACATCTCCAAGCTGTCCTGCTGCGCGTGACCCGCAGCCGACAGCCTCCACCCGACTCATGAAGAAGGTACCGCCATGTCGGAGCTCACGACGCAACTGCCCGAACGACTCAACAACACCGAAGAGACCGGCCTTGACGCCGTCCTATTGATCCCGCTGCTGCGGCTGATCGTCGAGGGCGGCCCGGTCACCGTCGAGCAGTTCGCCGCGGCCGCCGGCCGTCCGGTCGACGACGTACGCACGGGTCTGGCCGCGGTGCCGGACACCGAGTACGACGACCAGGGCCGCATCATCGGCCAGGGCCTCACCCTGCGCCCCACCCCTCACCGGTTCACCGTGGCCGGTGAGGAGCTCTACACCTGGTGCGCCCTGGACACCCTGATCTTTCCGACCCTGCTCGAGCGCGCGGCGAGCGTGGAGTCGGTCTCCCCGACCAGCGGCGAGCCGATCCGGGTCACCATCGACCCCGTCGCCGGCGTCACCAGCGTCGAACCCGCCACCGCGGTGGTGTCGCTGGTCAACCCCGACCAGATCACCTCGATCCGGTCCTCCTTCTGCAACCAGGTCCACTACTTCACCTCCGATGAGGACGCCGCGGGCTGGCTGGCCGAGCACCCCCGCGCCGAGGTCGTGCCCGTGGCCGTTGCCTATCGGATCGGTACCGACCTCACGACCGGCTTCCTCAACCAGTTCCAGGCCAACGCGGCAGTGGCCGACGACGGCCACTGCCGCTGCTGACCAAGAACACCGAAGGGAACTCCACTCCGATGAAGTCCAACCACGACGACCAACCGGGAGGCAGCGGCCTGCTCCTCGGAGCCGGGGCCGCGCTGCTCATGGTCGCCTGCTGCGCCCTACTTCCCTTGCTCCTCGCCGGTGGTCTGCTGGCCAGTGTCGGCGGGTTCCTCGGCAACCCCTGGGTGATCGGCACCGGCATCGCCGTCCTGGTGCTCGCGGTCCTCGCGACCACGCGGCGCCGCAGCGGCGGCAACAACGCCAGGCATGGCTGTTGCCCGCCTGTGAACTCCACCCACCCCAGCGACACGAAGGACGACCAGAACCGATGACGCTTACCCGCACCCGCCGCGCGACCCTCTCGGTCGCCGGCCTCCTGCTTGCAGGCTCCCTGGCTCTGACCGCCTGCGGAAACACCGACGCCACACCAGCCGCAGATGCGGGCACGCCAGCGGCGGTTACTAGCATCGACGGCCAGATGGTCAGCCTGCCCGCCAGCGGGAAGCCGACCGCGGTGTTCTTCTTCTCCGTCGGCTGCGGCGAATGCGTTGAAGGCGTCCGCTCCCTCGGCGAGGCCGCCACCGCTGCCGAGAAGTCGGGTGCTGGGGCGAGCTTCCTCGCCGTCGACATGGACCCCGGCGAGTCCAAGGAGACCATCGAGGGATTCATGGAGTACGTCGACGCCGAACACGTCCCGGCCGCCATAGACGAGGGTGCCGCCTTGTCCCAGCGATTCGACGTTGCCGCCCTGTCCACCCTCATCGTCATCGACGGCGACGGCAAGGTGACCTTCCGTGCCACCGAGCCCGACGCGAAGACGATCACCGCCGAACTCGTCAAGGCCGGAGCCTGATCCATGGGCGGATTGCTCAGCCTCGCCTTCGCCGCCGGCATGGTGGCGCCGGTCAACCCATGCGGGTTCGCGCTGCTGCCGGCCTGGATCAGCCAGACCCTCGGCGACGCTGACGCCTCGCCCGTCCCGGTGCGGCTGCTGAGGGCCCTGCGGTCCGGAATCGCACTGGCGATCGGGTTCGCCGGCACCCTCGCAGCTGCGGGCCTGCTGGTGAGCGCCGGGGCTCGGGGCCTGATCCAGGCAGCGCCCAAACTCGGTCTCGCCGTAGGCGTCCTACTGGTGCTCCTCGGCCTGTGGATGCTGGCCGGCCGTTCGATCTCCGTGCGGTTGCCCCGGATCACCGGCCGAGCAACCGAAGGCCTCCCGCCAACCGCCCGGATGCTGGTCTTCGGGATCGGCTACGCCCTCGCCTCCCTGTCGTGCACCTTCGGAGTGATCCTTGCTGTCATCGCCCAGGCACAGGCCACCGCCAGCTACGCGGGGCTGCTGCTGGTCTTCGGTGTCTACGCCGCCGGCTCAGCCAGCATCCTGCTGCTGCTCGCACTCGCGACCACCGCCGCGGGTACCGGCCTAACCCGCCACGTCGCACGCCTCGGGAGTTATGGCCCCCGGATCACCGGCGCCGTCTTGCTGCTCACCGGCGTCTACCTCGCGTGGTACTGGTGGCCCGCCGCCACCGCCGACAACAACCTCGTCGCGACCGGCCGTGCCGGCGGTGTCGCCAGGCTCTCAACGACCCTGTCCGGCTGGGTTCAGGCTCACACGGCGCCGATCGCGGCGCTCGCGGTCATCTCCCTCCTCGTAGTACTCGCCCTTGCCGCCGCCCATAGGCGGCGTCGAGCCAGTTCCGAATCGCCGGAGGCCTGCTGCGACACCACGAACGTCGGGCTCGGCGTGTCAGGCGGCGACCACGAGGGTCAGTAGCCGACGGCTGAATGGGGGGCTTGGTCCGGAACTCAGCGACTCGACTGGAACATTCTTCGAAGGACGTGCATGACTCACCGCAACTCGCCACTGTCAGTCGAGGGACGTCGGCGGCTGGTCGAGCGTTGCAAGACCCGGCCGATCGCTCACGTGGCAGCTGAGATGGGAATCTCCCGCGCTACCGCGTCAAAGTGGGTCCATCGCCATCGTGAGTTCGGTGAGGTCGGTCTGCTCGACCGCTCATCGACGCCTAAGCCTCGATCCACCGATTTGCCTGGGGGTTGAGGGGGTGCCGTGACGCGGAAATGCCCCTCGGATCAGGGAAAATAGAGCTTGTCTAAGGTTCTAGTTCCCA
>JAUHYM010000082.1 GCA_030426515.1 Actinomycetes bacterium
GCAGCGGCGCACGCAGGCCGCACCGCATCGGCCGGCGCCAAGGGCCACACCGGCGCGAAGGCCCACGGCGCGCCTGCCCAGGGCACCTCGGGCACCGGCGCACCGTCCACGAACGGCGGCCGCCGCGGCTCGCGGCGCGCCTCCCACGCGGGCGGCAGCGGCAAGCTCATGGTCGGGTCGGTCGTCCGCCAGAACGGCCGCGATCGCCGCAGCGGCCGCTGACCCCGCCGCAACGGCATCCCCTGGGCGCGGCACGCGCCTGTGCGCCGCACACCGTTCGCGACCCCCGTGCTCGTCGCCGCCACGATGTCGGAGATATCCACGATGTCGGGCCGATAGCGTCGCAACCCGCCGACATCGTGGCGATCGCCGACGTCGTGGCGCCGCGCGCGGCGCGCGCACGGCGCCCGGCAGCGATCAGGCCGCGGTGACCGTGATGAGCGTGCGCTGCAGCCCGGTCGAGCCGTCGGGGGCGATCGGCGCGCGCTCGGCCGTCTGCACCTCGCCGTCTCGGGTCACGGCGCGCACCGTGATGTAGTGCGAGCCGGGCTCGGCCTCCCACTCCAGCATCCACTGCACCCAGGTGTCGACGTTGATCGGCGTCGAGAGCGTCGCGGTCTGCCAGGCGCCGTCGTCGATGCTCACCTCGACGCGGTCGATGCCCACCGTCTGCGCCCAGGCGACGCCGGCGAGCGCCACGGTTCCCGCCTCGACCGGCGAGCCGGGCGTGGGGGTGTCCATGCGCGACGAGAACTTGATGGGTGCGCGGGCGGCGTAGCCTCGGGGCGTCCAGTACGCCTCGTCGGCGTCGAAGGTCGTCACCGTCAGCTGGGTGAGCCACTTGGTGGCCGAGACGTAGCCGTAGAGGCCCGGAACGACCATCCGCACCGGAAAGCCGTGCTCCAGCGGCAGCGGCTCGCCGTTCATGGCGACCGCGAGGATCGCGTCCAGCCCGTCGTCGGTGAGCGCCTCGAGCGGCGTGCTCGCCGTGTAGCCGTCCACGCTGCGCGAGAGCACCATGTCGGCGCCTGCCTGCGGGCCCGCCAGTGCGAGCAGGTCGCGCACGGGCACGCCCCACCACAGCGCGTTGCCCACGAGATCCCCGCCGACCTCGTTCGACACACAGGTGAGGGTGATCGCGTACTCGTCGAGACCGCGATCGATCAGCTCGTCGAAGGTGAGCTCGATGCGCTCGTCGACCATCCCATCGATGACGAGCGTCCAGTCCGCGGGGTCGACCTCGGGCACCGTGAGCGCGGTGTCGACGCGGTAGAACTCGTCGTTCGGCGTGATCACCGGCGACAGGCCCGGGATGTCGAGATCCGCGCCCTCGGGGATCGTCACCGTGCTCGCCGGCGCAGGAAGCGACAGCGCGCGGCGGATCGCCGCGATCGAGGCGCGCGTGCCATCGGCGATCCGCGCCCCCGCGGCGACGGCGCCGGCGGCCAGGGCCGTCACGGCCGTCATGACGAAGAAGGTCCGCCGGTCGAGGGCGGCATCACGGTCGGGCGCCGGCGCGTCCGCCGACCCCGCCTCGGGCATCGTCGCGGTCACCCAGCGGCGCAGCCGCGCGACCAGCATCCACAGCACGAGGCACGCGGCGATCGTCGCCACCAGCGGCGGCACGAACGCCGCCGGCTCCGTGCCCGCCCGCGTGAGGACGGCGGCGAGAGCGGCCGCCCCGCCCGCACCGAGCAGCACGACACCCCACGGCGGGCGGCGCAGCTGCAGGATGCCGGCGAGCGCGGCGCCCACCGCGGCCGCCACCGCGACCGACGCGAGCAGCACCGGCTTGTCGGCGGTGCCGAACGTCGAGATGGCGAACTCCTTGAGCGGGCGCGGCACAACGTCCACGATGAATCCGCCGACGGCGATCACGGGGGTCGAGGCGGCGCCGATCAGCACGGCCAGCGCCTCGGCGACGGCCAGCAGCACGCCGGCGCTGACCAGGCCCGCGACGGCGGCCCACAGCATCCCGCGCCGTGTTGACGTTCGGTCGCTGCGGGATCGGGTCTCGCTCCCGGTGCGGGGGCGGTGGGTCTGCGGCGTCATCTCGAGCTCCTTCGCGGTCGGGTGAGCGTCTGTCGCGGGTGATCGCCGCGCTGTCGTGTTCACAGGCCCAGGCGTGAGAACAGGCGGTCCTGAGCGATTTCTGCCTGTTCTGACGCCATCTCCTGTTCTGGCCGCAGCGCACGCGCTGCACCCGGACAGGAAAGCGGGCCCGTCGGAGGCCCCCATGGCCGACGGGCCCGCTGCGAAGCGGTCAGGGAACCGCTCCGAGGCGAAGCGGTCGAGGACCGCTCCGGGTCAGGATGCCGGGGGCATCAGCACCGTGTCGATGAGGTACACGGTCGCGTTGGCGGTCTGGACGCCACCGCAGATGACCGCGGCGTCGTTCACCATCAGGTCGTCACCCGAACCGGTGACCTCGAGCTCGGCACCGTTGACGGTGGCGTGCGTGCCCACGACGGCGTCGGGCGCGGCCTGGCCGGGCACGACGTGGTAGGTGAGGATCGACGTCAGCAGGTCGGCGTCGGTCGACAGCGTCTCGATGGTGGCCTCGTCGATCTGCGCGAAGGCGTCGTCGACCGGAGCGAACACGGTGAACTCGTCGCCGTTGAGCGTGTCGACCAGGTCGACATCGGGGTTCAGCTGTCCGCTCACCGCGGCGGTGAGGGTGGTGAGCAGCGGGTTGTTCGAGGCGGCGACAGCGACCGGGTCCTGGGCCATGCCCTCGACCGATCCGGCGCCATCCGGCACGGCTTCGGCGTAGTCGGCACATCCGGGCCCGACGAGGTTGGCGGCCGGGTCCATCTCCTCCATGGGCTCCGCCGACTCCTCGGTCATGGGAGCGGTTGTCTCCTCGGCGGTGTCGGTCTCGCCGGAGTCCATCGAGCAGCCGGAAAGCACGAGGGCCGACGCGAAGGTGAGGGCGAGGCCCGCGGTCAGGGTCTTCTTGGTGGTGAGCATGACTTCTCCTGGTTCATCAGCCGCGGTGCGGCTCGGTTTCAGGACGCGCCTCCGCGGTTCGGAAGCGGTACACGTTCGCCGAAGCGGCGTGCACAAGGGGTTCGGCAAGCCCCGCCGATCGGATTGAAACTTTTTCCGCTCGGCGTGTCGGCCGGGCCTCGACCCGCCCGATCCGGCGCCGCGATGCACGGTTCTGCCGGGGTGTGCGGCATCCTGGAGGAATGGTGATCGACGGTGTGGATGTCCCCGAGGACGGGGGCGACCGCGTCGACCACATCGCAGACCTTCTGGTGGCCGTCGCCGGCGGCAGCCGTGAGGCGTTCGCCCGGCTGTACGACATGCTCTCCCCGCGCGTGCTCGGCCTCATCGTGCGGGTGCTCGTGGACCGCGCGCAGAGCGAGGAGGTCCTGCAGGACGTCTTTCTCGAGATCTGGCAATCCGCTTCGTCGTTCGCTCCGAACAAGGGCCAGGGACGATCCTGGGTCCTGACCATCGCTCACCGCAGGGCGGTGGACAGGGTGCGATCGTCGCAGTCCAGCCATGACCGCGACGAACGTGCCGGATACCGGGAGTGGGCCACGGGGAGTGAGGATGTGGCGGAGCAGGTCGAACGTCGACTCGACGCACAGCGCGTCGCCGACGCGCTCGGCACGCTCTCGGAGCCGCAGCGCGAAGCCCTCACTCTCGCCTATTACGGCGGTTACAGTCAGAGCGAGATCGCCGCACTCGTCGGCGCACCCCTGGGAACGGTGAAGACGAGGATGCGGGATGGAATGACCCGGATGCGCAGGGAATTGGAGGTGCAGGCATGAACGAGAACGAGTTCCACGAACTCGCGGCCGGCCACGCCCTCCACGCGCTGTCGCCGGACGACGAGCGCGCGTTCCAGGCGGCACGCGAGGCTCACCCCGAGTGGGAGCATCACGTGCTCGCCGACCTCGAGGTGGCTGAGGCGCTGGCCGACGCGACCCCCGAGATCACCCCGGCCGCGTCGCTGCGCGGCGACCTGCTCGCGCGCATCTCGGCCCTGCCGCAGGATGCCGCTCCCCAGGCCCCGGCGCCTGCCGCCGCCGAGACGACATCCGCATCCGAGCAGGAACCCCCGCGACCGGATGCCGCGCCCGCGCGGCGCGGCTGGTCGCGGCGTGGGCTCTGGGCCCTCGCGGCATCCGTCGCCCTCGTCGCGGCGCTGGGCATCGGCGCCCTGTTCGTGGCGCCGCAGCTCCAGCCCCCGGCGTCCGTGGTGGCCCTCGAGCAGATCGAGGCCGCGCCCGACGCGCAGTCCGCCGGCATCGACACCGCCGACGGCGGCGAAGTGACCGTGCACTGGTCGCCGTCGCTCGGTAAGTCCGTCCTCGTCACCGACGACTTCCCGGACGCCCCGGACGGCCACACCTACGAGCTGTGGTTCGTGCGCGATGGCACGCCGATCGCGGCGGGCACCTTCTCGCCGGATGACTCCGGCGAGGTCGTGGCGCTGATGTCGGGCGAGAAGCACGACGGCGACATCATCGCCGTGACCGTCGAGGTCGACGGCGGGTCGCCCGACGGCCAGCCCACCACCGATCCGCTGTTCGCGATCGAGACCTGAGCGTGTCGGGGCCGCGCGCGGCCCCGACACGCTCGCGCTACAGGTCCGCCGTACCGTCGGACGTCACGAACTTCGGCGTCCCCGTGGATAGGCGACGAACCCCCGGCTGCACGCCCAGCGTCCGCTGCTGCGGCAGCACGCCACCAGGTTGGGCTGTGCCGTTCGGCAGGATGCAGGCCTGATAGCTCAAGTCACCGAGCCCGATGTGCTGATTCCGCGAACGGCCGTTGGCGCCCGCGACGTACCGGACCCGCACGCTCGACACGGCGCCGGGCCAGGTCAGACGCACGTCTCCCAGTCCGCTGTCGATCGGTCGGTCCCCCGGCGTCAGGGGCCGGAACAGGTCGCCCGCAGACCCCGTGCCGGTCACGTTGTCGCCGCGGGCGTACGTGTAGCCCGAGGTATACACGCGAACCCGGTCATACCAGGATCCCGTCACCTCGTCGATGTCGTGGAGCGTGAAGGACAGCCCCTCTACGGGCTGCGAGAGCGTGATCGTCAGCTCGACATAGCTGCCTTGTCTCAACGCGCTGGTCATCTCGAGCTCGATGTAGTTCCACGACGGAGTGGTGCTGGTGGCCGCGACCTGTCCTGTCGCGCCTGTCCCACCTCCGGGTGTGCTCGAGCTGAACGACAGCGTCGCGGTCACTCCGGAGGGCTGGAACGTGATGGTTCCCGGTGTCGTCCCCGGCGTCAAGTCGTCCAGGGCGGTGGTCGGCGTGCACGGCGATGCGGCGAAGGCCGGAACCGGTGCGGCGACGACGATGGCGGGCACAGCCCAGGCCGCGCCCTTGACGACGCTCCGACGGCTGACCGACGACGAAGGCGCGCTCGATGGCATGTCTGATGACACGATGAATCTCCCCATCTGCCGGCGCTCGCGTGTCGGGGGCGTGAACGCCGACAGAATCCCCAGTTGTTTCGGGTGTCCCCCCGACACCGTCGCGACCCTACCATGCAGGCGCGCATCGAACGGAACGCGCACCGCTCTACGGCACGAATCCGCGGTCGCTCAGCCGCAGGCCAGCGCGACGGCCACCTCGCCGGAGGGACCGAGCCACCGCGTGTAGTGGTCGGGGTCGGTATTGACCTGCACCCGGTGGATCGCGTGCGAGGGCTCCATCCGCTCCCACCCGTCGACGTCGTCGAGGCGATCGAAGAAGAGCGTCGCCGCGGTCGCGGGGTCGGTGCGCTCGGCCTCGCTCCCCCACCAGTCCTGCTGCTGGAACAGGCCCAGCGACGAGGTCGGCGTGCCGTCGGGATTGCGGACCCCCGAAGTCTCCCAGTCTCCGTAGTCGAGGTTGCGCAGACCCGACTCGCCCATCGCGGCCATCACGCCCAGACGCTGTCCGGCCAGGCCGAACCCGAGTCGCTCCCCGACCGCCATGATCTCCGCGGCATGGTCCAGCTGCACCCCGGTGTACCCGGCGACCACCCCGCCAGCGGGGTCGGCGACCTCGTCGCACGCGGGCAGAGCCACGGGATCCGGCCGGTCGATGACCGCCGAGACGGCGAGGTAGCCGCCGAGGCCGAGCAGGCACAGCACCCCGAGCACGCCGAGGCTCGCGGCCGCGCCGGCGCGGTTCGTCGTCCGCCGGCGCGCCGGCGTGCGGCGCCTCGTACCCATGCGCTCCAGTCCACCGCACGCGCCTGGGAACCGCATCCGCGCCGCGCGGTCTCACGACCCTGCGCGCCTGTGGACGTGACAGGCTGGTTGTCGCCACCCCGTCGCGAAGGAGCACACATGCAGGTGCGGAAGATCGGCCCGTTCACCGTCTCGGCGATCGGCCTCGGTGCGATGCCGATGTCGATGAACGAAGACCAGCGCTATCCCTCACGAGACGAGGCGATCGCCACGATCCACGCCGCCCTCGATGCGGGGGTCACCCTCATCGACACCGCCGACGTGTACGCGCCGTCGTGGCACGAGATGGGGCACAACGAGCTGCTCGTGCGCGACGCGCTGCGCACGTGGGGCGGCGATACCGCCGGCGTCCTCATCGCCACCAAGGGCGGGATCACCCGCTCCGAAGGCAACCGGTGGGGACGCGACGGATCGCTGGAGTACCTGCGCCATGCCGCGCAGACATCCGCCCAGAACCTCGGCGTCGAGGCGATCGACCTGTACCAGTACCACCGCCCCGATCGCGGGATGGTCTACGGCGAGGTCATGGCGAACCTGAAGACCCTGCAGGCCGAGGGCCTCATCCGCACGGTCGGCATCTCGAACGCGAGCGTCGAGGAGATCGACATCGCCCGCGACGTGCTGGGCGAGGGGAACCTCGCGAGCGTGCAGAACGAGTTCTCTCCCAAGCACCCCGGCAGCTACGGCGAGCTGGTCCACTGCGAGAACCACGGAATCGCGTTTCTGCCGTGGAGCCCGCTGGGCGGCACCGGCGGGGGCGGTCGCGGCGTCGGCGACCGGTTCGAGGTGTTCCGCGAGATCGGCGACGCCCACGGCGTCAGCCCGCAGCAGGTCGTGCTCGCGTGGGAGCTCTCCCTCAGCCCCGTCGTGGTGCCGATCCCCGGCGCGCGCCGCCCCGCGTCGATCGCGGACTCCGCTCAGGCGGCCGATCTGCGCCTGACCGAAGAGGACCACACGCGCTGCTCGGACGCCATCGGCATCGGCCGCTGACCGCAGACGGCCAGGTCGCTCAGAGCTTGGCGTAGCGAGCGCGGGCGAAGCAGTAGACGCCGTAGATGATCAGCCCGGCTCCGACGATCCAGAGGATGATGACGCCGAAGGGCAGCTGAGCGAGGCTGTGCAGCGCCGCGTCCAGGCCGCCGGCCTTCTCGGGATCGTGCGTGACCGCGGCGATGACGAACAGGACGCCGGTGATGGCCACCGCGATGCCCTTGGCGACGTAGCCGACGGTTCCGAACGTGAGGATTCCCTTGCGCGCGGGCCCAGAGGGGAGGGCGAGCTGCTTCTCGAACGCCTGCGTGAACCCGCGGATGATGAAGGCGATGCCGACGCCGAGCACGCCGAGGCCGACGAGGACGAGAAGGAAGACACCCCCTGGCGCCTCGAGGATGCGCGCGCTGAGCGTCTTGGTCGACTCCGACGAGTCGGACGACCCGCCCATCGCGTAGGTGAGCGCGGTCACCGCGATCGCGCCGTAGGCGATGGCGGTGCCGATGTACTTGATGCGGTAACCCCACTTCTTCTTGCTGTCGGGGTCGCGTTCGGTGAACGCCTGGACGACCTGCCAGATGGCGAGGGCGAAGAGGCCGACCACGATCAGCCACAGCAGGAACTCTCCGAACGGGGCCTGCCGGATGCTCTCCATCGCGCCGCCCTGGTCGGCTTCGCCGCCGCCGCTGCCGGTGGCCACCGACACGGCGATGATGCCGATGACGAGGTGGACGATGCCGAGCACGATGAATCCGATGCGCGCGAGCACACGGAATGCGGTGGAGTTCTGCGCGGTGCGAGCCGCAGTCTTCGCGTTTGCCATGCCCGCACGTTACCCATGACCGGACGCGCAGCCATCGGGCTTGACGCACGCGCCGGATCGGGCTAGCGGCCTCGCGGACTATCGTCGTGAGGATGAGTCGGCCGCTTCCCGTGACGATCGCCGCCGCGGTCGAGCGCGAGCTCGAGGTGCGCCGGTCGCGGTTCATCGCGCGGATCGAACCGGTCGGCTCCGTCTCCGACGCCGAGGAGGCGATCGCTGCGGCGCGTCGCCGTCATGCCGATGCGAACCACCACTGCACGGCGATGCTGACGGGCGTGCACGCCGATCAGGCGCGGTCATCCGACGACGGCGAGCCGTCGGGGACGGCGGGGATGGACTGGGCGGCCACCACGGGCGCGGTCGTCGGCGACACCCGCTACGACGCGCAGGCGACACTCGAGGTGTGGGTGCCCGCCGATAACCTCATCGCGGCGCGCGCCGAGCTCGCGACATGGTCCAGCGGCACGATCACCCCGGCCCTCGGCCCGGAGCGGGTCGTCGACGTCCGCGACTGACCGGCCACGCGCACGCGAGAGCGACGGGACCGCCTGGTAGTATCGTTCAGAACTTTCTGAACATACAAGGAATCAGCATGGATGACGCCGTAGCACGCGCATACGCGGAGCAGGTGGGCGTCGCGCTCACCCAGATGGGCACGACACCGTCGTTCGGCACGCTGCTGGGCTGGTTGCTGATCTGCGAGCCCCGCGCCCAGACGACCGCGCAGCTGTGCGAGGCGGTGGGGCTGTCGAAGGCCTCGGTCTCCACCGGGATGCGGGCGCTCGAGCAGTCCGGCCTGGTCCGACGCGTGCCGGCACCGGGCCGCGCACACGCCTACGAGATGCACGACGACGCCTTCGTGCGCGCGGTCGACCCGACCGCCAAGATGCGCGCGTTCCTCGACGTTCTGCAGCGGGGGCTCGACCTCGTCGGCGACGACGACGCACCACAGGCGCAGCGGCTGCGCCACAGCCGGGACTTCTACGCGTTCATGATCGAGCGGGTGCCCGCACTCATGGACGAGTATCGCTCACACCACAAGGAGCAGTCATGACGAGGATCCTCATCGCCACCGTGGGCTCGCGCGGCGACGTCCAGCCCTACCTCGCGCTCGCGAAGGGCCTGCAGGCCGCCGGTCACGAGCCGACCATCGCCACCTGTGCACGCTTCGGCGACACCGTCGCCGCACACGGCGTGCCCTTCCAGCCGCTGAGCGACGACATCCTGCTGCTGCTCGACTCGGATGCCGGGCGCACCGCGATGGAACAGTCCAGCGGGCTGATCGGCTCGCTGAAGACCAACATCGCGCTCGCCAAGCAGGCGGGCCCGATCAACGAGCGCCTCCTCTCGGACGTGTGGCAGGCCGCGCAGGCGGTGCAGCCCGAGCTCGTCATCTATCACCCGAAGGCACTGGCAGGCCCGCACGTGGCCGAGGCGCTGGGCGTCCCGGCGATCGAAGCTCTGCCGGTGCCCGTGGTCGTGCCCACCGGAGACTTCCCGGTGATCGGGCTGCCGCGACTGCCCCTCGGGCGCGGCTACAACCGTCTGACCTATCGACTCGTCGAAGCCGGCTACCGACAGTACGAGAAGATGGCGAATCGGTTCCGCCGCGAGACCCTGGGACTTGCGCCCACGAAGGGCGCCGCGATGATGACCCGGATGCCGCAGGGCGCACCGATCGAGGTGGTGCACGCGATCAGCGAGCATGTCCTCCCCCGCCCCGCCGACTGGCCCGCGCATGCGCACCTCGACGGCTACTGGTTCCTCGACGACGGGTCGGAGTGGATGCCGCCGCGCGAGCTGGTCGAGTTCCTCGACGCGGGCGACCCACCCGTCTACGTCGGGTTCGGGAGCATGGCAGGCAGGGATCCGCAGAGGATGACGCGCGCCGTCGTCGCCGCGCTGACCCAGGCCGGCGTCCGCGGCATCCTCGCGTCGGGCTGGGGAGGACTGGCCACCGAGGATCTGCCCGACACCGTGCTGCCGATATCCGAGGCGCCGCACGACTGGATCTTCCCCCGCGTCGCGGCGGTCGTCCACCATGGCGGGGCCGGCACCACCGCCGCCGGGCTGCGCGCGGGTCGGCCGACCGTGGTCTGCCCGTTCATCGTCGACCAGTTCTTCTGGGGCGCCCGGGTGTCCGCCATCGGAGCGGGGCCGGCGCC
>JAUHYM010000083.1 GCA_030426515.1 Actinomycetes bacterium
ACAAGGGAGCGCCAGTGAGGTTCCACGTCAATCGCGATGTTTTCAGCGAGGCCGTCTCGTTCGTCGTGAAGCTTCTGCCGCAGCGCAATCCGCAGCCGATCCTCGCCGGTGTGCTCATCGAGGCATCCGAGGAAGGACTGTCGCTGGCCGCCTTCGACTACGAGGCGTCGGCGCGCACCGTCATCGAGGCGACCATCGACGAGCCCGGCACGATCCTCGTGCACGGGCGCCTGCTCTCGGACATCGCCAGCCGGCTCCCCAACGCCCCGATCGAGGTGGCGGTGGACCCCGAGGACGGGATCGTCCTCACCTGCGGGTCGGCACGGTTCACCCTGGCCTCGATGCCGGTGCAGGAGTACCCGGCGATCCCCGAGGTCACCGGCGACTCCGGTGTCGTGCCCGCCGAGGACTTCGCGACCGCGATCTCGCAGGTCGCCTTCGCCGCCTCGCGCGATGACGTGACCCCCGTCCTCACCGGCGTGCAGCTCGAGGTGAACGGCACAGGGCTGAGCCTGGTCGCCACCGACCGGTATCGCGTCGCCCTGCGCGAGATCGCGTGGGATGGCGGAAGCGGCGACGACACGGCCGCGGCGCTCGTCCCGGCGCGCACGCTGCAGGAGGTCGGCAAGACCTTCGCCCACGGCGGCGACATCTCGATCGCGTTCTCGGGCTCCGGCGACCGCGAGATCATCGCCTTCACCGCGGGCAACAAGACCGTCACGTCGCTGCTGATCAAGGGCAACTTCCCTCCGGTGCGGCGGCTGTTCCCCGAGCAGACCGAGCACTACGCGGTCGTCAACACCGCCGACCTCACCGAGGCGGTGCGCCGCGTGTCGCTGGTGCTCGACCGCTCGGCGCCGCTTCGCTTCACCTTCGCCGCCGACGCGGTCACGATGGATGCCTCCGGCGGCGAGCAGGCGCGGGCTTCCGAGTCCGTCGACGCGCACCTGTCGGGGGGCGACGAGGTGACCCTGGGTCTGAACCCGCAGTACCTGCTCGAATCCCTCGGTGCGGTGCGCAGCGAGTTCGTGCGGATCACGTTCACCTCGAGCGACAACGCGAACAAGCTCAGCCCGGTGCTCGTGACCAGCCAGACCTCGGTCGACAAGGCGGGCGAAGACACCTTCAAGTACCTGCTGCAGCCGAACCTGCTGCTGCGGTGACCCCGGACCCGCTGTCACCGGCGGCGGGTAGTCTGTCGCGGTGATCGTCGAGCGCCTCGGACTGCGGGATTTCCGCAACTACACCGAGGCCGACCTCGTCCTGCACCCGGGCGCCAACGTGCTCGTGGGCAGCAACGGGCAGGGCAAGACGAATCTCGCCGAGGCGATCGCGTACCTGGCCACCCTCGGGTCCCACCGGGTGCCCACCGATGCGCCGCTGGTGCGGGAGGGGCAGGATGCCGCGTACGTGCGCGCGCTGCTGGCCCACGGCACCCGCAAGATCACGGTCGAAGCGCAGATCAACCGTCAGGGGTCCAACCGCACGCGCATCGGCGGATCGCCGGTCAAGCCCGCCGAGCTGCCCCGATACACCCACGTGGTGCTCTTCGCCCCCGAAGACCTGCAGATCGTGCGGGGAGACCCGGCCGCGCGGCGACGTTTCAGCGACCAGCTGCTGGTCCAGCTGATCCCGCGCATGAGTGCGGTGCTCGCCGACTACGACCGGGTGCTCAAGCAGCGCAATGCGCTGTTGAAGTCCGCCCGCGCGCGGGGGATCCGCGGCGATCAGCTCTCGACCCTGGACGTGTGGGACGACAAGCTCGTGGCGCTCGGGTCGGAGATCATCGCCGAGCGCCGACGGCTCGCGGCCGACCTCGCCGATCCGGTCGCCGCCGCGTACACCGCGATCGCGGGCGCCGATCACGACCCGTACCTGGAGTGGGTGGGCTCGTTCCCCGACGGCGAGACCGAGGTGTCCGGGCCCGGTGCCGAGCGCGCGCGGATCGCCGAGGGATTCCGCATCGCCCTCGCCGACCAGCGGTCGGCCGAGCTCGAGCGCGCCGTCACGCTCGTCGGACCGCACCGCGACGATCTGCTGCTGAAGATCCGCGGCCTCCCGGTGCGCGGGTACGCGTCGCACGGCGAATCGTGGTCGGTCGCCCTGGCGCTGCGCCTGGCCTCGGCCGAACTGCTGCGGGTCGACTCCGCCTCGGGCGATCCGATCCTCATCCTCGACGACGTGTTCGCCGAGCTCGATGCGCAGCGACGCACCCGACTCGCCGGTCTCGCCGCCGACTACGAGCAGGTGATCGTCACCGCCGCCGTCGAGCAGGACGTGCCGGACCGGCTCGCGGGTACGCTGGTGCGGATCGAGGCCGGCCGGATCCTCGCGGATGACACCTCCGACGCACCCGACCCCGTCGATCCCGGTGAGGACGCCGACGATGTCTGACGCGGAGTTCTCGGAGGAGATCCCGGAGACGATCGCCACCTACCTGCGGCTGCGGGGGCTCAAGCCCGGACCGCGCTCGCGCAGCCGACGCCGCCGCCGGACCGACGACGACAACGAGCCGTTCGCCCCGGGGCGCGACCCGCACGGGCTGGGCGATGTGCTCACGAACCTCACACGGGATGCCGGATGGGACGCGCGCCTGTCGGAGGAGGACCTCCTGCTGGACTGGACCGCGGTGGCAGGCGAGGGCACCGCGCAGCACGCGCAGCCGGTCGCGCTCGGGGACGGGGTGCTCACGATCCGCTGTGATTCGACGGCATGGGCCAAGCAGCTCCAGATCATGCGTGCCGACATCCTCAGCCGCATCCTCGATCACCACCCCGATGCGGGCATCCACACCCTGCGTTTCATCGGGCCAGACGTCCCCTCCTGGAAATTCGGTCGCAGGACGATTCCAGGGCGCGGCCCGCGCGACACCTACGGCTGAGCCATCATCTGTATCGTTCGGCGGGATTTTCTCGCGCGAGAGGGCCGTATGAGCAACGCGAACGGGCCTGCCTGACATAGAATGTGAAGACGGATTTCCCCTCGATCGGAGCGCCACCACCCATGACGTCAGATGCACCTGGAAGCGGTCCCGAGACTCCCGAGGAACCCCCCACCGGTACCGCAGAGTACGGCGCAGATGCCATCCAGGTGCTCGAGGGACTCGAGGCGGTGCGCAAGCGCCCCGGCATGTACATCGGGTCGACGGGTCCGCGCGGACTCCACCACCTGGTCTACGAGATCGTCGACAACTCCGTCGATGAGGCGCTGGCAGGGTACTGCGACGAGATCTCGGTGACGATCCTGCGCGACGGCGCCGTCCGCGTCGTCGACAACGGGCGCGGCATCCCCGTCGACATGCACAAGGTCGAGGGCAAGTCGACCGTCGAGGTCGTGCTGACCGTGCTGCACGCGGGCGGCAAGTTCGGCGGCGGCGGATACGCGGTCTCGGGCGGCCTTCACGGCGTCGGCTCGTCGGTGGTCAACGCGCTGTCGACCCGACTCGAGGTCGAGGTGCGGCGCCAGGGGCACGTGTGGACCCAGTCGTACCGCGACGGCGGACACCCGCTCGCGCCGCTCACCCAGGGCGAGGCCAGCGACGAGACGGGCACCGCGATCACCTTCTGGCCCGACGACGAGATCTTCGAGACGGTCGACTTCGACTACGAGACACTGAGCACCCGCTTCCAGCAGATGGCGTTCCTCAACAAGGGGCTGCGCATCTCGATCGTCGACGAGCGCCCGGACACCGCCGAGGAGGTCGAGGTCGACGGAGAGGTGCGCCTGCAGCAGCCGCACGACTCGTTCCTGTACGAGCGCGGACTCGTCGACTACGTCGAGCACCTCAACCGCAGCCGTCACGCCGACACCGTCCACGACCAGATCATCGAGGTCGAGTCCGAGGACGTCGACCGCAAGATCTCGCTGGAACTGGCGATGCAGTGGACCTCGGGGTACACGCAGAACGTGTTCACCTACGCGAACACGATCAACACGCACGAGGGCGGCACACACGAAGAGGGCTTCCGGGCGGCGCTGACCACGCTGGTGAACCGGTACGCCCGCGCGCAGGGGCTGCTCAAGGACAAGGACGAGAACCTGTCGGGCGAGGACGTGCGCGAAGGTCTCACCGCCGTGCTGTCGGTCAAGCTCGGCGAGCCGCAGTTCGAAGGTCAGACCAAGACGAAGCTCGGCAACACCGAGGCGAAGGCGTTCGTGCAGAAGATCGTCGGCGAGCAGCTGACCGACTGGTTCGACCGCAACCCCTCGCAGGCCAAGCTCATCGTCCGCAAGGCGATCGACGCCGCCACCGCCCGTCTCGCCGCCCGCAAAGCCCGGGAGACCGCCCGCCGCAAGAGCGTGTTCGAATCGGCGTCCATGCCGGACAAGCTCAAGGACTGCACCTCGCGAGACCCCTCCATCAGCGAGATCTTCCTCGTCGAGGGAGACTCCGCCGGCGGCTCGGCCGTCCAGGGGCGCGACCCGCACACGCAGGCGATCCTCGCCCTGCGCGGAAAGATCCTCAACGTCGAGCGCGCGCGACTGGATCGGGCGCTGGGCAACAACGAGATCCAGGCGATGATCCAGGCGTTCGGCACCGGCATCGGCGAGGAGTTCGACGTCGCCAAGGTGCGATACCACAAGATCGTGCTGATGGCCGATGCCGATGTCGACGGCCAGCACATCACCACGCTGCTGCTCACGCTGCTGTTCCGCTACATGCGCGCGCTCATCGAGTCCGGGTACGTGTACCTCGCGATGCCGCCGCTGTACCGCCTCAAGTGGACGAACTCGGCGCACGAGTACGTGTACAGCGACGCCGAGCGCGATGCGCTGCTGGCCGACGGCCTCGCCCACGGCAAGCGGATCCCCAAGGAGAACGGCATCCAGCGCTACAAGGGTCTGGGCGAGATGAACGACAAGGAGCTGTGGGAGACCACCATGGATCCCACCTCCCGAACCCTCCGCCAGGTCACCATCGACGACGCCGCGGCCGCCGACGCCATCTTCACCACCCTGATGGGCGACGACGTCGAAGCACGCCGTCACTTCATCCAGCGCAACGCCAAGGACGTCCGCTTCCTCGACATCTGACACGCGCGCGGCAAACCCGCGTGTGAGAGGAAACGGTCACCGAAACGAGAGAGATCATGACGGACGAACAGATCGAGGACGCCCCGACCGGACGCATCGAACAGGTCGACCTGCAGGGCGAGATGCAGCGCAGCTACCTCGACTATGCGATGAGCGTCATCGTCGGGCGCGCGCTGCCCGAGGTGCGCGACGGCCTGAAGCCCGTGCACCGCCGGGTGCTGTACGCGATGTACGACGGCGGATACCGCCCCGACAAGTCCTTCTCGAAGTGCACCCGCGTCGTCGGCGAGGTGATGGGTCAGTACCACCCGCACGGCGACACCGCGATCTACGACACTCTCGTCCGACTCGTCCAGCCGTGGGCGCTGCGCTACCCGCTCGCGCTCGGTCAGGGGAACTTCGGCTCGCCCGGCAACCAGGGCGCGGCCGCCCCCCGGTACACCGAGACGAAGATGGCTCCCCTCGCGCTCGAGATGGTGCGCGACATCGAAGAGGACACCGTCGACTTCGAGGACAACTACGACGGGCAGACCCAGGAGCCGGTCGTCCTGCCCGCGCGCTTCCCCAACCTGCTCGTCAACGGGTCGGTCGGCATCGCGGTCGGCATGGCCACGAACATCCCCCCGCACAACCTGCGCGAGGTCGCCGACGGCGCGCTGTGGGCGATCGATCACCCGGATGCCACGCGCGAGGAGCTGCTCGACGAGCTCATGGCACGCATCCCCGGTCCGGACTTCCCGACCGGGGCGCAGATCCTCGGCACCGCCGGCATCCGCGACGCGTACCGCACCGGGCGCGGATCGATCACGATGCGCGCGGTGGTCGAGATCGAGGAGATCCAGGGCCGCACGTGCCTGGTCATCACCGAGCTGCCCTACCAGGTCAACCCCGACAACCTCGCGATCAAGATCCGCGACCTGGCCCACGCCGGCAAGATCACCGGCATCGCCGACATCCGCGACGAGACCAGCGGCCGCACCGGTCAGCGCCTGGTCATCGTGCTCAAGCGCGACGCAGTCGCCAAGGTCGTGCTGAACAACCTGTACAAGCACACCTCGCTGCAGGAGAACTTCGGCGCGAACATGCTCGCGATCGTCGATGGCGTGCCCCGCACCCTCGGCGTCGATGGGTTCATCACCGCGTGGATCGACCACCAGATCGACGTCATCGTCCGCCGCACCACCTACCGGCTGCGCGAGGCCGAGAAGCGCATGCACATCCTGCGCGGGTACCTCAAGGCGCTCGATGCACTCGACGAGGTCATCGCTCTCATCCGCCGCTCGCCCACGGTCGACGAGGCCCGCGAGGGTCTGAAGACGCTCCTCGACATCGACGACGACCAGGCCGACGCGATCCTCGCGATGCAGCTGCGGCGCCTCGCCGCCCTCGAGCGCCAGAAGATCATCGACGAGGCGACCGCCCTCGAAGAGAAGATCGCCGATCTCAAGGCGATCCTCGCCGACGAGACCCGCCAGCGGGCCATCATCCGCGACGAGCTCACCTCGATCGTCGACCGGTTCGGCGACGAGCGCCGCACGCAGATCCTCCACGGATTCGACCCGGGGGTGAGCGAAGAGGATCTGATCCCCGAAGAGGAGATGGTCATCACCGTCACTCGCGACGGGTACATCAAGCGCACCCGCAGCGACAACTACCGCTCGCAGCACCGCGGCGGCAAGGGCATCAAGGGTGCGCAGCTGCGCGCCGACGACGTCGTCGAGCACTTCTTCGTCACGACCACCCACCACTGGCTGCTGTTCTTCACCAACACCGGGCGGGTCTACCGGGCCAAGGCGTACGAAGTCGCCGAGGCGGGCCGCGATGCGAAGGGGCAGCACGTCGCCAACCTGCTCGCCCTGCAGCACGACGAGGAGATCGCGCAGATCCTCGACATCAAGGACTACCGGGTCGCCGAGCACCTCGTCCTCGCCACACGCGACGGCCTGGTCAAGAAGACGCGACTCACCGAGTACGACACCAACCGTCAGGGCGGCGTCATCGCGATCAAGCTGCGCGAGGGCGACGAGCTGACCAGTGCGCTGCTGGTCGACTCGACCGACGACCTGCTGCTGATCAGCCGGCACGGGATGTCGGTGCGCTTCACCGCGGGCGACGAGGCGCTGCGCCCCATGGGCCGGTCGACCGCCGGCGTCAAGGGGATGTCGTTCCGCGGCGGCGACAGCCTGCTCTCGGCATCGGTCGCCCCGCATGACGGCTTCGTGTTCGTGGTCACCGAGAACGGCTACGCCAAGCGCACCGAGGTGGCCGAGTACCGCACGCAGAGCCGTGGTGGTCTGGGCATCAAGGTCGCTCGCCTCAACGACGACCGCGGGGTTCTCGCCGGGGGTCTCATCGTGGGCGAGGAGGACGAGGTCCTTGTGGTTCTTGCCAGCGGCAAGGTGGTACGCTCTGCCGTGGCCGAGGTACCCGCGAAAGGCCGCAACACCATGGGTGTTGTGTTCGCTCGGCCCGGAGACGACGATCGGATTATCGCGATCGCGCGAAACGGAGAGCGGGGACTGGCGGAGACGGCCGAGGGTGACGAGCCCGGTGCCGCTCCCGTTCCCCCCGACGAGAGCAGAACTGACGGATGAGCACGGTAGCGGACAAGCTCGCGAAGAAATCGAGCCACAAGACCAGCGCGAAGCAGGTGCGCCTGCGCCTGGTGTACATCGACTTCTGGTCGGCGGTGAAGCTGTCGTTCCTGGCAGCCGTCGCCATCGCGATCGCCACCGTCGTGGCGTTCGTGCTGATGTACCTGGTGATCCAGACCACCGGTCTGATCACCCGCGCCGACGAGTTCGTCCTGAGCTTCTCGGACGGTGACATCTCGCTGGAGGCGATCCTCGGACTCCCGCAGGTACTCGCCTTCTCGGCGGTCGTCGCGATCCTGAACCTCATCGTCGTCACCGTCATGGGCGCGGTGATCGCCGGCATCTACAACCTGGCGGTCAAGGTGACCGGCGGCCTGCTGGTCGGTTTCACCTCCAACTGAGCGGCCCGCGTCAGGCCACCGTCGTCCCGAGGAGACTGCCGATCAGCCAGGTCGCGGCCAAGGCGAGCGCGCCGCCCACCACGAGCCGCGCCGTCGATCGGCGGCGGCCGGAGCCGCCGATCTGAGCGGAGATCGTCCCGGTCAGCGCGAGTGCGACGATGACGGCGACGAAGGTGATCGGCACCCGCCATTCCGGCGGGGGAAGAAGGATCGCCAGCAGCGGCAGGAGCGCACCGAGCGTGAACGCGAGCGCCGACGACAGCGCGGCGTGCCACGGGTTCACAAGGTCGTCCTGGTCGATGTGCAGCTCGACCTCGAGGTGAGCGGCGAGGGCGTCGTGTGCGGTCAGCTCCTCGGCGACCTGCCGTGCGGTCTCGGCGGACAGCCCGCGCTGCCGGTACAGCGCGGTGAGCTCCTCGAACTCCTCTTCCGGCATCTCCTCGAGCTCGCGCTTCTCCTTCGCGATGAGCGCGCGCTCGGAGTCGCGCTGGCTGCTCACCGACACATACTCGCCAAGCGCCATCGAGATCGCCCCGCCCACGAGGCCGGCGATCCCCGCCAGGAGCAGCGTCGGCGTGTCGGTCGTCGCGCCGGCGACCCCGACGACGAGGGATGCCACAGAGACGATCCCGTCGTTCGCGCCGAGCACGCCTGCCCGCAGCCAGTTCAGGCGCTGACTGACATCCGTGCGATGTGGTTCGCCCTCGTGCAGGGCGCCGGGATCGGTCATGCCATCAGTCAAGCAATCCGGGACCAGCCCGGCAACGCAGGACTGCCTGCCCTCATCACCGTCGACTCGTGACCGCCACCAGGTCGGGAATCACCACGATGTCGGATGAATCCCGCGTCATCGGCCCGACACCGTGGCGATCTCCGACGTGGTGGTTGGCCGCGCAGGGCTGGACGGGCTGCGGGATGCTGCGCGCGGGCAGCCGGTCGGATCACCGATTCGTGAATTCGCGGGAGTTCAGGTAATCTCTTGGAGGTTGACGGCGCGCCGTCTCCCATACACGGGGCTATAGCTCAGGCGGTTAGAGCGCTTCACTGATAATGAAGAGGTCCCAGGTTCAAGTCCTGGTAGCCCCACACCCTTCCCCTCGGGGCCTTAGCTCAGTTGGTAGAGCGCCTGCTTTGCAAGCAGGATGTCAGGAGTTCGAATCTCCTAGGCTCCACAATCCCGCGTCGTCCCGGCCGGTTCCGCACGGGAGGAACCGCGCCGCCTCTCCGCCGGTTGGAGTCAGCGACTCTCTACCGGCAGCGGCGCGTTCTCCGGGAGCTCAGATGCGTCACCGGGCTCCGCGTCGCCGGACTGCGCATCTCCGGTTGTCGCCTCATCGCCGGGCTCCGCATCCCCGGTCGTCGCCTCATCGCCACCATCGCTGTCGAGGCTTGGATCGCGCAGTTCGGAGTCAGCCTCGGGCGGCTCGATGACCTCGATCGGCGCCGCGGGCCGCAGCGACGCCGCCGTCGCGACGGTGAGGGCGAGGAGGAGGCCGATCGCGCCCACGCCGACGAGCACGGCCCCGACGGCGGCCATCGACTGCCCGACGTAGACCTCGACGCCGGTGGCAGTGCCGTCGTTCAACGTGGTCGTCATCAAGCCGAGCTTCTCGCTGAGGATCATCGCTCCTGCGATCCCGCTCGCGAGCGAGGCGATCACCAGCAGCCAGAACGGGATGCTGCGCGCCAGGGTGGGCCGGGGGTTCGCTGTCGAGATGCTGTTGTCGGTCATGTCTCTCCTGTGTCGTGCGGGTGGATGCACAACGCTCACAGCGCGACCTCTCCCGTTCGTATGCGCCGACTATGGATCTGCTGAGGAACGTGGGAGGACGCGGGGCTGTCAGACGGAGGCAATCCCGCGTCGTCCCGGCCCGGTTCCGCACGGGAGGAACCGCGCCGCCTCTAGGGTGAAGACATGGACATCCGGATCGCCGCATACGCGATCATCACCGATGTCGACGACCGTGTCCTGCTAGCGCACTGGAACGAATCCGGACGCAGCGGATGGACGCTACCCGGCGGCGGGCTCGAGGCGGGCGAAGACCCGAAGATCGCCGCGCGACGCGAGGTCAAGGAAGAGACCGGGTACAAGGCCCGGATCGACGATCTGCTGGGGATCCACTCCCGCGTGATCCCCGCGA
>JAUHYM010000084.1 GCA_030426515.1 Actinomycetes bacterium
CGGCGTCCACCGCCTCCGGACTGATGGGGGAAACGTCGTCAGACACGAGAGACGAGTCTACCGGCGGGCGGCCCGCCGCCGATTCGCGTCAGCGGCCGGTGCCGTCGGTGCGCGCCTCGGCGTCGGCACCCGCGATGCGGATCGCATTCGTCGGGTCCTCGGTATCGATCTCGCCCTTGGTCGCGGCGGCACCGCGGGTGCCGCCGCTTGCGGTGCGCCGGGCCAGCCAGCGCGCGAACCACGACAGCGTCAGGTTGATGGCGAGGTAGATCACCAGCGTGACCACGAACAGCGAGAACATGTACCGGTTGCCGAAGAAGCTGCCCAGCACGTTCATGTTCGTGCGGATGATCTCCTGGTAGCCGACGATGTAGCCGAGCGACGTGTCCTTGAGGAGCACGACCAGCTGCGCGACGATGATCGGCAGCATCTGGCGGAACGCCTGCGGGAACTCGACCAGCATCTTGGACTGGAACTCGCGCATGCCCACGGACAGCGCCGCTTCGCGCTGACCGCGCGGAAGCGCGGCGAGGCCTGCCCGCAGCGCCTCGCCGATGAGCGTGCCGTTGTAGATGATCAACGCGATCACCACCGCCCAGAAGGCGCCGGTCGACGCCACGAGGAGGATGAACAGCATCATCAGGAGCACGGGCATGCCGCGGAAGAACTCGAGGAGCCATGCGGTCGGGATCCGCACCCACGGGATCAGGGAGCTGCGCATGAGCGAGAAGACGATGCCGAGCAGGATCGCACCGACCGCGGCGACCGCGGCCGCCTGCAGCGTGGCGACCACGCCTTCGCCGATGAACGACCACACCTCGGGATCGGTGAAGATGTCCCACCGGGAGGCGTCGAACATGCCGGGCAGGGTGATGCCGCCCGACTCGCGCGGGGCGGCCAGGATGAGGCCGATCCAGACGACCCCCGCGATGATGAGGATCAGCGAGATGATCGAGCCGATCAGCGACAGCCGCCGGGCACGGGGGCCGGGCGCGTCGAACAGGACGCTGGAGCCGCTCATCGTGCCACCACCCATCGCTTCTCGAGCTGGGTCGCCGCGTAGCCCAGCGGGACGGTGATGACCAGGTACAGGGCGGCGGCGGTCAGCAGGATCGGGATGACGATGTTGCCGTTGTCGTTGGCGAGCTGACGCGTCGTCGCGAAGAGCTCGACGACGAAGAACCCGCCGGCGACCGAGGTGTTCTTCGTCAGCGCGATGAAGACGTTGATCAGCGGCGGCACGGTCATGCGGAACGCCTGCGGCAGCACGACCAGCGAGACGGTCTGGCCGAAGCCGAGCCCGATGCTGCGGGCGGCCTCGGCCTGGCCGACGGGCACGCCGTTGATACCCGAGCGCAGCGCCTCGGCCACGAAGGGGGAGGTGTAGTAGATGAGGGCGAGGAACGCCAGCAGGATGAACGGGGCTCGGACGCCGAGCATCGGCATCACGAACGCCGTGAAGAAGAACACCAGGGTGAGCGGGGTGTTGCGAGCGACCTCGGTGTACACCGCCGCGAATCCCCGCAGGGCCGCCACGGGCGAGATCCGCATCGCGGCGACGATCGTCCCGAGGATCAGGGCGAACACCCCCGAGACCGCCAACAGCAGGAGGGTGACCTGGAAGCCCTCCCAGAAGATCGGCATCAGCGACCACAGCTGGGCCATCGGCGCTCCTCCCCTCTCATGGTTCGTCGTGTTCCCCCGGTCGGGGATCGGGTGTGCTCCCGCCCGGTGTCAGGACCGGGCGGGAGCATCCCGTGATCAGTAGCGGTCGGGTGTGGGCGGCTCGACGAAGGGCAGCACGGTGCCGGCCGTCGCGTTCCACGCCTCTTCGTAGCTGCCGTCCGCGTACGACTCCTCGAGCACGTCGTTGATCCACATGCGGAAGTCGGTGTCGTCCAGCGCCAGGCCGATGCCGTAGGGCTCGTCGGTGAACGGCTCGCCGACGACCTTGAACTCGCCCTCGTTCTGCGCGGCGAGGCCGGCGAGGATCACGTTGTCGGTCGAGACGGCCACGACGGTGCCGTTGCGCAGCGGCTCGAGGCAGTTCGAGTAGGTGTCGGTGAGCACCGGCTCGGCGCCGATCTCCTCGAGCATCGCGGCGGGGGTCGAACCGGTCACCGAGCAGACCGGCTGCCCGACGAGGTCGTCCTCGCTCATGATGTCCTCGTTGTCGGCGAGGACAAGGATCGACTGCCCCGCCATATAATACGGACCGGCGAACGAGACGACTTCCTTGCGCTCGTCGTTGATCGTGTACGTCGCGATGACGATGTCGACCTGGCCGTTCTCGATGAACGGCTCACGGTTGGCCGAGACGGTCTCGACCCACTCGATGTTGTCTTCGGAGATGCCGAGCTTGCCGGCGATGATCTTGCCGATCTCGACGTCGAAGCCCTCCACACCACCCGGGCCCTGCAGGCCGAACAGCGGCTGGTCGAACTTGGTGCCGATCGTGATGGTGCCGGCGTCGCTGAGGGCGGCCATGGTGGTGCCCTCTTCGAACATCATCTCCTCGGACCCGCTCTCGGGCGCCTCGGACTCGTCGGATCCCGAGTCTCCTGCGCAGGCGGTCAGGGCCAGCGCGCCCGCTGCGGCCAAGGCCAGCAGGGGCAGTCTCACTCGCTTCATGTCTTCGTCCTTTGCTGTGTGCGACCTGTGGGCCGCTTTCCTTCTCGACCGCGTGGGCGGCCAAGCCTTCTCACGTTCGCGGTCAGTGCTCGAGGATCTTCGACAGGAAGTCCTTGGCCCTCTCGCTCTGCGGGTTCGTGAAGAACTCCTCGGGTGTGGCTTCTTCGACGATCGCACCGTCGGCCATGAACAGCACGCGGTCGGCCGCCTTGCGGGCGAAGCCCATCTCGTGCGTGACGACGATCATCGTCATCCCCTGTTCGGCAAGACCCACCATGACGTCCAGGACCTCGTTGATCATCTCGGGGTCGAGTGCGCTGGTCGGCTCGTCCATGAGCATGACCTTGGGGTTCATCGCCAGCGACCGGGCGATCGCGACGCGCTGCTGCTGGCCGCCGGAGAGCTGGGCGGGCATCTTCTTCGCCTGGTTGGCCACGCCGACCCGGTCGAGCAGCTCCATGGCCTTCGCCTCCGCCTCCTTCTTCTTCGTCCGGCGCACCCGGAGCGGCCCGAGGGTCACGTTCTCGAGCACCGTCTTGTGGGCGAAGAGGTTGAAGCTCTGGAACACCATGCCGACGTCCGACCGCAGCGCCGCGAGCTGCCGGCCCTCTTCGGGCAGCGGCTTGCCGTCGATGGTGATGGTTCCGGAGTCGATGGTCTCGAGGCGGTTGATCGCCCGGCACAGGGTCGACTTGCCCGAGCCCGACGGCCCGATGACGACGACGACCTCGCCGCGGTTGACCACCGTGTTGATGTCGCGCAGCACGTGGAGGTCGCCGAAGTGCTTGTCGACGTGCTCGACGACGACGAGCGGCTCGCCGCGGCGCACCGAGATGTTCGATGTGGGACCCGCGGGCTCGGGTGTGTCAGGTGTCGCCATGAGCACACACTATTGCGCGGGGACGCGCTTGGGGAGGGACCCCCACGCGAGCTTTACCGACTTGTAACAGCGGCGGAATACGCGTCAGCGGCCGGCGCGCTGCGCGAATGCGCTCTCGTACAGGCAGACGCTGGCGGCCGTGGCCAGATTGAGCGACTCTGCGAGGCCGAAGATCGGCAGACGCAGCGACCGATCGGCCAGCGCGATGTCCGCGGGCTCCAGCCCGCGCGCTTCATTCCCGAACAGCCATGCGGTCGGCCTGTCGAGCACGCCCTCGGCGCGCGCGGCGAGCAGATCGTCGCCCGAGACGTCGGCGGCGAGGATCTGCAGTCCCGCGCCATGGGCCCGCTCGGCGACGGCGGCCAGGTCTCCCCCGACGGACACCGGGAGATGGAACAGCGATCCGGTCGTCGCCCGCACCACCTTGGGATGGTACGGATCCACGGTGCGCCCGGTGAGGACGACGGCGTCCGCTCCGGCGGCATCGCACGCGCGGATGATGGTGCCGAGGTTGCCGGGGTCGCGGACCTGCTCGCAGATCGCGATGAGCTGCGGGCCGGCGGCGAAGACATCCCGCACCGAGGTCGGGGCCTGTCGGGCGACGGCGACGACCCCCTGCGGCGTGACGGTGTCGGCCATCGACTCGATGACGCCCTCGGTCGCGTAGTGGACGTCGAGCTGGGCCGCCGTGGCGGCCTCGCGCAGGTCGACGTGCCGTTCGAGCGCGGTCGGGGTCACGTAGAGCTCGTCCAGCGTGTCGGGCCGGTACCGCAGCGCCTCTCGGACGGCCTGCGGCCCTTCGAGCAGGTAGAGGCCGGTGTCCTTGCGCGCCGAGCGCTTGGCGAGCTTGGCCACCGCGCGCACACGGGGCGATCGCGGGTTCTCCAGCACGTGCCCAGCCTACTGGCCACGGCCCCACGAGCCCGCACGAATGGTCGTGACCAGGGCGCAGAACGTGCCATTCGTGGAGTCTCGACGGGCGGACGTGAGCACGGGAATGCGAAACGGGGCGCCCTCCGAAAGGAGAGCGCCCCGTGACGAGGGATGTCGCGTTACGCGGTCTTGGCCGCGTTCACGTCGGCCGGCAGCGCCTTCTTCGCGGTCGCGACCAGCGACGCGAAGGCCGCCTGGTCGTTGACGGCGAGCTCGGCGAGCATGCGACGGTCGACCTGGACACCGGCAAGACCCAGGCCCTGGATGAAGCGGTTGTAGGTGAGGCCGTTCTGGCGGCTCGCGGCGTTGATGCGCTGGATCCACAGACGACGGAAGTCGCCCTTGCGCTTGCGGCGGTCGCGGTACGAGTAGACGAGCGAGTGGGTGACCTGCTCCTTCGCCTTCCGGTACAGGCGCGAACGCTGTCCGCGGTATCCGGAGGCGCGCTCGAGGATGACGCGACGCTTCTTGTGGGCGTTGACTGCCCGCTTGACTCTAGCCATTGCTTTACTTTCCTAACCGTGCGTGGACCGCGTCAGCGACCGAGGAGCTTGTTGGCGGCCTTGGTGTCGGCCTTCGACAGAACCTGGTCCTGGTTCAGGCGACGGGTGCGACGGCTCGACTTGCCCTCGAGGTTGTGGCGCATACCCGCCTGCTGCTTCTTGAGCTTTCCGGTGCCGGTGATCTTGAAGCGCTTCTTGGCGCCCGAGTGGGTCTTCTGCTTCGGCATTTCTCTATCCTTCGTTGTGGCATCCCGCGAGGCGGGAAGTCTGGTTCGGCGCTACTCGGCCGTTTCGGTGCGCGCGTGCTTGGCGTCGCGATTGGCCTGGCGCTGAGCGTTCTGCTCGGCCTTCGCCTCGGACTTGTTCTTGTGCGGAGCGATCACCATCGTCATGTTGCGTCCGTCGATGGTCGGGTTCGACTCGACGGTGCCCAGGTCCGCGACATCCTCGGCGAACTTGCGGAGCAGACGCACACCCTGCTCGGGACGCTGCTGCTCGCGACCGCGGAACAGGATCATCGCCTTCACCTTGTCGCCCGCCTTGAGGAAGCCCTCGGCGCGCTTGAGCTTGGTCTGGTAGTCGTGACCTTCGATCTTGAGGCGGAAACGGACCTCCTTGAGGACCGTGTTGGCCTGGTTGCGTCGCGCTTCCTTGGCCTTCTGCGCCGCCTCGTACTTGAACTTCCCGTAGTCCATGATCTTGACGACGGGAGGCTTCGAGTTGGGAGCGACCTCGACCAGGTCGAGATCCGCCTCCTGTGCCAGACGCTGCGCAACCTCGATACGGACGACGCCGACCTGCTCGCCCCCGGGGCCGACAAGGCGGACCTCGGGAACGCGGATGCGCTCATTGGTGCGGGGATCGCTGATGGAGAACTCCTCTTCGTGCGATGGATGTCGGCCACCGCGCGGCGAGTTCTCGCGTTGCGGGCGGAAGCTGATCGCACTCCACCCGCACGGCGCCCTGGACGCCGGCTGCACCCTGGCTGCCTCGGGATGGTGCGCGCGAGGCGGGGTGCTGTGGACCCGGTAGCCTGGAGCGGCAAGCGCGGGTGGGATGTGATCCTCTTTCGTCCGGAGCACAAAACGCTCCGGAGCCCGGTCAAGTCTAGCAGAGAGCGACGCGTGGACAGTACACAGCCGGAATCCGACCCCACGGCCTCGGCCGCGACCCGTGACATCGCCGATGTGGCGGCCGTCGAGGTCATCACCACGACCGCCGTGCACCTGATGAGCGCGGCTGCCGTGAAGGTCGGGCTCGCCGACGATCCGGACACGCAGCGCGACCTGGATGAGGCGCGCAAGCTCATCACGGCGCTCGCGGGGCTCGTCACGGCGGGCGCGCCCGAGGTCAGCGACATGCACGCCCGCTCGCTGCGCGACGGCCTGCGCTCGCTTCAGCTGGCGTTCCGCGAAGCCTCCGCGATCCCCGACCCGATCGGCCAGGGCCCCGGCGAGAAGTGGACCGGCCCCGTCACCTGACCTCGCCGTCAGCGGCGCCGACCGCGCTCGCGCCGCGGCGGACCGCGTCGATGGTGCGGGCGACCGCGTCGGGTCCGGTCCCGTGGTTGGACACGGAGAAGCGGACGACCGTGCGACCCTGCCACCGCGACGACGACGCCCACACGGTCCCCTCGGCACGCAGCCACTCCCCGAGCGCCGCGGTGCTGCGGTCGTCGGCTGCCGCCACACACACCTGCGTGAACACGACCTCATTGAGCACGGTGAGGCCCGGGATGCTGGCGAACCCTTCGGCGAGCGCTGCCGCGGAACTCCCCAGCCGGTCGACGAGCTCGGTCACGCCCGTGCGCCCGAGCTCGCGAAGTGCAGCCCACACCGGCACCCCGCGAGCTCGGCGGGAGAGCTCCGCGACGCGACTGAGCGGGTCCGAGACGGCGGCGGCCTGCGGCAGGTACTCGGCGTGCACTCCCAGCGATGAGACCATCGCCGACTCGTCCTTGACCACCGCCAGCCCGCAGTCGTAGGGGACGTTCAGCGTCTTGTGCGCGTCGGTCGCCCAGGAGTCGGCGCGCTCGATGCCGTCGGTGAGAGCGTTCAGCCGCGGGACGGCCCGCGCCCAGAGGCCGAAAGCGCCGTCGACGTGCACCCACGCGCCCGCCGCGTGTGCGATGTCGATCGCCGGACCGAAGGCGTCGAACGCCCCGGAATGCACGTCACCGGCCTGGAGCGCGACGACGGCGGGGCCGGCGCTCTGCGAGAGCGCACGCTCGAGATCTGCCAGATCGATCCGACCCTCCCTGTCCGCCCCGACGGTCGCAGGCACGCCCAGGCCTGCGATCCGACCGGCCAGCGCGACAGAGGTGTGCACGGCGTCGCCGGCGAAGAAGCGCACCCGTGGTGCAGCCCCGAGCCCGGCGACCGGGTCGTGGCCGACGGCACGGAGCACAGCATCCCTCGCCGTCACCAGGCACGCGAGGTTCGCGCTCGTCGCACCCGTGGCGAAGCCGACGCCGCTGCCTTCAGGCAGCCGCAGGAGGTCGACGAGCCAGCGTGCGGCTGTCTCCTCGAACGCCGCGGTGGCGGGAGTCGGCTGGCGGGAGCCGGTGTTCTGGTCCCACGCGGCGACGAGCCAGTCCGCAGCGAGCGCGGACGGGTAGGTGCCGCCGATCACGAAGCCGTAGTAGCGCGGCGAGCCCATCGCCATGAGACCGGGCTCGGCCTGTGTGGCCAGCGCGTCGATCACCGTTGCCGGGTCGGTGCCGTTCTCGGGCAGCACGGGGTCCAGTCGTTCGAGCATCGCGTCGATGTCCATCGCGGGTGCGATCGGCCGATCGGGCAGCGTCTCGAGCCATCGCAGGGCGTGCCGGTGTGCGGTGTCGAGCGCGCGTCGGTACCGATCGTCGGAATTCATGCGGACCCCCGAGCGACGGTATCGCTGCACGCGCGGCCCGACAAGGCCCGATCCCGCGCTCAGACCGGGGACGCCTCGATCTTGACCTCGAGCGAGTCGACGCCCGTGGCGATGCGGTCATCGGCCGCCCAGCGCTGGGCGAGTCTTCCCAGGACCGCGTCGAGCTCCTCGCGGGTGAGCCCCGCCACCAGCTGCAGGCGCACCCGCAGCTCGCGGCCACGCAGGCGCGCGGTCGGGTCGGCGGCCTCGAGCCGCACGTCGACGACGGACAGCTCGGTCGAGATCGATTCGAGAAACGCCAGCCGCACGTCCGGGTCCCGGTCGGGCTCCTGCCACGGCGCCCCCTGGGCGAGCGCCCAGACGGCGGGGCGTCGGATCACGAACTCGGTCTGCGAGCCCGGATCGACCACGATCAGGTCGGTCCCTTCGTCCACCGCGGCGGCCGCGATCCGGGCGACGGGGGTCGGGATCGGCCGCGCCGCGGCATCCCACTGCGCCATCGCCGCCACGTCGCTGAACGCAGGCATCACCGTGCGCCCGTCGGGCGCTGCCACGGTGACGATCGACAGCTCCTGCGACTTGTCGACCATCGCACCCGACGGTGCGACACCGGACTCGCCGAGCTCCGCCACCAGGGGGATCAGCAGGCGGGCGTCGCGCAGCGCGTCGATGACGTCGGCGGCCGGCGCGCGCCCCTCACGGAACCGCGCATGCGCGTCGACGAACGCCGGTGGCGCGGAGCCATCGTCGGCGGCGTGGGGGTTGGGCTCGAAGCTCCGGCCCGCCCAGGGCACCCCCGCCGAGTCGCGTGCGTCACCGCACGAGGCGTCAGGCGCCGGCGACATCCAGCGCCTCAGCCAGCGTGAAGGCACCTGCGTACAGCGCCTTGCCGACGATCGCGCCTTCGACGCCGAGCGGAACGAGCTCGCGCAGCGCGGCGATGTCGTCGAGACTCGACACACCGCCGGAGGCCACGACGGGCTTGGGCGTGCGGGTGGCGACCTCGCGCAGCAGCTCGAGGTTCGGGCCGCGCAGCGTGCCGTCCTTGGTGACGTCGGTGACGACGTAGCGGCTGCACGAGGCGGCCTCGAGACGATCCAGCACCGTCCACAGGTCGCCGCCGTCCTCGGTCCACCCGCGGGCGGCGAGCGTGGTGCCGCGCACGTCGAGTCCGACGGCGATCGCGTCACCGTAGCGGGCGATCACGTCGGCAGCCCACTCGGGGTTCTCGAGAGCGGCGGTGCCGAGGTTGATGCGCGTCGCGCCGGACTCCAGCGCGGTCTCGAGACTGGCGTCGTCGCGGATGCCGCCGGAGAGCTCGATCTGCACGCCCCGGACCTGCTTGATCACGCGGCGCAGGACCTTCGCGTTCGAGCCGCGGCCGAACGCCGCATCCAGGTCCACGAGGTGGATCCACTGCGCGCCCTGGCGCGCCCACTCGACCGCCGCATCGACGGGATCGCCGTAGGACGTCTCGCTGCCGGCTGCGCCCTGCGTCAGACGCACGGCCTTTCCGCCGGCCACGTCGACCGCGGGAAGGAGGATCAGTTCTGGGTTCGACGCGAAATCGTTCATGGCTCCTGTTGCACGTGCTCGGTGGGCACGTTCTCGCTGCTCCGGATCCGCCGGGTGACGGACCTCTGGTCGCACGAGAACTAGATCGTAGTCCCGCGCAGTCCGTCGATCCAATTGGCCAGCAGACGGATGCCGGCAGCCCCCGACTTCTCCGGGTGGAACTGCGTGGCCACCAGCGGTCCGTTCTCGACCGCGGCGAGGAACGGCGCACCGTAGTCGCACCATGTGAGGACCGGCTGCGGGAAGGGCGGCATGATGTCCAGGGTCCACTGCTGCGCGGCATACGAGTGGACGAAGTAGAACCGCTCGTCCTCGATGCCCGCGAACAGCCGGGATCCCTCACCGGGCGAGACCGTGTTCCATCCCATGTGCGGCAGCACCGGCGCGTCGAGCTCGGTGACCGCACCCGGCCACTCCCCCAGCCCCTCGGTATCCACTCCGCGCTCGACACCGTGCTCGAACAGCACCTGCATTCCCACGCAGACGCCCATCACCGGGCGTCCTCCGGCGAGGCGACGATCGATGAGCTCGTGACCGCGCCCGGCGATCAGCGCCTCCATCACGGCGCTGAACGCCCCGACGCCGGGGACGAGCAGTCCGTCGGCGTCGAGGATCAAGCCGCGGTCGGCGGTGAGCCGTGCGTCCGCGCCCGCTGCCTGCAGCGCCTTGACGGCGGAGTGGACGTTTCCGGATCCGTAATCGAGGACGGCGACGACCGGCGCGC
>JAUHYM010000085.1 GCA_030426515.1 Actinomycetes bacterium
GAATCGACGTCTACACCCTCCGGCAGCCGCTCGGGGTGGTCGGCATCATCAGCCCGTTCAACTTCCCCGCCATGGTCCCGCTGTGGTTCTTCTCGATCGCCATCGCCGCCGGGAACGCGGTGGTGCTCAAGCCGAGCGAGAAGGACCCGTCGGCGGCGAACTGGCTCGCTGCGCTGTTCCGTGAGGCGGGCCTGCCGGACGGGGTCTTCACGGTGGTGCACGGCGACAAGGAGGCGGTCGATGCGCTCCTGGTCCACCCGGACGTCCGCTCGATCTCGTTCGTCGGGTCGACGCCGATCGCGCGGTACGTCTACGAGACGGCGACGCGGGCCGGCAAGCGCGTGCAGGCCCTGGGCGGAGCGAAGAACCACATGCTCGTGCTGCCCGACGCCGACCTGGACCTGGCCGCCGACGCCGCGGTCAACGCCGGGTTCGGCTCGGCCGGCGAGCGGTGCATGGCGATCTCGGTCGTCCTCGCGGTCGACGCCGTCGCCGACGCGCTGGTGGCGAAGATCCGCGAGCGCATGTCGACGCTGCGCACCGGCGATGGGCTGCGCGGGTGCGACATGGGTCCGCTGATCACCGGCGCCCACCGCGACAAGGTGGCGGGGTATCTGGATGTCGCCACGGCCGACGGCGCCACCGTCGTCGTCGATGGGCGGGAGGTGGAGCCCGACGGCGACGCGGACGGGTTCTGGCTCGGCCCGACCCTGATCGACCACGTGCCGACATCCTCCGAGGTCTACCGCGACGAGATCTTCGGGCCGGTGCTGTCCGTCGTTCGCGTCGAGGGGTACGAGGACGGCGTCGAGACCATCAACGCCAGCCCGTACGGCAATGGGACCGCGATCTTCACCAATGACGGCGGTGCCGCACGGCGCTTCCAGCGCGAAGTGCAGGTCGGGATGGTGGGCATCAACGTGCCGATCCCGGTGCCGGTGGCCTACCACTCCTTCGGCGGATGGAAGGCGTCGCTGTTCGGCGACGCGAAGGCGTACGGACCGCACGGGTTCGAGTTCTTCACCGCCGAGAAGGCGATCACCTCACGCTGGCTCGACCCCTCGCACGGCGGGCTCAACCTCGGGTTCCCGCAGCACACCTGACCGTCGGGTGAGGGCGCGCGCGGTCACCCCGGCAGCAGCGGGCGGTTCTCGTAGAACGTCTGCAGCACCACCGTCGTGCGGGTGCTCACCTGGGCGGCGAGCCGGATGTCGCGGATGAGCCGCTCGAGGTCTCGGGGTGTCGCCACGCGCACGAAGAGGATGTAGCTGGCGCCGCCGGCGATCGAGTGGCACGCCTCGATCTCGGTGAGGTGCGCGAGCTGCTCGGGCGCGGTGTCGGGCTGGGCGGGGTCGAGCGGAGTGATCTCGATGAACGCCGACAGCGGCTTGCCGACGGCCTCGGGGTCGACCGTCGCGCGATATCCCGAGATCACACCGCGGGACTCGAGGCGGCGCAGGCGCGCCTGGGTGGCCGAGACCGACAGCCCGATGGCGGCGGCGAGGTCGGTCAGCGTCGCTCGCGCATCGAGCGAGACCTCGCGCACGAGTCGGACGTCGGTGGGGTCATCGAGGGTGGGCACGCTCGCACGCTACCAGGCTTCGGCACCCAAGACCGGAAATTTTCCCGTAGAATCCGCACACCACCGCAGAAACTCTAGACTCAGGGCAGCATGACGCCGCACCGACCGTGACGGCCCCGCGCGAGAGACTCCGGAGGAACGATGTCCGCGATCCGCACCGCCCCGCGTCCGCTGGCTGACGACGACCTCCGCATCCCGGCGGAGCGCACCGACGCCTGGGCTCAGCTCAAGGAGGCCGCAACGGCCCTGCAGACCGTGCAGGTCGCCGACGGATCGATTCCCCACCCCGCCGACCACGCCGACGCGCGGTCTCACGTGCACACCATCACGCAGGCGATCACGGCGCTCGCGCCCCGCTTTCCCCACGATGCCGCGTATCTCCGCGCCCTCGTCGAGGATTTCGACCGCTGGGAGCGGGACGGCTTCGGTGTCCCCGACTTCCTCGACTCGCTCGCGGCGTTCCAGCCTCAGCGGAACCGCATCGACGGCATCCGGCACCTGGTCGTCTTCCCCATGTACACCCAGAACGGCTCACGGGAGCGCCACGTCGAGGCCCTGCTGGTCGAGGCGATCTGGCCCGAATTCATCGCCCGACTCGAGACGGAGTACACCAACCGCCTGTTCGTGTCGCTGCGGCTGATCGACTTCACCGCCGGCTACGACACGAACTCGGCAGTGCTGTTCCCCGAGACCGTGGCGATGCGCGAGGTGCCCACCTTCACATGGGGCGCCATCTTCCAGGACCGCGAGGCGGCGCGCTACCGGCGCGTGGTGCGCGCGGCGGCCGAGATCACCCAGCTCGACCTGCCCGCCGACGCCGCCGCGATGCTCGACGACCAGGCGCTCACCGAGCAGACCTTCGTGATGTGGGACCTCATCCACGACCGATCGCACATGCGCGGCGACCTGCCGTTCGACCCGTTCATGATCAAGCAGCGGATGCCGTACTTCCTGTATTCGCTCGAGGAACTGCGGTGCGATCTCACAGCGTTCCGCGAGTGCGTCGCGATCTCGGAGCACCTCACTGCCCGCGTCACCGCGGGCGACACGCTGGACGCCGCCGAGGAGGCGATGCGCACGCAGGCGGGCCTCGTGCAGTTCGCGGTGCTCTTCGACCGGATCTTCCGCTTCGCGATCACCGGGTCCCGCGTGCGCAACTACGACGGGCTGGGCGGCCAGCTGCTGTTCGCCTGGCTCCACCAGCGCGACGTGCTGCACTGGACCGACACCCGCCTGTCGATCGACTGGGCCGATGTGGCACCCGCCGTCATCGCGCTGAGCGACGCGATCGACGACCTCTACTGGCGGTCCATCGATCGCCCGAAGACGGCGCACTGGCTCGCCGCGTACGACCTCGTGCGCAGCGTGCTGACACCACACCCGGCCTCTCGCTGGTCGCGCGGCCTGCCGGACGAGGTGCTCAGCGGCCCGCCGTCCGGCTACACCGACGCGGTCCTCGACGACGAGTTCCCCCTGTCGATGTTCTACGAGGCGCTCGAGAAGAAGATGCGGGACGTGATCGCCTCGACCGCCGGCATCCGCGGATCGGACTGAGCGGCCCCCGAACGCCGGTGCGCGGGCGGCTTCGGACCGTCAGGGGATGGGGCAGACGACAGTCGAGCCCGAGGGCACCGTCGCGGTGACGATCCGGGCGTCGAACGTCGCCAGCTGCGCGTCATGGGACGCCGCCAGATGCAGCAGGTACGTGTCGGTGACCTGGGCGCTCGCGAGCAGGCGCTCGGTGTGAATTGAGCTGTCGAGCAGGCTGACCGAGTCGGGCAGGAACACATGGTCGGCGCGCGCCGTCAAACTGGCGAGGCTGGCCAGGACCACGGGCACGGGCTGGGTGTTCGGGTACTTGGGGTGGCTGACGACCCGAACCACCCCGTTCTGCACGAGCGGACACGTGTGCCAGGCGTCATCGTCGCGCGCGGCGAACCATGCGTGCGCGCGGTCATGATGGACGTGCAGCGGGTCGATCAGCGCGATGACCGCGTTGACGTCGAGCAGGTGCCGGGTCACGGCAGCTCGTCCCGCAGCGCGGTGACGTCATCGAGGGTCGGGGCGCCCGCCGCCGGCGGCGCGGGCAGCAGCACGATGCCGTTCCGGGTGCTGCCGTGCCGCTGACGCTCGGTCAGCGTGGCGCGGGCGAGCTGCGAGAGCGCCTCGCCGAGCGAGATGCCGCGGGCGTCCGCGAACTGCTTCGCCGCCGCGAGGACGTCGTCGTCGATGGTGACCGTCGTGCGCATGCATCAAGCATCACGCATCACGCATCACCGGTCAACATCGACATCTGCATCGGGAGCGGGATGCGGGTCCGCGCCCGCGTGCGCAGCGCCGGGGACCGGCTCAAGACCCGGAGGCTCGGTCGTCGGATGGACAGACGCGGTGGTGCCGGCGAACTCGGCCGACAGGTGACGGTAGGACGTGGTCGTGAAGGCGAGCAGCGCGAGCACGACCATCGTCAGACCGGCGAACAGGAAGATCAGCGCGATGCCGCGCGCCTCGCCCTCGCCGAGCAGCCAGCCCCAGGTGGCCTGCCCCTGCGGGCCGTCCATGTACGGGATGACGAGGAACTCGGCCAGCGGCGCGATGAGGAACGCCGTAACGGGTGCCGCCGCCGACTCGAACGCGACGGCGAACCCGAACACGCGCCCCTGCCGTCGGTACGGAACCACCTTCTGGATGACGGTCTGCTCGGCCGATTCGATGACGGGCACGATCGACATGTAGAGCCAGATCCCCGCCGCGTACAGCCACCACCACTCCCGGATGGTGAAGAACGCCCCGAGCAGGCCCATCACGATGACGACCCGCAGCATGGTCCGGATCGGGTTGCGACCGAGACCGAACTTCGCGACCACCAGGCCGCCGATGATGAACCCGGTCGAGGTCACACCGAGCACGATGCCCCACATCTCGACCGAGAACAGCTCGAGACCGTACGGATCCATGAGCGCCATGTAAACGCCGCCGATGAGGTTGTTGAAGGTCGAGAAGACGATCAGCGCGAACAGGCCCTGGACCGCTCGCACCGCGGCGATGCTGCCCTTCAGGTCGACCGCCGATCGGTTCTCGTCCGGAATCGGCTGGTCTTCGGGAACCGTCAGGAAGAGCAGATGGACCAGTGCCACCGCGGTGAGGCCGATCGCGATCACCAGCGTCCATCCCATGCCCAACAGCCCGATCGCGAGACCCGAGAAGACACTCGTCACCATGAACGCGACGCCCTGCACCGTGCCCACCATGCCGTTGGCGTTCGCATGACGCTCGACCGGGACCAGCAGCGTCACCGTGGTCGACAGCGCGATGTTGCGCATGTGCTCGACCACCGCGCCGAACAGGATGATGCCGGAGAACAGCCAGAACCAGGGGCCGCCGAGGTCGACGAGGTCCGATTCCGGGCGCAGCAGATAGAGCCCGCCCGCGACGAGGAAGGACCCCAGCGTCACCAGGCTCGAGAACACCATCACGGCGTGCTTGCGATGCCGATCGACGATCGTGCCGAACAGCATCGCGAACAGCGCGATGAGCAGCATGTAGGCGCCGCCGATCACGCCCGTCGCGAGCACCGAGCGCGTCTCGAGGTAGACCCAGAAGGTGAGGGCGAACCAGAGGAAGCTCGTCGTGATGTTGGCGACGGCGGTGTTCACGAGGATGTGCAGGAAGGTGCGCATGCCGTGGGGTGGGGGCACGATCGTGATCCCGCCGGTGGTCACCGGCGCGGCGGATGGCGCGCCGTCGGCGTCATCCGAGGGATCTGGGGTGTGGGTGGTCACCAGGCGAGAGTACCTGCGGGCTCCGACATCCGGTACGCCCCCGCGCGCACACCTCCGCGGCGCCCGCCGGTCTGCCCGCCGCCGCGGCCTCGAAGCTAGGCTGGAGTGTCGTGAGCACCCTGCATGATCGGGCCGTCCGCGGCTTCGCCTCCGACAACTACTCCGGCGTCCACCCCGAGGTGCTGGCCGCGATCGCGGCCGCCAACGAGGGGCACCAGGTCGCCTACGGCGAGGACGTCTACACCGCGCGTCTGCAGGACGTCTTCGCCGATCACTTCGGCGCCGGAGTCACCGCGTTCCCGGTCTTCAACGGCACCGGCGCGAACGTCACCGGACTCCAGTCGATGCTGCCCCGGTGGGGCGCGGTGATCGCCGCGTCCACGGCGCACATCAACGTCGACGAGGGCGGCGCGCCCGAGCGTGTCGCGGGGATCAAGATCCTGAACGTCCCGACCGACGACGGCAAGCTCACCCCCGAGCTCGTCGACCGCGAGGCGTGGGGGTGGGGGGACGAGCACCGGGCCCAGCCGCTCGTGGTCTCGATCACCCAGTCCACCGAGCTCGGCACGCTGTACACGGTCGACGAGATCCGCGCGCTCGCCGATCACGCCCACGAACGGGGCATGCGGCTCCACATGGACGGCGCGCGCATCTCGAACGCGGCCGCATCCCTCGGCCTGCCGCTGCGCGCGTTCACACGGGATGCCGGGGTGGACGTGCTCAGCTTCGGCGGCACGAAGAACGGCGCGATGCTCGGCGAGGCGGTGGTCGTGCTCGACCCGGCCTCCTCCGACGGACTGACCTACCTCCGCAAGCTCAACATGCAGCTGTCGTCGAAGATGCGCTTCGTCTCGGCGCAGCTGATCGCCCTGCTCGAGGGCGACCTGTGGCTGCGCAGCGCCTCTCACGCCAACGCCATGGCCCTGCGACTGCGGGCCGGCGTCGAGGCGGGCCTCGCCGACGGCTCGATCCGCGGTGTCGGGTTCACCCAGCCCACACAGGCCAACGGCGTGTTCGCGACCCTGCCCGAGGGCGTCGCCGACCGGCTGCGCTCCGCGTTCCGCTTCTACGACTGGGATGCCGCACGCCGCGAGGTGCGCTGGATGTGCTCGTTCGACACGACCGAGGGCGACGTCGACGCCTTCGTCTCGGCGATCGCCGCCGAGACCGCGGCCTGACCTACGCCGGGTCGCCTTCGGCGAGCCAGGCGCGGTAGGCGTCGAAGCCGTACGGGCGACCCAGGAAGGCCTCGACGAGCTCCGCAGCATCCCGGCGCCCGCCCTGCTCGAGGATCTCGGTGCGGTAGCGCAGCGCCGCGTCCGGATCCATGAGCCCGCGCGGGAACCCCGAGCGCAGATCCTTCGCGATGACCAGACTCCACTGGTACGTGTAGTAGCAGGCGCCGTAGCCGGTGAGATGGCCGAACGCGGCGTACGGATGCACGCCTGGCAGCGGGCGCACCGGGCTGGTGGTCGCGTAGATCTGCTCGACCGTGCCCTGGAGATCCGCGGGGCGATCCACGTGCAGCCGGTACGACACGTTCGCGTGCCCCAGCTGCCGGCGCACCTCGAGCGCGCGCCCGAAGGCATCGGCGGTGCGCATCCTCTCCACGAGGTCACCGGGAATGGGCTCGCCGGCCGCGTTCGCGGTGAACGAGGCGAGCACCTCCGGATCCCATGCCCACTCCTCGAGGAACTGACTGGGCGCCTCGACGAAGTCCCACTCGGTGGCGACACCGCTGTTGCGCGCCCAGCGCTGGTCACCGCCGAGGATGTCGTGCACGAGGTGCCCGAACTCGTGGAAGAAGGTGACGACCTCGTCGTGCTCGAGCAGTCCGCGGGAGAAGTTGCACAGCAGCGCCGCCTCCGGCAGCATCCGGTCGGTGATGCCGGGAGCGAGCGGGAAGCACGCCGCGTGGCTGTACTTTCCCTCGCGAGGGTGAAGATCGAGGTGGATGCGCCCGAGCAGTCGCTCGCCGCGGTACACGTCGTAGCTGTGGACGTCGGAGTGCCAGGTGGGCGCGTCGACGGGACGGTAGTCGAGGTCGAGCAGTCGCCCGGTCACGGCGAGGATTCCGCTGAGCACCCGCTCGAAGGGGAAGTAGGACCGCACCCGCTGGGCATCGACGTCGAAGCGCTCGTGCTTGACGGCGCCCAGCAGATACCAGAAGTCCGCCAGGGTGACCTCGTCGGCGTCGGGCACCTCGGTGCGCAGCCGCTCGGCGAGCACCGCGTACTCGTCCTCTGCCGCCGCTCGGGATGCCGCGTCGAGTCGGTCGAGGAAGACGGGGATCTCGGCACCCGCCGCGATCATCCGCGGCTGCGCCTCGTAGTCCGCCCAGTCGGTGAAGCCGAGCAGCCGAGCGCGCTCCTCCCGCACGGCGAGCAGCTCGGTGAGCACGGGATCGTTCTCGGGCCACGCGAGATCGTTGTAGGCCGCCATCAGAGCGATGCGGGTCTCGCGCACCGTCGCGTATTCCCGTACAGGCATAAGGTCCGGGTAGTCGGTCGACAGCGCCACCAGACCGTCGTCGTCGACGGGGTGCGCGTCGAGGAAGTCCTGCGGGAGTCCGCGAAGCGCGTCCGGCGAGACGCGGATCTCGCGACGCCCCTCCCGGATCGCGCGGTTGAAGGTGAGCGAGAGCGCGGTGTCGCGGTCGGCGAGCTCTCGCACCCGCGCCCGAGCCGCGTCGTCGAGATCGACGCCGCCGCGGCGGAAGTCCCGCTGGATGTGCCGGAGCAGTCGCGCCGCTTCGGCGTCCAGCCCGTCGCCGTCGAGGTCGGCGAAGGCACGCCAGAGGTCGCGGTCGAGCATGCGGGCCGAGGCCAGCGTGTCGACGGCCTGCACCTGGGCTTCTGCGGCATCCCGCACGGCGCGGTCAGGGTGCGCCTCGCTGAGCAACGATGCTTCGTTCTCGGTGGCCAGCAGCGCGATGTCGGCGTCGTTCCACAGCGCGAGGCGCTCCGCGGTCGACAGTCCTGCGGGGTCCTTCAGACGCGCGTCGATCGCGGCGATCGTCGCCAGGCGCGCGTTGGCTCGGTCGTCGACGAAGCCGACCCACGCATCGGCCGAGGTCGGAAAGGGGATCGGTGCGGGTGCGCTCACCCGCACGAGCCTAATCGGCTCGCGGGTGATCGAAGACGGCCTCGTCGGCGACGATGTCGTCGATGTCGTCGTCCTCGTCGCGGCCGCCGCCGGTCTGGATCTGGATCCAGCCGGTGTCGCCGTCGCCGGCGGGAGCCGAGGCCGGCTCCTCGCCGCTCTCATCCTCAGACGAGGAGTCGAGCTCGAGCAGCTCGACGACGTCCGTGGGCAGCCCCCGGCTGAGGTCGTCGGATGCGGCCGGCTCGGCATGCTCGGACTGCTCCGGTTCGGCGTCATCGACGACGTCCGCGTCCACGGGCTCCGCGTCCACGGGCTCCGGCGCCCAGGTCTGGTCGACGTCCTCCACGGGTGCGGCCACATCGGACTCTGCCGCGGCGTCGAGGTCGGCACGCTCGTCTTCGCCGGCGCCCTCCTCGGCCGGTGCCGCCGCGAGCGCGTCGTCCGCGTTCTCTGCGTGCTCGGCCTCCGCCTCGACGGCATTCACGTCCGCCGCATCTGATTCCGCGGTCTCCGGCTCCGCCTCCGGGGCGATGTCGGCGTCCGCATCGGCCTCCGGGGCCTCGGCGGCCGGAGTCTCTTCTGCCTCGGCGGCATCCGCGGCCTCCACAGCATCCCCCGCCTCAACGGCATCCTCGCCCGGCGCTGCCTCGTCCGCGAGCGGCATCGCCGCCGCGGCGGCGCGCGGCGCCACGGGCGCCTCGGGCCGGATGAGCTCCTTGACCTCGGACATGAAGCTCGAGAGCTGGTGCTGCTGCCAGCGCAGCTGACGGGTGCGGTCCTCGGCGTCGCGCAGTACGCCCTGCGAGTGCGAGGTCACCGTGTCGATGATCTTCTGCGCTTTGCCGCGCGCACGGTCGAGGATCTCACCGGCGCGCAGCTTCGCGTCGGCCTCGATCTGCTGCGCCTGGGCGCGCATGAGCTTGTCGAAGTCCTCGGCCTTCGCCGAGACCCGCTGCGCGTGGTCGAGCGACGAGGCGACCTGGTCGTTCGCGTCCTGCGTGATCCGCTCGGCGTGGGCCACCGCCTGGTTGTGCAGGGTGAGGAACTCCTGCTGCGCGTCGTCCTGACGGCGGGTCAGCGACTCCTCGAACTCGAGCGCCCGCATGCGCTGCTCACGCACCGCCTCGTCGGCCTCCGCCCGCGCCTGCGCGGTCTCACGTGCGACCAGCGAGCGCAGCGACGCGGCGCCCTTCTCCGCCTCGGTGCGGATCGCGGCGGCCTCGCGCTCGGCCTGCGCGACCTTCTCGGCGGCATGCGCCGCCTCGCGCTCGAGCTGCGCCTCGTGCGCGGTCACCTCGGTGTCGATCCGCAGGCGCGCCTGCTGGGCGTCGTGCTCCGCGCGTGCGGCCGTGGCCTCTGCGTCGGCCTGCGCCTCGGCGCGGCGGTTGTCGCCTTCTTCGCGCGCCGCCTCGAGCAGGCGATCCG
>JAUHYM010000086.1 GCA_030426515.1 Actinomycetes bacterium
CACGAGATCATGGCCGAAGAGGGACGGAAGATCCCCGTCATCGCCAAGATCGAGAAGCCGCAGGCGGTCGACAACCTCGAAGCCATCATCGAGGCGTTCGACGGGATCATGGTGGCCCGCGGAGATCTGGGTGTCGAGCTGCCGCTCGAGGCGGTCCCGATCGTCCAGAAGCAGGCGGTCGAGCACTGCCGCCGCATGGCGAAGCCGGTGATCGTGGCGACGCAGATGCTCGAATCGATGATCAACAACCCGGTGCCGACCCGTGCTGAGACCTCCGACGTCGCCAACGCCGTCCTCGACGGCGCGGACGCGGTGATGCTCTCGGGCGAGACGAGTGTGGGGGAGTACCCGGTCACCGTCGTTGAGACCATGGCACGCATCGTCGAGTCGACCGAGGAGCACGGGCTGGAGCGCATCGCGCCACTCACCGCCAAACCCCGCACACAGGGTGGTGCGATCACCCTCGCCGCGGTCGATGTCGCCGAGTTCGTCGGCGCCAAGTACCTCTGCATCTTCACCGAGTCGGGCGACTCGGCGCGCCGCATGTCGCGGCTGCGCTCGCGCCTGCCCATGATCGCCTTCGCCGCGACGCCCGCGACCCGCCGTCGGATGGCCGTCACCTGGGGCATCCGGTCCACGCTCGTGGAGCGGGTTCCGCACACCGACCGCATGTTCATCCAGGTCGACGACTACCTGCTCTCGAACGAACTCGCCGTCGAGGGCGACAAGGTCGTGGTCATCTCCGGGTCGCCCCCCGGGATCGCAGGGTCGACCAACGACATCCGCGTCCACCGCGTCGGGGATGCCGTGAACGGCGCCGCGCCGGTGTATCAGACACGCGGCTGACGGCACGTCGCACGCGGTTCGAGGCGGCCGCGCTCACTAGACTGAGCGCGGCCGCCTCATCCGTTTCGCCGGCCGCTCGTGTTCGATCCCCCACGGAGGTGGACTTCCATGTTCTTCTGGGACTTCTTCTGGTTCCTTCTCACGATCTTCTACTTCGCCGCGTACGTCATGGTGGTGGTGCTGCTGGTCGTCGACCTTTTCCGCGACGAGAAGCTCAGCGGATGGTGGAAGGCGGTGTGGATCCTCTTCCTGATCTTCGTGCCCTTCCTGACGGCGCTCGTCTACCTCATCGCCCGCGGAAAGGGGATGGCCGCTCGCGCCAACGCCGGTCGGCAGCGCATCCAGGAAGACGACGCGTATCGTCCCGCCGCCTCCAGCACGCCGGCGGAGGACATCGCCCGCGCGAAGGAGCTTCTCGACGCCGGACACATCAGCCAGGGGGAGTTCGAGGCGCTGAAGTCGAAGGCGCTCGGAAACCAGTACTTCGGGGCCTGACCGGCCCGAACCGTCGAGAGCGGCGTCCCGCTGGGGCGCCGCTCTCAGTCGTGCCGGTGGTGGGAGTCGAACCCACACGCCCTTGCGGGCAACCGAGTTTGAGTCGGTCGCGTCTGCCATTCCGCCACACCGGCGCACATACCGGATCGACCCTACCGCAGGACGCGGTCCGACCTGCTCTAGGATGGAACGGTGACAGAAGAGCAGAACGCGCCCGCCACGGCCCCCGCACCCCGCCGCGTCGTCGTCGCAGAGGATGAGTCGCTCATCCGTCTCGACATCGTCGAGATCCTCCGCGACAACGGATTCGACGTGGTCGGTGAAGCGGGTGACGGAGAGGCCGCCGTGCAGCTCGCGACCGAGCTTCGTCCCGACCTCGTGATCATGGACGTCAAGATGCCGCAGCTCGACGGCATCTCGGCGGCGGAGCGGCTGAGCAAGAACAACATCGCGCCCGTCGTCCTCCTCACCGCGTTCAGTCAGAAGGAACTCGTCGAGCGGGCCAGCGAGGCCGGTGCCCTCGCCTACGTCGTCAAGCCGTTCACCCCGAACGACCTGCTTCCCGCGATCGAGATCGCTCTGGCCCGCCACGAGCAGATCCTCACTCTCGAGGCCGAGGTCGCCGACATGGTCGAGCGCTTCGAGACCCGCAAGCTCGTCGACCGCGCGAAGGGCCTCCTCAACGAGAAGATGGGCCTCAGCGAGCCGGAGGCGTTCCGCTGGATCCAGAAAGCCTCGATGGACCGCCGCCTCACCATGCAGGACGTCGCCAAGGCGATCATCGAGCAGCTCGCGCCCAAGAAGTCCTGACGCGCTGACGCGGCGATCTGCCGCCCGGTCACGCTGCCGGCAGATCGCGGATCATGTTCGTGATCCGCACGGTGGAGCAGCGGCGGCCCTGGTCGTCCGTGATGACGATCTCGTGGACCGTCATCGAGCGCCCCAGATGGATCGGCGTGCACACGCCCGTGACGATCCCCGACGTCGCCGAGCGGGTGTGCGTCGCGTTGATGTCGATGCCGACGGCGAGGCGTCCGCGCCCCGCGTGAAGGTTGGCCGACATCGAGCCGAGCGACTCGCCCAGGACGACATATGCCCCGCCGTGCATGAGACCGACCGGCTGGGTGTTCCCCTCCACGGGCATGGTCGCCACCGCGCGGTCGATCGTGAACTCGACCCACGCGAAGCCCATCTTCTCGGCGAGCGCGCCGATCCCGCGGGAGAGAGCCCAGTCGAGGGCGTCGGAGTGGTCACGGGCGAGTTCGGTCATGAGCGCTCCCGGCGTCGGGTGGTGTCGGAGGGCCTGACTAGGCTGTCAGGGTGACGGACGCCGCAAAGCCTACCCTGCTCGTCGTCGATGGCCATTCGCTGGCCTATCGGGCGTTCTACGCCCTGCCTGTCGACAATTTCACGACGAAGGATCATCAGCACACGAACGCGATCTACGGGTTCTTGGCGATGCTCATCAACCTGATCAAGGCCGAGCAGCCGACCCACATGGCGGTGGCCTTCGACGTGTCGCGGCAGTCGTTCCGGACCGAGCAGTACACCGAGTACAAGGCGAATCGCTCCGAGACGCCGCCGGAGTTCAAGGGACAGATCCCGCTGCTGCAGGAGGCGCTGGGGGCGATGAGCATCCCGGTCCTCCAGAAGGAGGGCTTCGAAGCCGACGACATCCTCGCGACGCTCGCCACCCAGGGCTCGGCCGAGGGCTACGCCGTGCTGGTGTGCTCGGGCGATCGCGACACGATCCAGCTCGTCAACGACGACATCACGCTGCTCTATCCGAATGTGCAGGGGGTCTCCCAGCTCAAGCGCTACGACGCCGAGGCGGTGCAGGACCGCTACGGCGTGCGCCCGGAGCAGTACCCGGACATCGCCGCGCTCGTCGGCGAGACCAGCGACAACCTGCCCGGCGTGCCCAAGGTGGGGGAGAAGACGGCCGTCAAATGGCTGACCCAGTTCGGCTCGCTGCAGGAGATCCTCGACCGTGCCGACGAGATCAAGGGTGTCGTCGGCGGCAACCTGCGCGATCACCTCGAGGACGTGCGACGCAACCGCGCGCTGAACGCGCTCGTGCGCGACGTCGAGCTGCCCGTGGCGCCGGCCGATCTCGCGGTACGACCCATGGACGCGCAGGCGGTGCGCGACATCTTCGCTCGTCTCGAGTTCCGCACCCTGCTGCCGCGCGTGTTCGAGGCGGCCGGAGTGGATGCGTCCGAGGTCGTGGCTGCCGAGCGCGCCGAAGCGCCCTCGGCTCCGACTCCGGTCGAACCCGATACCGAAGCGCTGGCATCGTGGCTGGCCGAAGCCGGCCCGGTCGGGGTGACATGGGAGGACCGCGGGAGCGGCACCGCACGACTGGGACTGGCACGGGTCGACAGTGCGATCGAGGTCACGGTGGACGCCGACCGCGCGATGCCGACGGCGCTGGCAGAGTGGCTGGCCTCCGACGCTCCCAAGGTGCTCCACGACGCGAAGGCGCAGGTCAAGGCGCTGCATGCCGCCGGTGTGCGCATCGGCGGGATCTCCTTCGACACGCTCCTCGGGGGGTGGCTCCTTCGCCCGAGCCTTCCCGACAAGACGCTCGCCGATCTGGTCGACCGCTACCTCCAGGAGCACCTGCCCGAGGCCGACCCCAATCAGCTCGTCCCCGAGACAGAGGGCGCTTCGCCCGGTCAGCTGGCGTGGTACACGCTTCGCGTCGCAGAGCCGATCTCGAGCGAGATGGCCGACGGCGTTCGCAGGGTCCTCACCGACATCGAGCTGCCCACGATCACGGCGCTCGCAGACATGGAGATCGCCGGTGTCGCGGTGTCGCACGAGAAGCTCTCCGGGTTCTCGGCCGAGCTCGGCGCGCGCGCGGACGAGATCGCGCAGGAGGCGTTCGCGACGATCGGGCGCGAGGTCAATCTCGGCTCCCCGAAGCAGCTCCAGGAAGTGCTGTTCGAGGACCTGCAGCTGCCGAAGACCCGCAAGACCAAGACCGGCTACTCCACGGATGCGGCGGTCCTCGCCGACCTGCAGGAGAGCAGCCCTCACCCGTTCCTCGACCTGCTGCTGCAGCATCGTGAAGCGACGAAGCTCCGTCAGATCATCGAGTCCCTCGACGTGTCGATCGCCGGCGACGGACGCATCCACACCACGTACGTGCAGACCGGCAGCCAGACCGGGCGCCTGTCGAGCACGGATCCCAATCTGCAGAACATCCCGGTTCGGACGGCGTCGAGCAGGCGCATCCGGTCGGCGTTCGAGGTCGGCGAAGGGTACGAGACCCTGCTGACGGCGGACTACTCGCAGATCGAGATGCGCATCATGGCGCACCTCTCCGAGGACCCCGGCCTGATCGAGGCGTTCAACTCGGGTGAGGATCTGCACCGCTTCGTCGGCGCCCGGGTGTTCGCCGTCGCGCCTGAGGACGTCACCGCCGAGATGCGGACCAAGGTCAAGGCGATGTCGTACGGACTTGTGTACGGCTTGAGCGCCTTCGGCCTGTCGAAGCAGCTGCGCATCGAACAGTCCGAGGCGCGCCAGCTCATGACGGAGTACTTCGCCCGGTTCGGAGCGGTGCGCGACTACCTTCGCTCTTCGGTCGAGCAGGCGAAGATCGATGGCTACACCGAGACCATCTTCGGTCGCCGACGCCCCTTCCCCGACCTGAACAGCCCGAACCGTGTCCTGCGGGAGAACGCCGAGCGCGCGGCGCTCAACGCGCCGATCCAGGGCAGCGCGGCGGACATCATGAAGATCGCCCTGTTCCGCATCCACGCCGACCTCTCGGCCGCACAGCTGCGGTCCCGGGTGCTGCTGCAGATCCACGACGAACTGGTGATCGAGGTGGCACCGGGGGAGTGGGACGCGGTCGAGCAGACCGTCCGCACCCGCATGGGCGACGCCGCGCAGCTCACGGTTCCGCTGGATGTCGAGGTGGGTCGCGGGGCCGACTGGAACGAAGCCGCACACTGAGCAGAGCGCACGATCACGTGGCATCACACTTGCCGGTTTGTCACCCGTGAGAGCAGATGCCTAGGCTCTATGCCATGGCAGACGCACAGCGCACCCCGACCCCGATCGATCAGCTCGCGGAGGACTGGGTCGACCGCGTCGTCGAGCTGGCCCCGACCGCCGGCACCTACATCGGCCGCCACGAGGTCAACGACCGATTCGGCGACTACTCGCCGGCCGGTGTGCAGGAGATGGCGGACGCCGCGGCGGGCACGCTGCGCGCGCTGGACGCGCTGGCCCCCGCGGATGCCGTCGATGAGGTGACCAAGGACGCGTTGAGCCGAGAGCTCACGCTCGAGCTCGAGCTTCATCGGGCGGGTGCACACCTGCGCGACCTCAACGTGATCGCCTCACCCGCGCAGGACATCCGATCGGTGTTCGATCTCATGCCGACCGAGTCCGCCGACGACTGGTCCGTCGTGCAGCGGCGTCTCGCCGCGCTTCCCGAGGCTCTACACGGCTACACCGAGACACTGCGTGCGGGTATCGCGCAGGGGACCGTGCCGGCGAGGCGTCAGGTGATTGAGGTCATCTCGCAGATCGATCGGTACACGGCGTCGCAGGGCTTCTTCGCCGCGTTCGCGGCGGGCGCGACCGCCGGCGACGATGATCTTCCCGCCTCGCTTGCCCGTGACCTCGTCCACAGCGCGAACGCGGCGCGTGTGGCGTACGACGAGCTGGGCGCGTTCCTGCGTGATGAGCTGGCGCCGGTCGCCGGTGTCGAGGATGCGGTGGGTCGCGACCTGTACGCGCTGCACTCGCAGCGGTTCCTGGGCGCGGCGATCGACCTCGACGAGACCTACGAATGGGGCCTCGAAGAGCTCGCACGGATGGTGGCCGAGCAGGAGGAGATCGCGCGGGAGATCGCGCCCGGAGCCTCCGTGGAAGAGGCCATCGCGTTCCTCGAGGCAGACGAGAGTCGCAAACTGCGGGGGACCGCTGCGCTGCAGGCGTGGATGCAGGAGACGAGCGATCGCGCGGTCGCCGAGCTCGGCCGCACTCACTTCGATATCGCCGAGCCGATCCGCACACTGGAGTGCCGTATCGCGCCGACGCAGGAGGGCGGCATCTACTACACCGGTCCGACCGATGACTTCTCGCGTCCGGGGCGGATGTGGTGGTCGGTGCCCGAGGGCGTCGAGGAGTTCGACACCTGGCGCGAGCTGACCACCGTGTACCACGAGGGCGTTCCGGGGCACCACCTGCAGATCGCGCAGGCCGTGTACAACCGTGCGGAGCTCAACAGCTGGCGTCGCCTCATGTCCGGGACATCCGGTCACGCCGAAGGCTGGGCGCTGTATGCGGAGCGTCTCATGGAGAAGCTCGGCTACCTGGACGACCCGGCCGACCGCCTCGGGATGCTGGATGGCCAGCGGATGCGGGCGGCACGCGTCGTGCTCGACATCGGTGTTCACCTCGGCAAGCCGCGGCCGGACGGGCAGGGAGTGTGGGACGCGGGGTACGCCCTGGAGTTCATGACCCGCAACGTCAACATGCCGTTCGCGTTCGTGCAATTCGAGGTGAACCGGTACCTGGGCTGGCCCGGGCAGGCGCCGTCGTACAAGGTCGGGCAGCGCATCTGGGAGCAGGTCCACGACGACTACCGTGCGCGCAAGGGCGACGCGTACGACGCGAAGGAGTTCCACCGCCGCGCGCTCAACCTCGGCAGCGTCGGCCTCGACACTCTGCGGACGGCGATCGGCGCGCTCTAAGCGCTTCCTCGCGCTCTCGCGAGCAGGTCGATCACCTCCGCGTCGTGGGTCGGCGCGAAGTCGTCGTAGTGCGCTCCGACGGCACCGAAGTGTTCGACTGGGCGCAGACAGACGTACGCTTCGACCTCCGGGGGCGGTTCCCACTCGGCCGGAGCGACGGGCACCGCGAGGATGACTCGCCCCACGGCCGGACTGAGTGCGCGCACGGCTGCCGTCGCTGTCGAGCCGGTGGCGATCCCGTCGTCCACCACGATGACATCGTCGCCGGGCGTCGGGCGCGCGCCGCCGACGTACGCACGGGTCCGACGTGCCAGCTCCTCGCGCTCGCGACGCTCCACACGGGCGATCCGCTGCGCTTCACGAGGCGAGAGATGAGCCTGTGCCGGCATCACTCGCACGCCGTCGGCGAGTGCTCCCAGCGCGTACTCCGGGCGCTCGGGTGAGCCGACCTTGCGAACGACGATCACGCCCAGGGGAGCGTTCAGAGCGTCGGCGACGGGCGCGGCGACGACGACGCCGCCGCGCGGGATCCCGAGCACGATGGGGGCGGTGATGGCGCGCGATGCGCAGAGGTGCCGGAGCTCCGGCACCAGCATCCGACCGGCGTCCGTGCGGTCCGCGAAGGGAACCGTCATGGCCTCAGGCTACGCTCGCCGCCGCCCGGATTAGGCTTGTGCGGTGACTTCCGTGCGGTATGTGGCGATCGGCGATTCGTTCACCGAGGGTGTCGGCGACGATCTTCCCGATGGGAGGGTCCGCGGATGGGCGGACCTCGTCGCGCAGGGCTGGGCTGACCTGTCCGGTGCGGACATCGAGTACGCGAACCTCGCGATCCGCGGCAAGCTGGTGTGGCCGATCATCGAGGAGCAGCTCGAGCCGGCCCTCGCGCTCAAGCCGACCCACCTGTCGTTCAACGGCGGGGGAAATGACATGCTCCGCCCGCGCGCGTCGCTCTCGGGCATCGCAGATGCGTTCACGCACGTGGTGCGGCGGTGCGACGAGGAGGGTGTTGTCCTGATCGCGCTGTCGGGAGCGAACCCGTCGGGCCAGCTCCCGATGGGGAGAGTGTTCCAGCGGCGGGGCGACCTGCTGACGGCCGCGGTGGAGAAGCGGCTGGAGGGTCGCGATGACATCCTGCGCGCATTCAACTGGCCGGATCTCGAGCTGGGGACGCCGCCGTACTGGGACGAGGACCGGCTGCACATGAATGCGCGTGGGCATCACCGGGTCGCCGCACGTGTGCTGACCGCTCTCGGCCTCGAGCCGCCGGGGGAGTGGTGGTCGATGCCTGAGCTGCCGATCGCCGGCCAGCGCGGCCTCGCGTACTACCGCCAGCACGTCGGACCGTGGGTGAGGCGGCGGCTGACCGGCACATCGTCCGGTGATGGCAGGACGGCGAAGTACCCGTCGTGGACGACGTTCGTGCCCGGCGCGACGGGCGATGGTCGCTCAGCAGCCGGGTCCTGAGGGGTCTTCCGCGCAGGTGCGATCCACGAGCGCGGTGTGGACCTCGACCGCGCGGACGAGGTACCCGCCGCTGCCGGCCTCGACGAACCCCGGAACGGGGAACCACCCTCCGATCCCGAAGTCGACGGAGGCGCGGTACAGCGCCGTGACGGACGCGGTGTACGTGCCGCGTGAGGCATATATGTGGCTGGTGGGCGTCGGAGTGAACTCCGCCTGGCCGAGCGCCTCCCAGGACGCACCGCCCCCGTCGACGGTCACGACCGTTCCGTCTCCGTAGTCGAAGCGGTAGCCGGCGGGGACGAACTGGACGATGACGTCGTAATCGAACAGCTCCCCGGCGAGCTGCTGCGCGCTCGCGCTGGCGTACAGGTTGGCGGGCATGCCGACAACGGCGACGCCGGAGGGCTCACCGGTGAAGGCCGGCGCCGTCGGTGCGAAGCTCGCGAGGTCCTCCACCGTGACCTCGGGGATCAGCTCGACGTAGAAGTCCATGGGGCGGCAGAGGCCCTCGCACTCCTGCTCGGCTTCGTCAGCGCCTTCTTCAGCCACATTCATGCCGCCGTTGTTCGGCGGTCCCGACGACCCGCCCGCGCCCGGCGTGGAGATCGCTGCTCCGATGTCGACGCTGTCACCTTGGTTCGACACGTCGCAGTTGGCGCCCCATGCGGCTGCGGCGCCACAACGATCCGCCGAAGCATGAGCCACGCCGGGAGCTGCGGTCAGAACGAGCGCAGCGACGAGTCCGAGGGCTAGACGCATGGTGGGTGTAGTTCTGCGCCCTCGATATCAGAGATGAGTAAGCGGCTGCCGTCGGTGGACGGTACGAGCGTGATTCGCAGAGACTGTACCGGCGGTCGATCACTGGAGACCTGCGAGCGTCCAGCAGAGTCAACCAATTCGACCGAGTCGACACGGAGACAGGCGCCGATGAGAGCTTCTCCTTCTCCCGTCGCAAGCTGATCAACGCGCTCAACAACTGATTCCCCCTTGACCGCCCATCCGTCCGCATGCAGTTGCGAGAGAGTCTTTCGCTCGTCTGCTTCGAATTCGCCGGTGGTCGTCGCCAAGAGGGGTTCGAAGGTCTCAGGGTCGGACAGGTCGACGCCGTTCAGCGCGTCGACGTAGGCGCGGTAGGTGTCCTCGGCGGCCGCGAACGCTTCGGCTTCGCTGGCGAACGGGGGAGTGCGGGTCGGGTCGGGCTCTGCCGACGTGCACGCTGAGGCTCCGAAGAGCACGCTGGCGGCAAGAGCGACAGCGGCAGCGCGGCGGGTGATCACAGCACAACGCTATCCGCGACCGCG
>JAUHYM010000087.1 GCA_030426515.1 Actinomycetes bacterium
TGGCTGTCGCAGACCACGCTCTCGGTCGACGAGACCATGGAGACGGTGCGGCGCCTGCGTGAGCGGTTCCCGCAGCTGCAGGATCCGCCGTCTGACGACATCTGCTACGCGACCCAGAACCGGCAGGTGGCGATCAAGAAGGTCGCGCGCGGCGCGGATCTGGTGATCGTGGTCGGCTCCGCGAACTCGTCGAACAGCGTGCGCCTTGTCGAGGTCGCGCTCGAGCACGGGGCGAAGGCCGCGTACCGCGTCGACTACGCCGACGAGGTGAAGCAGGAGTGGCTCGACGGTGTCGAGACCGTGGGTGTGACCAGCGGCGCCTCCGTGCCGGAGGTGCTGGTTCAGCAGGTTCTCGAGGACCTCGCCGCCGCCGGCTACGGCGACGTCGAGGAAGTGCGCACGGCCGAGGAGGACCTGCTGTTCTCGCTCCCCAAGGAACTGCGTTCGGATGCCGGCGGCCGACGCGGCGGGCGCGTGTCAGCCGGCGCGGCAGGCGCATGAGCGACGCGACACCGACGTCGACCGGCGATCCGCGCCCGCGCCCCCAGTACGGCGAGTACGCCACACCGGAGGAGCAGCGCGCGCGCATCGCCGGTCCGCTCCCGCCGGAGCTGGAAGGGCAGCCTGCGGCGTCAGAGCCCGCGCCCGCGCAGGAGCCCGCGCCGCCCGCCGATGCCGGGACGGACGAGGGCACCACCGAGAGCGCGCCCCGCCGCCGCTTCGTGGATCGGCTCGTCACCTACATTCTCCTCGGGTATGGGCTGGCGACCGTGATCACCTCGATACCGACGCTCACGGCGTACTCCGACTACGCCGCCACGATGTTCGAGCTTCTCGGCGTCGATGCGGAGCTCGCCGATCCCGCCGCCGGACGACCGTGGGGGCTGGCCGCGGCGCTCGTGCTCGGGCTGGGGTGGATCGCGACGGCCGCGCTGTCCTGGATGAGCCTGCGCAGGCGTCGGGTGACCTGGTGGATTCCCGTCGTCGGCGGGATCCTGGTCAACCTGGTCTCCTCGATCCTGATGCTCGTGCCGCTCCTGGCCGATCCGGGGTTCCAGGCCGGGGTTCTGCAGTTCTCCGGCGGGTGACTCTTTCGGCCTAGCATGGGGCCATGCCGAACCTGCTCGCCGTCTGCGCTGTTCGTGCGCTGCGCCCCGATCCGGGGCCGGTCGGCGTCACCGCGATCGACAAGCTCCCCGTCGACGGCGCTGTGCGCATCGGCACCTATGGCGTCTATGCCGACGTCCAGGCCGATCGACGCCACCACGGCGGACACGACAAGGCCCTCTACGCGTATGCGCAGGAGGATGCCGAGTACTGGGAGCGCGAGCTCGGGCGCGCACTGCCGCCCGGGTTCTTCGGTGAGAACCTTCGCACGGTGGGCATCGATGTGAACCAGACGCGGATCGGCGAGCGATGGCGCCTGGGTGAGCGGGTCGAGGTCCAGGTCACGATGCCGCGCACGCCGTGTCAGACCTTCGCGCGCTGGGTCGGAGGAGACGACGAGCGCGGCTGGGTGAAGAGATTCTCCACGCAGCGGCGTCTGGGTCCGTACCTGCGGGTGCTCACCCCCGGTCGTGTGCAGGCAGGAGACGAGATCACCGTGCTCGACCGCCCTGCGGACGCGCCCCTGCTGCTGGCCGACTATCGCGACCCCGCGTAGAGCGCACGCAAGGGCCCCGCATCGCTCGGCGACGCGGGGCCCGCGGGTGATCAGCTCTGCGACTTGCCGTACGAGCCGAGCTGCTGGGTCGCCTCGACGACGCGAGCCGCCATGGCCGTCTCGGCCACCTTGCCCCAGGCGCGCGGGTCGTACGCCTTCTTGTTGCCCACTTCGCCGTCGACCTTGAGGACGCCGTCGTAGTTGTCGAACATGAAGCCGGCGACCGAGCGCGTGTACGCGTACTGGGTGTCGGTGTCGATGTTCATCTTCACCACGCCGTTCTGCACGGCCAGCGCGATCTCTTCCTCGGTCGAGCCGCTGCCGCCGTGGAACACCAGGTCGAGGGGCTTGTCGCCGGTGCTGAACTTCGAGGCGATGCCCTCCTGGATCTCGCCCAGCAGCTCGGGGCGCAGCTTCACATTGCCCGGCTTGTAGACGCCGTGGACGTTGCCGAAGGTGAGCGCGGCGATCCACCGGCCCGCGTCGCCCAGTCCGAGCGCCTCGACGGCCTTGGTCACATCTGCGACGGTCGTGTAGAGCGCTTCGTTGGAGCCCTCGTGCTTGACGCCGTCCTCCTCGCCGCCGACGACGCCGATCTCGACCTCGAGGATGGCGTTGATGTTCTTGATGCGGGGGAGGAGCTCCTTCGCGATCTCGATGTTCTCATCGAGCGGAACGGCCGAGCCGTCCCACATGTGGGACTGGAAGATGGGGTTGCCGCCGTCGGCCACGACTTTCTCCGATTCAGCCAGCAGCGGCAGGACGAAGTTCTCGAGCGCGGGCTTCGGGCAGTGATCGGTGTGCAGCGCGATGGTGATGGGGTAGTTCTTGGCGACCTCGGTCGCGAACTTGGCCATCGCCAGCGCGCCGGTCGCGCGGGCGCCGGACCGGGTGTGACCGGCGAAGTAGTCTGCTCCACCGGTGGTGACCTGCAGGATGCCGTCGGAGCCGGCATCGGTCAGGCCCTGCAGGACGGAGTTGATGGTCTGCGAGCTCGAGACGTTGATCGCGGGGTAGGCGAAGCCGCCGGCCTTCGCGCGGTCCAGCATCTCGGCGTACTGCTCAGGTGTGGCGACGGGCATGAGAACTCCTCTGGTGAGACGGCGCGTACGCGAGTCACTCTAGCGAAGCCTGCGCCGTACTCGGCAGGGGCCGGGGAGGTGGCACACGTCGTGCGGCGAGGCGGATTGCGACCCGCGAAAGAACCGCGATTCCTTCGCGGGCAATGTTGGCGAAGTCCACATCTGGGAATGCGCGGGACACTAGGCTCGAGTCCATGGTGAGCCTTACCGCCGACATGAGTCCGCTGCACCCCGACCGCAACCTCGCTCTCGAGCTGGTCCGGGCGACCGAAGCGGCGGCGATCCGTGCCGTCCCCTTCATCGGGCGCGGCGCGAAGGAGGCCGCCGACGGTGCTGCCGTCGACGCGATGCGGGCGTTCCTGCACACCGTCAACTTCGATGGTCGGATCGTCATCGGCGAGGGCGAGAAGGACAACGCGCCCATGCTGTTCAACGGCGAGAGTGTCGGGAACGGGCGGGGACCTGCGGCCGACATCGCCGTGGACCCCATCGACGGCACGTCTCTGACGGCGGCCGGGCGCAACAACGCGCTGTCGGTGATCGCCGTCTCGGACCGCGGCACGATGCTCGACGCCTCGACCGTCTTCTACATGGACAAGCTGGTGACGGGGCCGGCCGGTGTCGGCGTCGTCGACATTCGTCTTCCCATCGGCGAGAATATCCGGCGTCTGGCTGCCGCAATGGAGAAGCCGGTCGATGAGATCGTCGTCTCGGTGCTGCACCGCCCGCGTCACGAGCAGCTGATCAACGAGATCCGCGAAGCCGGAGCGGGAACGCGCCTGATGAGCGACGGCGACGTCGCGGGCGGCATCAACGCCGCGCGACACAACGCCCGCACCGACATGTGCGTCGGGATCGGCGGGAGCCCCGAGGGCGTCGTCACCGCCTGCGCCATCAAGGCGCTCGGCGGTCACATGCAGGGCCGGCTCTGGCCGCGCGACGATGACGAGAAGCAGAAGGGCATCGATGCGGGCCTGAAGCTCGACGACCATGTGTACGAGGCGAACGACCTCGTGACCAGCCAGAACACCATCTTCGTCGCCACCGGCGTCACCAACGGCGAGCTCGTCGCGGGTGTGCGTCGAGAGCGCGACTACGTCTACACCGAGTCCGTCGTGCTGCGCAGCGCATCGGGGACGCTGCGGCGGATCTCGTCGGAGCATCTCGTTTCGAAGTGGCTCTGATCGTCTGAGACGCCGCCGGGCGGCGTGGGGGCGAGGCTGAGGCCCCGCGCGGGGCTATCGTGACGACGTTGTGACCTGCTATGCAGGGGGCTTCTGGCAGAATGGTCGAGGCCGTCACCGTCGACGAGATCGAAGCCGCAACGCCAGAATCTTGGGGAGGACAGGGACGATGACCGTACAGGGAGTGCAGACGCCGGGGGCTGTGACGCGCCCGCGCACCGCCGCTCAGCCGGTCGTCACCGACCCCGCCCGGCGTCCCGACGTGCTGCTGCGCGTGCGCCGCGCCCAGGGGCAGGAGATCAGCATCTGGTGGAACATCGGCGCGTTCCTCGGGGTATCCGCGGCCGTGATCGCCCTCCTCAGCTTCGTTCCCGGCGGCGCCTGACCCGTCGCTTCGGCAGCACTCGAGTCGTCAGAGCGACGTCTCTGCGGCGCCGGAACGCGTTGCGCGCTCCTCTCCTGTGGCGGTGTCGTCGGCGATCCGCGCACGCACCTGGTCGAGGCCGTCGACGAGCTCTGACGCCGTGAGCGGCCGCGGCGTCTGCTCGATCTCGTCGAGCTCGCCGATGACCTGCTTCTCGTCAAGCGACACCAGGCGCCGCGCCGAGGGAAGAACGCTGCGCTCCATCGAGCCGACGTAGGTGTTGTAGTCGCTGACGGTACGGGTCAGCGACCGTCCGAGCTTGTCGAGATGCCCGGCCGTCGTCGACAGGCGGGTGTGCAGTTCGCGGCTCAGGTCGAACAGCTTCTTCGCATCATCCGTCAGTGTCTGCTGCTGCCAGCTGTAGGCGACCGTCTTCAGGACCGACCACAGGGTGACCGGGGAGGACAGCGCGACCCGCTTGTCGAACGCGAACTCCATGATCGAGGGGTCGGCCTCGAGCGCGGCCGAGACCAGGCCCTCGCTCGGAATGAAGGCGATCACCATCTCGGGGCTGGGCTGCAGTCCGTTCCAGTACTGCTTCGATCCGAGCGCGGTGATGTGGTCGCGCAGCGCCTTGACGTGCTGGGCCAGCAGGACCTCGCGGCGAGCGCCTTCTTCGCCCTGCGCGGTCGCGGGGATCGCGCTCGCCTCGAGGTACGCGCTGAAGGGGACCTTCGCGTCGACCGCGATGCTCTTGCCGCCCGGAAGCCGCACGACCATGTCGGGGCGACCGCGGCCGGCGTCGGAGTCGACGGTCGCCTGCAGGTCGAAGTCCACGCGATGCACCATCCCGGCCGCTTCGACCACGCTGCGCAGCTGCGTCTCGCCCCAGACCCCGCGTGTGCTGTTCGAGCGCAGGGCGGTGGCGAGGGACTCGGCCGTCGCCCGCAGCCGTTCCTCGGACGCCGCGGAGTGTCGCAGCTGCTCGCTGAGCTCGCCGTGCTGCCGCTGGCGCTGCTGCTCGAGAGCGGTGACCTGCTCCTGCACCCGGGCGAGCTGCGCCGCGACCGGACTGAGAGCGGTCAGCACCCGTCCTTCCGAGGCCACACGCTGAGCGTCGGCGTCTCTTCTCTCATCGAGGCGCCGCGCGAGCTCCTCGATGTGTGCGCGCTGCGCCGTGATCTGCTCTCGGTACTGGACGGCCTGGGCCTCGAGCTGTTCTCGCGCCGCGGCACTCGTCGCCGTGGCCGCCGCGGCCTGCGCGCGGGCATCCGCGACCGCGTCGATGTCGGTCGGCGGGGCAGTGCGCCCGCGCGCCACCCAGCCCGTGGCGAATCCCGCTCCGAGAGCGATCACGAAGAGCAGGAGTGCGAGCGTGAGATCCATGAGGCCGATCATGCCGGGAACCTCCGACACCGAGGTGAACCCAGGCGCGTGTCAGGCAGCGGCAGCGTCGGCCAGAGCCGTGCGACCCATCCGGACGCCGGTGATGCTCGCCAGCGCCGTGATGTCGGTGAGGTCCGCGCGACGAGCCGCGTCGATCACGATGTGCGCGCAGGCTTCGGCGTCCGAGATCGGATCGTGATGGGAGAGCGATGTGAACCCGGCGGCCGCCGCGGCGCGCGGCAGGCGGTAGGAGTCCAGGTCATAGGTGCGGCGCGCGATCTGGACGCTGCAGATGTAGCGGTACGGAGGGCAGGGCTGCGACGTCGCCTCGCAGGCGCGTCGGAGCACCCCCATGTCGAATCCGGCGTTATGGGCTGCGAGCACATCGGCGCCCGCAAAGGCGGCGAGCTCGTCGAGCTGGTCCTCCCACGCGGCGGCGTCGGCGACGTGCTCGGGACGGATGCCGTGGATGCCGATGTTGACGGGCTGGAAGCGATCGTGACCGGGGGGTGGCTTGATCAGCCAGCCGGCGCGGGCCACGACGCGCGCGTCCCGCACGCGGACCATGCCGACCGCGCACGCGGACGCGGGACTGGAGTTCGCCGTCTCGAAGTCGATTGCCGTGAAATCCAGTGCCACGGCAACCAGCCTGTCGTGTTCGTGCCGTCACTCCCTCCAGGCGCGCCGCGGAAGCCTCCGCCGCACACGTAGACTGGATGCCCGTGGCTCTCACCATCGGAATCGTCGGACTCCCGAACGTCGGCAAGTCGACCCTCTTCAACGCCCTGACCAAGAACCAGGTCCTCGCCGCGAACTACCCGTTCGCGACGATCGAGCCGAACGTCGGGGTCGTGAACCTGCCCGATCCTCGTCTCGACACACTCGCCGAGATCTTCCACTCCGAGAAGATCCTGCCCGCGGCGGTCTCGTTCGTTGACATCGCGGGGATCGTCCGCGGTGCCAGCGAGGGGGAGGGCCTCGGGAACCAGTTCCTGGCGAACATCCGCGAAGCCGACGCGATCGCCCAGGTCGTCCGCGGGTTCAGTGACGACGACGTGGTGCACGTCGACGGAGCGGTGAACCCGGCGAGCGACATGGAGACGATCAATGCGGAGCTGCAGCTGGCCGATCTGCAGACCCTCGAGAAGGCGATCACCCGGTTCGAGAAGGAGGTCAAGGGCAAGAAGCTCGACCCGTCGGTGCTGGCCGCGGCCGTCGAGGCGAAAGAGGCGCTCGAGCGCGGCATCCTGCTGTCGGCGTCCGGCATCGATCTCGCGCCGATCAAGGAGCTGGGGCTGCTCACCGCGAAGCCCTTCATCTTCGTCTTCAACGTCGACGAGCCCGTGCTCACCGATGCCGCACGGAAGGCGGAGCTCGAAGCGCTCGTCGCTCCGGCCAAGGCCGTTTTCCTGGACGCGAAGATCGAGTCCGAGCTGATCGACCTCGACCCCGAGGACGCGGCCGAGCTGCTGCAGGCGACCGGTCAGGATGTCTCCGGGCTGGACCAGCTCGCGACCGTCGGCTTCGACACCCTCGGCCTGCAGACCTACCTGACCGCGGGCCCGAAGGAGGCGCGCGCCTGGACGATCGGGAAGGGCTGGAAGGCTCCGCAGGCTGCGGGCGTGATCCACACCGACTTCGAGAAGGGCTTCATCAAGGCCGAGGTCATCTCGTTCGACGATCTCGTCGCCGCGGGGTCCGTCGTCGAAGCCCGCTCCAAGGGCAAGGCGCGCCTCGAAGGCAAGGACTACGTCATGCAGGACGGCGACGTCGTCGAGTTCCGCTTCAACGTCTGAATCTTCACGTCGTGGAGTTCCGTCCACGGAACGCCCGCTGGGAGCGGGCATATGAGGTCGTGGCGAGACGGCACATCCGAACGTGTGCAAGGCGATCTTGACGGGCTTGCTGGCGCAGCGATCGATGCCGCCCAGCACTTTCTTCACCGCACCGGCGAGTTCTACCCCTTCGGAATGGTGCTCTCGTCAGACGGCGAAGCGCGGATGCTAGGGGCAGATCCCGGTCTTGGCGAGCACCCTGAGTCGCAGGTGGTCATCGACTCCTTGTATGTGGGAATCCTCGCTGATCGCGAGGCACTGCGAGCGGTCGCCGTTGCAGCGGACGTGAGAGTTGATGGCTCGGACGCAATCCGAGTGCGGCTGGAGCATCGCCATGGAGGTCCGGCGCTGGAAATACTGATCCGATACACCAAGAGGCGATTCCGGAAGCGGATGGAGTACAGACAAATGACCGTGTCGGACACCGACCGGCAGGTCTGGACCATCCAGTAAACGTCGCGCACATTGGCGGCCTGCGGGCGGGGCGACCATATTGCTCCTCTATGGGGTGCATGCGGTGTCGAGTTCTGGTTTAACGTCTAGCGTCATTGACGCTTTGCGTTATATCCTGATCGTGTGATCAGATCGTTCGGGAGCAAGGACACCGAGCGACTGTGGCGTCGTGAGCGGGTGCCGTCGATCGATCCTCGGATTCATTCGGTGGCGCTGCGCAAGCTTCGTCAGGTGGGGTCTGCGGAGTCGCTCGATGACCTCCGTGTTCCCCCAGGTAACCGGCTCGAAGCGCTGAAAGGCGATCGGGTCGGTCAGTACAGCATCAGAATCAACGACCAGTGGCGGATCTGCTTCGTGTGGACCGATGCTGGGCCGGAGGAGGTGGAGATCGTTGACTATCACTGACAAGATTCCCCCGATTCACCCGGGCGAGGTGCTCATGGAGGACTTCATCAAGGGGTTCGACATCACGCAGAACCGCCTTGCGGTGGCCATCGGGGTGCCTCCACGGAGGATCAACGAGATCGTTCACGGCAAGCGTGGAATCAGCGCGGACACGGCACTGCGCTTGGCGAAGTACTTCGGCACGTCTGCGGAGTTCTGGATCAATCTGCAGAGTCACTACGAGCTCGACCGGGCCGAGGACCTCGCGGGGGAGCAGATCGCGTCGATCACGCCCTTGAAGGTTGCGTGAACGGAGCGGAATGGGCGGCGCTCCGCCGAGTTCGCGCATCGGATGCGCCCGCCGTGTGTGATGCTCTTGCCTCGAGTATGGACGCTTGAGATCCGACCGTACTGTGCCATTCGATCGCAATTCGACAATGGCATGATAGGTCTTCGTCCCAGACCGCGATCCGTGACGGAACCCGGTCGAGTTCCGCTTCAACGTCTGATCGGCAGCCATGAATACGAGTGACACGAGAATCTTCGAGCCCGAGGGCCGCGCGATCGAGTACGCCGACGAAGGCGGGAACGGTCCCGCTGTCGTTCTGATCCCCGGGCGCGGTCTCAACATCAGCTACCTCGGCCTGCTGGCCCACGCGCTGGCGGAGGAGGAGTTCCGGGTGGTGCGCGTCGGTCCGCGGCACCCGGCCGCAGGCGCAGAGCGCACGCCGACCCTGCACGATCTCGCGCGCGACGTGATCGATGTCATGGACCACGTCGGACTGGAGGCGGCGTGGATCGGAGGCCATGCGTTCGGCGGCGTGCTCGCCCGCACTGTCGTCCTCGACCACCCGGCGCGCGCCGGCGGTGTGCTCCTGCTCGGCGTGGAAGGCGCGGCCCAGACCGATGAGCTCGCCGACGCCGAGACCGAGATCCCGGACGGTGCGCGGGACGCCGACGTGGTGGCGATGCAGGAAGCGGCTCAGGCGTCCTCGCCCGAGATCGCCTGGTCGACACTGCCGGCGTCGCATCCGGTGCTCGTCGTCCAGGGGTCGGACGATCCGCTCACTCCGCCGGCGAACGGCGAGGCGCTGCGCGCGTCGGCGCCGATGCTCGTGAGCGTCGTGTCGGTCGACGGAGCCGGGCATCTGTTCCCGCTCACACACGTGGGAGAGACCGCGTGGCCGATCGAGGACTATCTCGACTGGGACTGACGGCTGCGCGCTGCGGTTCTCAGGGGTCCCCGTCGCGCAGGCGGAACACATACGCGAACGCTGCGCGGGTATAGGCGATGCCGCGCCCGTTCGCGCGGATCAGAT
>JAUHYM010000088.1 GCA_030426515.1 Actinomycetes bacterium
GCGCCCAGCGCCAGCTCGCGGTTGGCGCTGGAGCCCAGGCCCAGGTAGACGAGCTTCTCGGGCCGCGCGGCGAGCTCGCTCACGATCGCGGGCATCGGCGCGTCGATGTGGGCGAAGATCGGGCCGATGCGCTCGAACGTCGGCGGCAGGCGGAAGCCCTCGAGCTCCCACGGCATCTCGGTGATCAGGTTGCGGTCGGCGGTGATGAGGTCGGCGGCCGCGGGCAGCGGGGGAACGCCGATCTCACGGGCGACCGTGCGGAAGGCCTTGGGCGCGAGCGGCGCCTTCGTGTACACCCACCGGAAGGCGGAGGTCGCGGCGATGTCCAGCACGCGATGCAGGCGCGCATCGCCGTCGACGAACCGCATGCGCCGCGTCTGCGACACCTGCGCCCGGGTGAGGGCGAACGGCACGGGGTAGAACAGCGGCACCTTCTCGGCGCGCGCGGCCAGAAACGAGGTGAGGTTCGACCCGGTGACGACCGCTGCGGCATCCAGATCGGTGATGAGCGCGCGCTCCACCCGCACGCGCTCCCGCACCAGCGGCTCGGTGAACGGGCTCGTGAAGCTCTTGCCCTGGTCGAACGCCATCGCCTGGTCGCGCTCGGCATCGCTCCACGCCGGCTCGCACGCGCGGTAGTCGAAGCCGGCGTCGCGGATGAGGTCCACGAAATCGTGCTCGTAGCCCATGAACACCACCCGGTGCTGCGGGTCGAGCGCCCGCGCGACCTGGATCATCCGGGTCGTCTCGGCCAGGTTGAAGGTCACAGGGCAGAACAGGACGGTCGCCATGCGCCCGAGTGTAGGGCGTGAGGCGCGGCGCATCAGGCCCGTCGCCGCGCGCGACGCACACGCGATCCGGCAGGGCACGTCGGGCCGATCATCCCGTACGCGAGGGCACACGCAATCCCCCAGGGCACGTCAGGCCGATCATTCCGTGCGCGAGGGCACACGCAATCCCCGAGGGCACACGCGAAAGACGCCGAAAGCGTGTGCCCTCGCGAGTACCGTGTGCCCTCGGCATCCGGCGGGCGGCGGCAACCGCGCGAAAGCCCTGCCAGGCGACCTGTGGCCGCCCGTCAGGGCTCGGAGGGGCTGACGGGAATCGAACCCGCGCTGTCTGCTTGGGAAGCAGAAGTTCTACCATTGAACTACAGCCCCGATGCCTCGAAAACACTGGGATCGCGGCCCGGTGATCAAGGATCAGGTGTACACATCCGTGTACACAACAACTCGGATCGGAATCTCTGTTGCATCAGACACCCTACCTCAGATGGGCAGGCGCTCTCGGACGGTCGTGAGGGTATGCACGTGTTCTGCCGCCTCCCGGCCGGCCGATGGAACGGGACTCGACCTCGGGGGTCTTGATCGGCGCCGCCGGCCACGGCTGACATTGGCCGGTGCGGCCGCTACTTGAAAGGTACTCGAAAGCCAGTGGTGGCTCTGGATCCGCGTGATCCCGGGGGTGGGGGCGTCGGGACTGTCGTACTCGAAAGCTACTCTGAAGCGGTGAGTGCGAAGGATGTGGATCGGGCGCTCGGCGCGCCGATCGCTGACGTCGGACTCCACGTGCTCGCGTTGCGCGAAGACCAGTGGTTCGACCGGAAGTCCGTGCGGGCGGAGCCGAAGAGCCTGGCTCAGCTGCTCGTCGCATTCGCCAACGCAGAGGGCGGCGTGGTCGTCGTCGGGCTCAGCGATGGTGTTGTGGAGGGTGTGAAAGCGCACGCTCATCGCATCAACGACTATCGGCAGATCGCAGTCGATCACACGATGCCGCCGGTGCGATGCCGCGTGGACCAGGTCGGCTGCATCAACTCGTCGGGTGAGACCGACACGCTCGTCGTCATTCGCGTCGACCCCGGCGAGACAGTCCATGAGACCAAGAACGGGGAGTGCTACCTCCGTATCGGCGACGAGTCGCGCAAGCTCGGGCACGACCAGCGTCAGGAGTTGGCGTTCGATCGCGGCCAAGGCCAGTACGACGGACACCCCGCGGCACGAACACGGGTCGAAGACCTCGACGAGAGCCTGCTGCGACACTTCCGCCAAGCGACGGGTGCGACGGGAACGTACACACAGCTCCTCCAGGCGCGGAGTCTCCTGTCACGGGATGGCCAGGTGACGAACGCCGGGTATCTCCTCTTCGGTGCGCACCCGCAGGAGATGTTCCCGCAGGCGCACATCCGGGTGATCCGGTACCTGTCCACGACTCGAGGCAGTGGATCCAGGCTCATGGTCGATGCGGAGCATGACGTGCGATTGGAGGGCCCGATCCCGCGGATGATCGAGGCCGCAGCTCGTGCAGTCCAGGACCTCGTCCCCAAGAGGCGCGCGCTCGCCGCTTCCGGCCTTTTCGAGGACGAGCCGATCGTTCCCCGGGATGCGTGGCTCGAGGGGCTCGTGAACGCCGTCATCCATCGTTCGTACAGCCTGGGCGGCGATCACATCCGGTGCGAGATCTTCCCCGATCGAATCGAGATCGAGAGCCCGGGGAGGTTTCCCGGGTTAGCGGATCCGCGGCGGCCGCTGGAGATCGGTCGGTTCGCTCGGAACCCGCGCATCGCGCGGGTGTGCGCGGACCTCCGGATCGGTCAGGAACTCGGAGAGGGGATCCGTCGCATCTTCGACGAGATGCGACGGGTCGGTCTCACCGATCCCGTCTACCGCCAGACCCAGACCTCGGTCCGGCTCACGCTCGCCGCGATCCCCCGGCTCGATCCCGCCGTCGCCGACCGACTCCCCAGTCGAAGCCAAGACGTCCTCGACCTCCTTCGCGCGAGCTCCGTCGAACTCGGGACGGGAGAGATCGCCGAACAGCTTGGCATGAGCCGACCCACCGCGATGACCCGACTGCGTGCCTTGCAGAACGAAGGGCTCATCCTCTGGGCAGGCAAGTCGGCGCGAGATCCGCGTGCGGTCTGGCGCCTCGAGTAGCCTTCGCCGTTCGGTCGGATCGCCTGGTGCAGCGGTCCGCTCGAAGCTTGGATGCCGCCCAACAACACCCGCCAATCGGTATACACATTGGTGTACACATGGCCGTGGCGCGCTGTATCGCAGTGTGGGGGGAGATCGCTGGAAGACCGCCGATTCCTGGCGGAATCTCTGGTGCGTCAGCGATTGGGAAGCAGAAGTTCTACCATTGAACTACAGCCCCGTGGTGCGCCCGCCGAGCGAGCGACCCTGCTACCTTACCCCACCGTCCGCTCTCGCGACCGTCGCCGGTGGCGCCCCGCGCGAGGCGCGTGCGCCGTAGGATCGCCGGATGGGGAGAGATGCGGGTGAGGATGCCGGGGGCTGGGTCCCCGACCCGCTCGGTTCGCCGTTCGAGCAGCTCACCCTCGACCTGGGCATCGACGGACAGCACGGTCCGCTGGCGGCGACGGTCGTGCGCAGCATCCCCTCATGGATCGGGACGGTGGGGCGCCCGCTCAACGACGTGGACGTGCTCTACGTGCACGGCTGGTCGGACTTCTTCTTCCAGACCGAGCTCGCCGCGTTCTGGAATCGGCTCGGCGCGCGGTTCTACGCCCTCGATCTGCGCCGGTACGGCCGCAGTCTGCGCCCCGACCAGGTCCCCGGGTACGTCGACAGCCTCGACGACTACGACGTCGACATCGACGCTGCGCTCACCGCGATCGGGCACGGTGGCAGTGAGCGACCGCGGCGGCGCCTGTTCCTGCTCGGGCACTCCACCGGCGGTCTGACGTTGACCCTGTGGGCGGCGCGGCACCGGGGACGGGCGGCCGCGCTGATCCTCAACAGTCCGTGGCTCGAGCTGCAGATCGGACACGTCGGGCGCGACGCGCTGACCCCGCTCATCGACCTGCGTGCCCGTCGGGATCCGCGGGGCACGCTGCCCGAGCTGGACTACGGGTACTACACGCGCGCGCAGGCCGAGATCGGCTCGCTGCCGCAGGACCCCGCCTTCGCCTCATGGCGTCCGGAGCGCGGTTTCACGCCCCGCCCCGGCTGGCTGGCGGCGGTGCTCGCCGGCCACCGCACCGTGTGGGAGGGGGTGGATGTCGGCTGCCCGGCGCTCGTCCTGCTGTCGACCAGATCGTCGTCGCCGATGGCGTGGAGCGACGAGATGACCTCGACCGACAGCGTCCTGGCCGTCGAGGACATCGCGCGGGCCGCGACGCGGATCGGATCCGTGGTGACGATCGCACGGATCGAGGGTGCGATCCACGATGTGTTCCTCTCCCGGCCGGACCCCCGCGCCCGCGCATACGACGTACTCGCGGAGTGGGCGGTGCACGGGGCCCGGGTCGCATGACACCCGGTCGCGACGGATCCGGGCCGGCGGGTGAACAGCGCCTGGACGGGATTGAAGCTCGTCGGGGACGATGACAGACTGAGAGGGCCGCGGTCCGGGATCCGGCGAGCGACCACCCACAGGAGAATCATGACCTTCCCCGAACCTTCCTCCGCGATCGCGGCGCAGAACGACGCGCTGCGCTCGTCCCTTCCGTTCGATGACGATGCCGACTTCGCGCGGGCCGATCGCGGCTTCATCGCCACCATCGATCCGCTGGTCATCACCGACGCCGAAGGCGCGGTCGTGTGGGACGGTCAGAGCTACGGTTTCCTGACCGGGGAGGCGCCGGCATCGGTGAACCCGAGCCTGTGGCGGCAGTCCACTCTGGTGGCCAAGCACGGTCTGTTCGAGGTCGTCGAGGGCCTGTACCAGGTGCGCGGGTTCGACCTGTCGAACATCTCATTCGTCGAGACGGACGCCGGCGTCATCGTCATCGATCCGCTCATCTCGGCCGAGCCGGCGGCGGCGGCGCTGAAGCTCTACCGCGAGCATCGGGGCGATCGTCCGGTGAAGGCCGTGATCTTCACCCACAGCCACATCGACCACTTCGGCGGGGTGTTCGGCATCACGTCGCAGGAGGAGGTCGACTCCGGTGCGGTCGAGATCATCGCCCCCGAGGGTCTCGTCGAACACGCCGTGGCCGAGAACGTCTACGCCGGCACCGCCATGGGGCGTCGCGCCGGCTACACGTACGGCGCAGCGCTCGAACGGGGACCTCGTGGGCAGGTCGGGGCGGGCCTCGGCCAGACGACGTCGACGGGTCTCATCGGCATCATCGTGCCGACGAAGGACATCACGACGACGGGTGAGGCCTACACCGTCGACGGCCTCGAGATCGAGTTCCAGATGGCGCCGGGCACCGAGGCGCCCGCGGAGATGCACTTCTATTTCCCGCGCTACCGTGCGCTGTGCATGGCCGAGAACGCGACCCACAACCTGCACAACCTGCTGACACTGCGCGGGGCGCTGGTGCGCGATCCGCACGTGTGGTCGCAGTATCTCACCGAGGCGATCCACCGGTACGGAGACCGCAGCGACGTCGTCTTCGCCTCGCATCACTGGCCCACCTGGGGTGCCGACGAGATCCACGCGTTCCTCAGCACCCAGCGCGACCTGTACGCCTACCTGCACGACCAGGTGCTGCGCATGCTCAACCAGGGCCTCACCGGCGTCGAGATCGCCGAGGAGATCCAGCTTCCCCCGGCGCTCGAGAGGGCGTGGAGCACCCGCGGGTACTACGGCTCGGTCAGTCACAACGTGAAGGCGATCTACCAGCGGTACATGGGCTGGTTCGACGGGAACCCCGCCAGCCTGTGGCCGCACCCGCCGGCGGAGCTTGCGACGCGGTACGTCGACGCGATGGGCGGCACAGATCGGGTCGTCGACCTCGCGCAGACCGCCTACGACCAGGCCGACTACCGGTGGGCGGCGACCCTGCTGGGCCACGCGGTGTTCGCGGATGCCGCACACCAGGGCGCCCGCGCGCTCTACGCCGACACGCTCGCGCAGCTCGGCTACGGTTCCGAGAACGGCACCTGGCGGAACTTCTTCCTGTCGGGCGCGACCGAGCTCACCGGCGGCAACTTCGGTACGCCGACCGTCACCAATGCGCCGTCGATCGTGGCGCAGCTATCGCCCGAGCAGCTCTTCGACGCGTTCGCGATCCAGGTCGACGGACCCAAGGCGTGGGACCTGGACCTCGTCGCCGACGTGACGTTCTCTGACCTCGGCCGCAGCTTCCGGGTGACGCTGCGCAACGGCGTCCTCGTCTACCTCGAACGCGAACCCGCAGACGACGCACAGCTGCACATCACCCTGCCCAAGATGCGTCTGCTCGCCCTCGCCGCCGGGAACACGTCCCAGGACGGCATCCAGGTCGACGGCGACTGGTCCGTCATCGAGACCCTGCTCTCGGTGCTCCAGCCCGGCGACCCCGACTTCGAGATCGTCGTGCCGTGACCCCCGCCCATGGCGCGCTGTCGCTGTCCGCGCCCTCCCGCAGCGTGCTGGGCGAGGTGCAGCGGCGACAGCGCGCCCGCGGCGCGGGGGACACGCGCGGTGGCGAGGTCGTGCTGTTCACCGGTCCCTCCGGCACAGGGAAGACCGTGGCCGCGCAGCTGCTCGCCGAGGCCGCGGGCGCGGCCGTCCACCGCGTCGACCTGAACGCTCTGCGGTCGCGCTACATCGGCGAGACCGAGAAGAACATCGCCCGACTGTTCGACCGTGCCGAACACACGCAGGCGGTGCTGTTCTTCGACGAGGCGGATGCGCTCTTCGGCAAACGGGCGACCGTCCGCGATGCGCACGACAAGTACGCCAACCTCGAGACCTCCTACCTGTGGGAGCGCATCGCGCGGTACCCGGCGCTGGTCATTCTCGCCACCCGCCGCCGGTCGGGCGTGGATGCCGCGGTGCAGCGCCGGGTCCGCGCAACGATCCGGTTCTGACGGGGTGTCAGGCCCGGCTGCGCTGACCGTCTCGGATCGCTCGCACCCGGGCGAACGCGGTCGCGGCGAGCACGACGGCGGCGGCGGCGATCGCGACGTAGCCGGTGGTCGGAGAGTACGGCTCGTCGGTGATGCGGGCGACCGCCACCCAGCTGATGCCCCAGCTCAGCGACAGCGCGGGGGCGATGCGCCCCTGGCCCCACAGCGCCAGAGCGACGCCGACGATCGCGGCCGCGGCCAGCACGATCGCCGCCCAGATCTCGGGAGCGAGCCCGAAGCCCTCGAAGCCGGCGGCGACCAGCACCGCGGTCGTGTTCGCGGCGGTCGCGATGATCACCCAACCCAGGTACAGGCCGATCGCACCGTCGACGACGACGGCCTCGATGCGGTTCTTGGGCGTCGAGCGCCGCAGGAGCACGAAGATCCGGCACAGGACGGCCAGCAGTGCGACGATGATCGGAAGGCTGAGGAACAGCAGATCCAGCTGCACGCTCGCGATCCACACCGCGTTCAGGACCAGCGACGCCAGCGCCCACCAGCCGATGGCCCGCTGACGGTCGTCGTGGCGCTGGCCCGGCAGCGCCTGCCAGATCGCGTACGCGAGCATCCCGGTGTAGATCACGCTCCAGATCCGGAACGCACCCGTCCCCGGGGCGATCAGCGTCGAGTCCGCGTCGAGGTAGCCGCCCGCCGCCTCCTGAATGGGAGTGCCGATGATCACCCCCGAGCCGATGAAGGCGCCGACGATCGCCAGGATCGAGCTGACGAGCACCGCGATCTGCCGGATGCCGTCGCGCGGTGCGCTGCTGCCGCCGCTCGAGGTGGCGCGGGGGGAGGATGCGGTCGAGGTAGCCATGGTCGTCTCCGTTTCGCGGGTCGTCCTGTCTCGTACTTCACTAGACAAGCTAGCAATAAATCACTAGATAATCTAGACAAATTCTCTGGCGTCGGATGTCGGAGGGGGCGGGCAGAATCGGCAGTGGCGACGAGAGGGGCGCGATCATGGCCGAGGTGCTGCTGTTCCACCACATTCAGGGGCTGACCGACGGGGTGCGATTGTTCGCGGACGAACTCGCCGGTGCGGGGCACACGGTACACACGCCTGACCTGTTCGACGGACACCGGTTCGCGTCGATCGAGGAGGGCTTCGCGTATGCGCAGGATGTCGGATTCGACACGCTCGGGGCGCGGGGGGATGCCGCCGCGGAGGAGTTGGGCGCAGAACTCGTCTACACCGGCTTCTCGTTCGGGGTGATGATCGCCCAGCGTCTCGTGCAGACGCGCGCAGGCGCCCGCGGTGCGGTGCTCATGTACTCCTGCATTCCGGTCTCGGAGTTCGGCGGAGCCTGGCCCGACGGCGTGCCCGTGCAGATCCACGGCAAAGCCGACGATGAGTTCTTCGCCGAGGATCTGCCGGCGGCACGCGAGCTCGTGGACGCGGCCCCCGCGGCAGAGCTGTTCCTCTACCCCGGTGATGAGCACCTGTTCGCCGATGCGTCGCTGCCGGCCTACGATCCGGCCGCCGCGGCTGTGCTCACCGAGCGGGTGCAGGAGTTCCTCGCGCGCGTGTGACCGGACGTCGCCGTGATCGCGAATCATCCTTCGCCTACGTCTAGACAGACTAGACAGAGTGGGGAGAAGATGGACGTGTGAGCACATGGCAGGTTCAGTCCGCCAAGCAGCGGCTGAGTGAGGTCCTTCGGGCGGCGGAGGCGGGCGAGCCGCAGTTCATCACGCGCCACGGCGAGACCGTGGCTGTGATCATCGACTATGCGGACTTTCGGGCGACGCACGAGGCCCCGCCGGCCAAGCCCTCACTGCTCGATTTCCTCCTCGAGGGCCCGAGGTTCGACGACATCGATGAGGTGCTGCCACCGCGGACGCCCGAGGGCGACCGGCCTCTGAATCTGGACCTGGACGATCGGAGTGACGAGTGACCGGGTATCTCCTCGACACGAACGTCGTGTCGGAGGTGCTCAAGCGCTCGCCCGACGCGACAGTGCTCGCGTGGACCGCCGCGCATCGGAATGCCCGTCAGTTCGTCAGCGTCCTCACGGTTGGAGCGCTGCGCCGCGGGATCGCGAAGGTCCACCCGAGAGCGCCCGAAAGGGCATCGGCGCTGGCGGAGAAGGTCGACGCGATCGAAGAGCACTACGCCGACGCGCGGCTGGACGTCGACCACCGCGTCATGCGGGCGTGGGCTGGTCTGCCGCCGCCGCGCACGCTGCCGGTGATCGACTCCCTGCTCGCCGCCACAGCGATCGCCCATGACCTGACGCTCGTGACGCGCAACGTCCGAGACGTCGCAGACCTGGGGGTTCCCACCGTGAACCCCTGGGACGCTGCCACCCGGTAACGCGCCGCGATGTGATGCGCTGACCCCTATACCGGCGTCGCCTCCGCGGCCGGCGCGGCCTGCGTCTTGGCGAGCGCCAGCCAGGTCTCGACGACCGTGTCGGGGTTCAGCGACACCGAATCGATCCCCTGCTCCACCAGCCGGGCGGCGAGATCGGGATGATCCGACGGTCCCTGCCCGCAGATGCCGACGTACTTCCCGGCCTTCCGGCACGCGGTGATCGCCAGCGACAGCATGTGCAGCACCGCCGGGTCACGCTCGTCGAAGGTCTGCGCCACGAGAGACGAGTCGCGGTCGAGCCCGAGGGTGAGCTGGGTCATATCGTTCGAGCCGATCGAGAAGCCATCGAAGTGCTCGAGGAACTGGTCGGCGAGCACCGCGTTGCTGGGCAGCTCGCACATCATCACGACC
>JAUHYM010000089.1 GCA_030426515.1 Actinomycetes bacterium
GCGATCCCGCTGCCGACGACGAGGACGAGCGGTTCGGCGGTGTTCGGTGCGGTCGGGTGGGTCACGAGGTCGTTCCGGCGGGCTGCTCGAGGCGCCCTGCGGGCGGCTTGGCGGCGAGCATGCGCTCGAGCGCGACCCGCGCCGGGTCGGCGACGTCCTGCGGCACCGTGATGCGGTTGTGCACGCGACCCTCGACCAGCCCCTCCAGCACCCAGGCCAGGTAGCCGGGGTGGATGCGGTACATCGTCGAGCACGGGCAGACCACCGGGTCCAGGCAGAAGATCGTGTGCTGAGGATGCTGGGCCGCCAGTCTCTGCACGAGGTTGATCTCGGTGCCGATCGCGAACGTAGTGGGCTCGTCGGCGGCCTCGATCGCCTTGCGGATGTAGTCGGTCGAGCCGGACTCGTCGGCGGCGTCGACGACCGGCATCGGGCACTCGGGGTGGACGATGACGCGCACTCCGGGGTGCTCGGCACGCGCCTGCGTGATCTGGTCCACGCTGAAGCGGCGGTGCACCGAGCAGAATCCGTGCCACAGAATCACCCGCGCGCGGGTGAGCGTCGCCTCGTCCGAGCCGCCGAAGGGGCGGTGAGGGTTCCACATGGGCATCTCGTCGAGGGGCACGCCCATCGCCTTGGCCGTGTTGCGCCCGAGGTGCTGGTCCGGGAAGAACAGCACACGACGGCCGCGCTCGAACGCCCACTCGAGGACGGTGCGGGCGTTCGACGAGGTGCAGACGATGCCGCCGTGGCGCCCCACGAATCCCTTGATCGCGGCGGACGAGTTCATGTAGGTCACCGGGATGACGGGGAGCTTGCCTTCGGCATCCGGGGTGTCCATGTCGCCGTAGACCTCGGCGAGCTGCTCCCAGCACTCCTCGACCTGGTCGATGTCGGCCATGTCCGCCATCGAGCAGCCCGCCGCGAGGTTCGGCAGGATCACGGCCTGCTCCGGGCGGGAGAGCAGATCGGCGGTCTCGGCCATGAAGTGGACTCCGCAGAAGACGATCGCCTCGGCGTCGGGGTGCTCGAGCGCGGCGTTGGCCAGCTGGAACGAGTCGCCCACGTAGTCGGCGTGGGTGACGACCTCTTCGCGCTGGTAGAAGTGGCCGAGGATCACGACACGGTCGCCGAGCGTCCGCTTGGCGGCCTGAATGCGCCCTTCGAGCTCCTCGTCCGACGCCTCTCGGTACGCGGCCGGAAGCTCGCCCTGACGGGGGGCGCCGGTGGGGATCACGTCCCCCATCGATGCGCCCGGACCGTATCCGGGGCGGATGTCGAAGTCCCAGGGGCCCGCAGCGAGGTCGGTGTTGCAGGTCTCGGAGGCGCTGGCCCCCGCGACGATCGCCTGGATCTCGTGGTCCACGGACGGATCGGCGGCGGGGCGCTGCTGCAGAGTCAGGTTGACGGCGGCCATGTCAGCTCCGTTCGGTGCGGATGCCGAGGGGTCCCCGGTCGGCGAGCTCGACATCCTGGTTGTAGCGGTAGAGGCGGGCCGGGCGGTGCCGGGTCCCGGTTCGGAATCGGTCGGTCGGGATCAGCGCGCCGCTGTTCTCGGCCTGACGCCGGAAGTTGGCGGGATCGAGTCGGCGCTCGAGGATCGCCTCGTAGACCTCCCGCAGTTCGGCGAGTGTGAACTCATCGCCGAGCAGCCCGTGCGCGATGCGGCTGTAGCCCACCTTGTTCTGCAGGCGCCACAGCGCGTAGTCGACGATCTGGTTGTGGTCGAAGGCGAGCGACGGGAGATCCGCCGCGTTGAACCACTCGACGTTCTCGGGCGCTTCGCCCACCGCGTGGGCGCGCAGCTGCGCGTCGACGGCGTCAGGGCGCAGCAGCGCCCAGTACACGATCGACACGACGCGCGTCGTCGACCGGTCGACCGCGCCGAACGCGTAGAGCTGCTCCAGGTAGCTGGGGGTCAGCGCGGTCGTCTCGGCGAGGGTGCGAGAGGCCGCGTCGTCGAGACCCTCGGCGACGTCGAGCCATCCGCCGGGGAGCGCCCACAGCCCCTCGTGCGGGTCGCGGGTGCGGCGGACCAGCGGCAGGACGACGCGGGGGGCGTCGCGGCCGGGAAGCGCGCGCAGCGAGAAGATCACTGTCGACACGGCGACGCGCGTCGCGTCGCCGTCGAGGCTCGCGGGCGCGGTGGCGACCGCAGCTGCTGTTCGTGTCATTGTGACCATATCTCCTGGTCCGATCTTAGAGTCGCAACGACACGAAGTGCAAACCCGGCCGAGCGCACTCACAGGTGGCTTGTCGGTTCGGGCACGTACGCTGGCAGCCACGACGCCCCGCCGGATCGTCGCCGCCCGATCGTCCTCACCCTGGAGTCCGTGTTGATCCTGACCGACGTCATCCTCGTGGTGCTGCTCATCGCCGCGCTGCTGGTGGGCTTCGGGCGCGGGCTGTTCGCCAGCATCGGGCCCGTGATCGGACTCATCGCCGGCGGCGTCGCCGCGTTCTGGGTGATGCCGCTGGTGAATGCGTGGACGCCCTGGCCGCAGTGGCGCTCAATGCTGGTGCTGCTGGCCGGCGTCGCGCTGCTGATCATCGGCCTCGGGATCGGCGCGGCGATCGGGGGAGCGCTCCGCCGCGGCGTCGATCACACGCCGCTGCGGGGAATCGAACGGTTCCTCGGGGGCATCGCCTCGGTGGTCGTCGGCGCGATCGCCATTGCGCTGATCGCGCCCACGGTCGCGCTCACCGGGATGCCGCAGGTCGCCGCGGCAGTCTCGTCGTCCCAGGTCGTCGCGGGCATCCAGACGCTGCTGCCCGACGAGGTCGAAGCGCGACTGGCCGAGCTGCGCACCACGATGCTCGGCGAGGCGCTCCCTCAGCTCGGCGTGCTGCTGGGGCCGGCGGGCGGTGCCGTCGACGCGCCGATCGCCCTCGATGACCCCGAGCTGCAGGTGGCCTCCGCGTCGGTGGCGCGCGTGTCCGGCATCGCGTTCGCGTGCGGGTCCGGGGCCTCTGGCTCCGGTTTCGTGATCGCCCCCGACCTGGTCGTCACTAACGCGCACGTGGTCGCCGGCGTCGACACCCCGGTCGTCGAGCTTCCGGGTCAGCCCGCGCGCGAAGGACGGATCGTGTACTTCGACCCCGTCGACGACCTCGCCGCCATCGCGGTCGACGACTTGGCTGCGGTGCCGCTCGACCTCTCGCCGGTGCTCGGGGCGGGGGCCTCCGCGGCGGTGCAGGGATACCCGAACGGCGGGCCCTTCTCGAGCGTGAACGCGTCGGTCCTGTCGGTCGGCACCGTTCCCGTGCCCGACGTCTATGACGAGTCGACGGCACTGCGCGACGTGTACGCGCTGGATGCGCTCGTGCAGCCGGGCAACTCCGGCGGACCGCTGCTCACCGGCGATGGCGAGGTCGCCGGAGTGGTGTTCGCTCGGGGCCTGGACGGCGACGACCGCGGCTACGCGATGACGGTCGCCGAGCTGGAGCCGATCATCGACGGCGCCGGCGGGTTCGACGCCGCCGTCTCCTCGGGGCGCTGCTCGGTCGGCTGAGCCGCGTCCGGAGAACGCGACGACCTGGCGGTATGCTGGCTCCGACAATCGAATACAGGCCGCATGACCCGTGCGGGAGAGCCTCGGCGACAGCCGAGCACCGAAGGAGCAAGCCTCCCCGCCAATCTCTCAGGTCTTCGTACCGCTCGGGCCCGGCCGCTCTGGAAAGCGATCCCGCACCGCGGGATCCGCCGACGGTGAAAGCCGATCCGCTCTGCGGGTTGGTGAAGCTCTCAGGTCACGGACAGAGGGGGAGTTCACGGATGCCACCGGCGTCCGCCCGCACGACCTCCGGGAGAACTCATGCCAGACCTCGCGAACGGATCCCGTTCGACTCCGCTCTATGCCCGCCATGCCGCGCTCGGCGCGTCGTTCACCGACTTCGGCGGATGGTCGATGCCCGTCCGCTACACCTCGGATCTCGAGGAGCACCGCGCGGTGCGCGAGCGCGCCGGCCTGTTCGACGTGTCGCACATGGCGCAGTTCATCGTCGAAGGCGATGACGCGGGAGACTACCTCGACCATGCCCTCGCCGGCAGGCTGTCGAGCATGTCGCTCGGGCGCGCGAAGTACAGCCTGGTTCTCGATCCCCGTGGCGGTGTGATCGATGATGTGATCGTGTATCACCTCGACCCCGGGTGGTATCTCGTCATCGCGAATGCCGCGAACCGGGATGCGGTCGCCGCGGCGCTGCGCGAACGGGTCGGCGGCTTCCGCGTTGCGGTCGAGGACGCCTCGGACAGCTTCGCCCTGCTGGCGCTGCAAGGACCCGCCGCGCGGCGGATCCTCGAGGCGTGCCCCGAGATCTACGGATACGAGACACCCCTCGACGATCTCGGCTACTACCGGGCGACGCGCGCGGAGTCGGGGGCGGAGCAGGTCATGGTCGCCTACACGGGCTACACCGGCGAGGCGGGCTACGAGATCCTCGTCGCGTCCGCTGCGGCAGAGCGTCTCTGGAATGCGCTTCTGGCCTCGGGGGAGGCGCACGGGCTGGTGCCGTGCGGGCTCGCGGCGCGCGACACCCTGCGCCTCGAGGCGGGCATGCCGCTGTACGGCCACGAACTCACCCGCGAGACCCTGCCGGCCCAGGCGGGGCTTGCGCGCGTGGTGGCTGCCGACAAAGACGGGTTCGTCGGCGAACCCGCCGCCCAGCCCCTGGCTGAGGACGCGCCCGTCCTGGTCGGCCTCGTCGCCGACGGGCGCCGCGCCGGCCGCGCCGGGTACGCCGTGACCGACGTCGACGGATCGCGAGTGGGCGAGATCACCAGCGGTGCGCTCAGCCCCACGCTCGGGCATCCCATCGCCATGGCGTACGTCACGCCCGCCGTCGCCGCCGTCGGCACCGAGCTGCGTATGGATGTGCGCGGCACCCTGATTCCCGCCACCGTCACCGCACTGCCCTTCTACCGGAGAACCTCATGACCGACCTCACCGCCCTCGCGTACACCGACCAGCACGAGTGGATCGCCCTCGACGGCGACATCGCCACCATCGGGATCACCGACTTCGCCGCCGACAAGCTCGGTGACGTCGTCTACGTCGATCTTCCGGCCCCCGACGTCGCCGTGACCGCCGGTGAGGTGACCGGCGAGATCGAGTCCACGAAATCGGTCGGCGAGCTCTACGCACCCGTGGACGGCACCGTCGTCGAGGTGAACGACGCCGCCGTCGACGACCCCAGCCTGGTGAACTCCGACCCGTTCGGCGCCGGCTGGCTGATCAAGGTCCGCCTGGAGGGCGACCTGACAGGCACGCTCGACCGCGACGCGTACCTGGCTCTCACCGGCACCGACGCATGACGGACGCATTCCCGCAGCGGCATATCGGGCTCGACGACACGTCGCGCGACGCGATGCTGCGCGCGTGCGGGTTCGATGACCTCGACGCGCTGATGGATGCGGCCGTGCCCCGCGGCATCCGCCGGCAGAAGCGCGCGACATCCGACCTGCTCGACGCCGCCACCGAGCGCACTGCGCTGGACGAGCTCCGGTCTCTCGCCGCGCAGAACGCCGCGGCCACCTCGATGATCGGGCTCGGGTACTACGGAACGATCACCCCATCGGTCATCGCCCGGAACGTCTTCGAGAATCCCTCGTGGTACACCGCCTACACGCCGTATCAGCCCGAGATCTCGCAGGGGCGCCTCGAGGCGCTGCTGAACTTCCAGACCATGGTCACCGACCTGACGGGCCTCGCGACGGCCGGCGCGTCGATGCTCGATGAGGCCACCGCCGCGGCAGAGGCGATGTTGCTGGCTCGTCGCGCGTCGCGCGCGAAGTCCTCCGTGTTCGCCGTCGACGCCGACACGCTTCCGCAGACCAAGTCGGTGCTCGCCACGCGCGCAGAGGCCGTCGGAATCGACCTCGTCGAGGTGGACTTCGCCCGCGGCGAAGAGCTTCCGGGCGAACTGTTCGGGGCGCTCCTGCAGTATCCCGGCGCCTCAGGCCGGGTGTGGGATCTCACCGGTGCGATCGACGCCGTCCACGTCGCCGGTGGCCAGGCCGTCGTGGCTGCGGACCTGCTCGCGCTCACGCTGCTCGGCTCGCCCGGCGCGATGGGCGCGGACGTGGCGGTGGGCACGACCCAGCGCTTCGGCGTCCCGATGGGATTCGGCGGCCCTCACGCGGGCTACCTCGCTGTGCGTCAGGGACTCGAGCGCCAGCTCCCCGGCCGCCTCGTCGGCGTGTCTCAGGATGCCGACGGCACGGTGGCCTACCGACTGGCGCTCCAGACGCGCGAACAGCACATCCGTCGCGAGAAGGCGACGTCGAACATCTGCACCGCGCAGGTGCTGCTGGCCGTCATGGCGGCGATGTACGCGGTGTACCACGGGCCCGAGGGGCTGCGGGCGATCGCGCAGGATGTCGCCCGCAAAGCCGAGGCCCTCGCCGATCGGCTCCGCGCGCACGACCTCCGCCTCGTCTCGGACGCGTTCTTCGACACCCTGCGAGTGATCACTCCCGGGCCTGCCGAACGTGTGATCGAGCGGGCGCGCCAGCGCGGCATCCAGCTGCATCTGGTCGACGAGGCGACCGTGGGAGTCGCGGTGGACGAGACGACCACGGCGGAGCACCTCTCCGACGTGGCCTGGGCCTTCGGTGCGCCCGCCGGCGAGTTCACGGGCGAGGGCGAGCCGGTGCTCCCCGTCGGCGACGTCGAGCCGCTGGCCGGCGTGCCGGCGACGCTGCGGCGCGAGCTCGACTTCCTCCAGCATCCCGTGTTCTCGACCCACCGCTCCGAGACAGCGATGATGCGCTACCTCAAGCGACTGGCCGACAAGGACTACGCGCTGGACCGGGGCATGATCCCGCTCGGCTCGTGCACCATGAAGCTCAACGCCGCCACCGAGATGGCGGCGGTCTCGTGGCCCGCGTTCGCACAGGTGCACCCCTTCGCACCCGAAGCCGACGTCCGCGGCTACCTCGGCATGATCGAGCAGCTGGAGACCTGGCTGGCAGAGCTCACCGGGTACGACGCGGTCTCGCTTCAGCCCAACGCCGGATCCCAGGGCGAGCTCGCGGGACTGCTCGCGATCCGCGGCTGGCACCGCTCGCGCGGGGACCTGCAGCGGACGGTGTGCCTCATTCCGTCATCCGCCCACGGCACGAATGCCGCGTCGGCCGTGCTCGCGGGCATGCGCGTGGTCGTCGTCGCGTGCGACGAGGACGGAAACGTCGACCTCGGCGACCTCCGCGCCAAGATCGCCGAGCACGCCGACGCTGTGGCCGCCCTGATGATCACCTACCCCTCCACGCACGGCGTATACGAGCATGACGTGCTCGAGATCACCCAGGCCGTTCACGATGCGGGCGGGCAGGTCTACATCGATGGCGCCAACCTCAACGCGCTGCTCGGGTACGCGCGGTTCGGGGATCTCGGCGGCGATGTGTCGCACCTGAACCTGCACAAGACGTTCGCCATCCCGCACGGCGGCGGCGGGCCCGGAGTGGGCCCGGTCGCAGCGAAGACGCATCTCGCGCCGTTCCTGCCGGGCCACCCGCTGGCACAGCAGGACGACCACGCGGGCGGGCTCCGCTTCGGCGGCGGAGCGGTGTCGGCGGCCGGGTACGGCTCGGCGGGCATCCTGCCGATCTCCTGGGCCTATGTGCGGATGATGGGGGAGCGCGGGCTGACCGATGCCACGGCATCCGCGGTTCTGGCCGCCAACTACATCGCCGCGCGCCTTCGGGAGCACTTCCCGGTGCTCTACGCGGGCGAGCGGGGTCTGGTCGCTCACGAGTGCATCCTCGACCTGCGACCGCTCCGGGAAGAGACGGGCATCACCGTCGACGACGTGGCGAAGCGGCTCATCGACTACGGGTTCCACGCGCCCACGATGTCGTTCCCGGTCGCCGGCACCTTGATGGTCGAGCCGACCGAGTCCGAGGACCTCGCGGAGCTCGACCGCTTCGTCAGCGCGATGATCGCGATCAAGGCCGAGGCCCAGCGTGTCGCTGCGGGGGAGTGGCCGGCCGACGACAACCCGCTGGTGAATGCACCGCACACGGCGGTCGCCATCGCCGTCGGCGAGTGGACCCACCCGTATTCGCGAGAGGTCGCCGTGTACCCCGTGCCGACGCTGCGGGACGCCAAGTACTGGCCGCCGGTGCGTCGCATCGATCAGGCCTATGGCGATCGCAACCTGGTGTGCGCCTGCCCGCCGCTGGAGGCGTTCGCATAGCGCCGGGCGGCCCGCCCGCGCGCCGGACGCACTGACGCGTTGCGTGAGAATCAGCGTGCCGGATGGGAATCGTCGTCGCGCTGGCGCGTCCCGCCCGGCAGGGCGATTCTCGCTCGGGATGTGGATTCCCGTGATCACCGCGGACCAAGGGAGCGTGGATTCGCCCGCAGCGTCGCAAGCATCGCGGCCTGCGGAGGTCGCACGAGCGGCACGCCCGCGGCCAGGAGGGCTTGGCGCAGCGGCGCTGCGCGGACGGCGTCGGCCCAATCCCAGCGGGCGAAGCCCCCGCAGTGCCGACGCAGCCTGTCCTCACGCCGCTTCTCTGCGATCAGATCGGCACGACCCGAGTACTTCGCGTAGCCGTCGGACTCGCCGATGGCCCGCGAACCAGGCCAGAAGAAGTCGACGCGATCCTCGAAGCCGTCGAGATGAAAGGTGCGCTGCAGCTCGGGATCCGGGAACCCGAGCCATTCGATCACTGCGCGGCTGACAGACTCGCCCGCCGACTCGGCGCGGGGATCCGCTCTTCGCCACGCCCACCTCATCGTGGCGCGCCCTCGTCGGTTGCACTGGGCATCGGCGATCGCGACCAGGTCGTCGATCGCACACGTGCCGCCCTGGCGGGGAGACACGGCGGCATCCGCGACCGCCAGACCGAAGGCCGGCGGAAGGGCGCGGACGAGGTCGACCGCGGTCTCGCATCGACGGGTCGCGGATACTCCGACGGCCGTCGTGATCGGTCGGTGATCCCTGCTCGTGTGCACGACGACGTCGCCGAACCGATGCGAGGTCTGACCCTGCGCGTCGAAGACGTGCAGCTCCCGCGGTTCTCCGAAGACCGGTAGGCCGTGCAGCGCTCCGGCCGACTCAAGGCAGAACACCGAGTCCGGTCGAACCATGGCAAGGGCGTGCACGCGACCCAGGTAGCGGTCCCACGGTGGCAGCGACTCCCAGCGCGCCGTCGGCGCGTACACCCGGTGGCGGATGCGGGTGAGCCCGGGGTCGTGACGGGGGAGCGGGCCGAGGTCCGTCTCGGACGCGACGATCAGCGGGACCGGGGACGGGCGGAAGGATGGCGGCATCCCAGAATGGTCGCCCGAGGGCGGGGAGAGGCCGCCCACTCGACCGTGACTGTGGAGAGCTCGCGCCTTTGCCGGGCCTGTGCAGGAACCGGCGTAGTGATTTCGCGCGAGGGAATCGCCGGGTCGGACGAGAATCGGCGTGGTGAAGACGAGTCCCGTCCGCGATGCCGATTCTCGCCTGCTGTGGGGTAGGAGGCCAAGGGCAGCGTGGGCTACGCGGTGGG
>JAUHYM010000002.1 GCA_030426515.1 Actinomycetes bacterium
CCGGCGCGTGGTGGCCGGTGTCGAGGCACACCATCGCCTTGTCGCCGAGCGCGGCGACCTGGGCGTACGAGGTGCCCCAGTCGGGAACGTCGGTGTGGTAGAACGACGGCTCGAAGAACTTGTACTCCAGCACGAGGCGCTGGTCGTCGCCCAGGCGCGCGTAGATCTTCTGCAGCGAGTCCTGCAGGCGGTCCTGGCGTGCGCGCATGTCCATCTGGCCGGGGTAGTTCGAGCCCTCGGCGAGCCAGATCTTCAGGTCGCGCGACCCCGTGGCATCCATGATGTCGATGCACTCGATGTGGTGGTCGATCGCCTTCTGGCGGATGCGGTCGTCGTGGTGGGTGAGGGCGCCGAACTTGTAGTCCTCGTCCTGGAAGGTGTTGGAGTTGATCGTCCCGAGCGCCACCCCGAGGTCTTCGGCATGACGGCGCAGGTCGGCGTAGTCGTCGACCTTGTCCCACGGGATGTGCAGGGCGACGCTCGGCGCCAGGGCGGTGTACTCGTTGACCTTGGCCGCGTCCGCGATCTTCTCGTAGGGGTCGCGCGGGGTGCCTTCGGTGGTCCAGACGCGGAAGCGGGTGCCGGAGTTGCCGAACGCCCAGCTGGGCAGTTCGATGCCCTGGCCTTCGAGCTGGCTGAGGATCTCGGGGGACAGCTTCGTCATGATGCGGTGCCTTCTGTCGGTGGGTCGGTGGTGGATGTCGGATGTCGCGGGGTCCGGATGCCGCCGGTGTCAGGTCGCCGGCGTCGCGGGGGCGTTCGCTGCCGCGAGCTGGTCGTGCAGGTTGAAGACTTCGGTGAGCGGGGTGGCGGCCTGGTCGGGACGGCCGTCGAGGCCGACGAAGAACCGGCCCATCTCGGCCTCCCAGCGGGCGGCGACCTCGGAGCCGGCGAGGTAGGCCTGCGCGGCCTGGACGTCGTCTGTCTCGTAGTAGCCGATGAGCCGGCCGCCCTCGCCGAGGAACAGCGAGTAGTTGCGGCGGCCGCTGGCGGCGATCTCGGCGAGCATCTCGGGCCACACGGGGGTGTGGCGGGCGATGTACTCGTCGAGAAGCTCGGGCTTCACCTGCAGCTGGAAGCAGACGCGCTGGGGGGTGACGCTCGTCATCGAGTGGCTCCTCGGTGCGGTGGGGCGGGTGCCCCGCTCCGCGTAGTGAATCGTTTCACATGCACTTTACCGTGGGGTGCGGCGGGCGTCAACACGTCGATGTGCCTCATGTTCTTTGAGCGCGTGGGGGTGGTCGGTGCCTCAGGTTCTTTGAGCGCGAAGGCTGCTGCCTGGACCGAAGTACGTCTCGGCGCTCGTGCACGAGGTGCCCGCGCCGGACGGGTTCGCCGCGGCGTGGGACCGTGTGCTCACGCACCCGAGCAGGACGTCGGGGGACGCCCTGCTCGACGTGCTCGAAGCCTGGGTCGGTCATCTCCAGCCCGCCGACGACAGCCTTTCCCAGTTCATCCGCGACAACGAGCTGGCGTGGCTCCACGGGACGATTCCGCCGGAGTTCTGGTGATCGTCAGCCCTTCACCGCGCCGCTGGTCATGCCCGCCACTATCTGCCGGTTGAAGAAGATGTACGCGATCAGAGGCGGAATCGTGATGATCAGGATGTTCATGAACAGCAGGTTCCACTGGCTGCCCGACTGCGACTGGAAGTTGTACAGCGTCAGCTGCGCGGTGGGTGTGCCGGGCAGGAAGTAGAGCGCGTTCACGAACGTGTTGAACACGGTGACCGACTGGACCACGATCAAGGTGACGACCACGCCGCGCTCGTCCTGGCTGTTCCAGGTCGGTCGCGGGGCGACCACGGTGTGGGAGCGGTGGGATGCGATCAATCCCGACGGGTCGATCCATTCCGGCGTGATGGATGCCGCGCCCAGCGAGGAAGGCGGCGGTGTGGCGGGCAGCATGCTCTCCTTCAATCACTACGCCTACGGCGCGATGATCGACTGGGTCTACCGCACCGTCGCGGGACTGGCGCCCGACATCGACGATCCGGGATACCGCACCGTCCGGGTCGCGCCGAGACCGGCGCGAGAGCTGGATGCCGCCCAGGCGACCATCGAGACGGGCCTCGGGTCGCTCTCGATCGACTGGCGTCTGGTCGACGGGGTTTTCGAGGCGACGCTGATCGTGCCCTTCGGGGCGCGCGCGGTTCTCGACCTGCCGACCACCCAAGGATCGGTCGTGACGGTCGACGAGGCGCCGGCGCCGGAGGAGCTCGGCCCTGGCACGCATCGCCTTCGTGTCACTGCGCCTGCGGTCGCGGGCGTCGCGGTCATGCAGAGCGCGTCGTCCCATACACTCAGCGATAATCCGAGGTGACGGCGCGCCGTCCCTGAGCATCGAGAGGCAGGCCCCATGGCAGTGAGCGTGCGCGACGTCGCGGTCGCGGCGTCGGTCTCGGTCGGCACGGTCTCGAACGTGCTCAACCGTCCCGAGAAGGTCGCCCCCGCCACGGTCGAGCGCGTGCAGGCGGCCATCGACGAGCTCGGGTTCGTGCGCAACGACGCCGCGCGCCAGCTGCGGGCCGGGCGCAGCCGGAGCATCGGACTTGTCGTGCTCGACGTCGGCAACCCGTTCTTCGCCGACATCGCCCGCGGCGCCGAGGCCCGCGCCGCCGAAGACGGCATGACCGTGCTGCTGGGCAATGCCGACGAGCAGGCCGGCCGGGAGGCGTCGTACCTCGACCTCTTCCGCGAACAGCGGGTCAACGGCGTCCTGGTCACCCCCGTCGGTGAGGACCTTCACGTGCTGGAGCGGCTGCGCGACAGCGGCATCCCCGTCATCCTCGTCGACCGCGAGGCCCCGGACGGCGCGTTCGGCTGGGTGGCGATGGACGATGTCGAGGGTGGCCATCTGGCCGCGAGCCACCTGCTCGATCGGGGCCGTCGCCGGCTCGCTTTCGTCGGCGGGCCCCGCTCGATCCGCCAGGTGGGCGATCGGCTCGCGGGCGCCCAGCGTGCCGTCGACGAGCGTCCCGACGCGACGCTGGAGGTGCTCGACATGCCGGCGCTGTCGGTGCTGCAGGGGCGCGCGGCGGGCGAGCAGCTGATGGCGCGGCCGCCGGCAGAGCGACCGGATGCCGTCTTCGCCGCGAACGACCTCCTCGCGGTCGGCGTGCTGCAGGCGCTCGCGCTGATCGGCGATGTGCGCGTGCCGGAGGACATCGCGCTCATCGGGTACGACGACATCGACTTCGCCGCGGCCGCCGTGGTGCCGCTGAGCTCCATCCGCCAGCCCGCGCGGCTCATCGGATCGTCGGCGGTCGACCTGCTGCTGCAGGACCTCGCCGACCCGGACGGGTCGCACGAGCGCGCCATCCGGTTCCGCCCGGAGCTGGTGGTGCGGGAGTCGACGGTCAGTGAGAGACCTCACCCATGAGGGTGGTGTCATAGGTCGGCAGGATGGCGGCGTGTAGCCGGACGGCGTGGTCACTTCGTCGCCCGTGGTGCCACTCCTGAAACGCGGGCGCCGCGCCTTACCCTCGGGGCGTGCCGCGCACCCAGGTGAACGGCTCGGCGGACGCCGTGACCGAGCCCTCCGGCGTGCGCACGGTCACGGTGCGCGGTGCCCGGTCGAGGTTTGCGACGAGCACGGTAGTGCTCGCGGCGTCGCGCGCGCCGATCGCCCACACGAGCCCGTCGGGGCTCGCGCCGGTCAGCAGCTCGCCGCGCAGGCGAGCAAGCGCCTCGACGGCGGCCGCGACGGGATACGGGGAGCCGGTCGTGTCGCGAATGCCGCGCGGGCCCCACTCCTCGAACAGGCTGAGCGTGGCGACCCCGGGCACGGCGAGGGCGGCGACGGCGGCCACCGTCCATGCGGCGAGCTCGGGCGCGGACAGGCGCGCGTCGTCGTCGCCGGTGACGTGGGCGCCGTAGCCTTCCGCCAGGTCGCTCCGGGTGGGCGCGGGCTGAGCACCGGTCGCGACGTTGTTGTAGCGGGGCCGCAGAGCGACCGGGCCGATGTGCACCGGTGCGCCGTGCGCGTACCCGACCGTCTGCGCCGCGACCACACGCTGCATGGCGACCGACTCGACCAGCTGCGCGGTGCCGAGCGCGTGGAACAGCGGGGTCACCGTGGTGACGAGCCCGTCGAGGTCGCGAGGTAGGCGATCGAGCTCGCGGTTGAGCTCGGTGAAGTGCGAGCGCGACCCGCCGACGACGGGGGCGGCGACGCCGGCGTTCCTCAGGGCGGCGCGCAGCGCGGCGACCGTATCGGCGTCGCTCACGTGCGCCGAGGCTCCGGACGACGAGAAGGCCGCCACCCGCGCCAGCGGCACGTCGCGCAGGGCATCGGCGACCTCGCGCAGGGCATCGTCGCCCGAGGGGTCCCGCACGATCCGCACATCGAGCGGAAGGTCGCCCCCGGCCGCGCGGGCGAGCGCGGCGCGCCAGGTGGGCGCCGCCAGGTCGAGCTCGACGAGAAGCTCGTCGCCGACCGACGCGATGAGCGCCGGCGCCGGGTCGGGGCCGGTGGCGGCCGACACCCCGATGCGGGGGAACGGGCCGCCGGGTGCGAGGTCGATCACGTCGGACCCGTGTCTCGCTGAGGGCGGGCGCACCGGGTCGACCGTCACGCGCACCTGCTGTGCGACGTGCTCGCCCGCGCCGATGCGGTACGGGAAGGGCAGGGCGAGCGGTCGGCTGTACGTCTTGTACGAGGCGTCGGTCCAGTTGCGCTGGTCCTCCATCTCGAACACGTCACCCGAGAACGCGACGTCGACGGCGAGTCCGTCGTGCTCCCACGCGAGGCCGACGATGTCGACCGCGGGCTGGTGCGGGCTGATCGCCCGCGGGAATCGCGAGTCCTCCATAGTCCCGTCCGAGTGGCGGATCTGGAGCGCGTCGCCCGCGAGGTGGGGAGGATGCAGGACGACCAGCCCGGTCCGGTTCGTCCAGAACTCCGCGCCGGCCCGCAGGTGCGCGGCCACGGTCAGCGACGCACCCTCGGCGGCCACCGAGACGACGCCCGCGAACGAGGAGCCGAGGCCCTCGGAGTGCACGCGCAGCGTCAGCGTGTCCGCGCCTGCGGTGACCTCGTCGACGACGAGGTCGGCGGTATCCCAGTCGCGGTCCCGCACGACGGCGCGGATGCTGCGCAGCACCGGCCGGTCATCGAAGGCGATGTCGGCGACGTCGTCCTCGCGCAGGGCGAGAGACCAGCGTCCGCTGCGCCAGGTCCGCTCCGGGTCGCACCAGTCCATCAGAGCGAGGTCATCCCGCCGTCGACCTGGAATGTCGCGCCGGTCGCGAAGGCGCCGTCGTCGCTCGCGAGGTAGACCATGATGCCGGCGACATCGTCGGGGGTGCCGGCGCGGCCGATCGGAATGCGGCCGACGATCGCGGCGCGCGACGCCGGGTCCTCGCTGATCGCGGCCACCAGCGGCGTCTCCGTGTACGCCGGCTGCACCGTGTTCACGCGGATGCCGCGATCGGCATATGCCGCCGCCACCGTGCGGCCCAGGCCGTGCATCCCCGCCTTCGACGCGCTGTAGGCGGTGAAGTCCTTCCCCTCGCCGTTCACGGCCGTGGGGCTGCCTGTGAGGATGATGGACCCGCCGCCGTGCGCCAGCATCGTGCGCACCGCGTGCTTGACGGTCAGGAACGTCCCGGTCAGGTTGATGTCGATCGTGCGCTGCCACACGTCCAGGTCGAGGTCGGCGATCTTGGCATCGTGGCCGAACAGCTGCACGCCGGCGTTCGCGACGACGACATCCGGTGCCCAGCCCGCCGCCACGACCTCGTCGAAGGCCGCGGTGACCGCGTCCTCGCTCGAGATGTCCATCGTCACCGCGCGGGCGCTCTCGCCGATCTCGGCGGCGGCGGCGGCCGCTCCGTCGCCGTTGCGGTCGGCGAGGATCACGCGGGCGCCCTCGCGGGCGAACCGCTGTGCGACCGCCAGTCCGATGCCCAGTGCGCCGCCGGTGATCAGCGCGGTCTTTCCGTCCAGTCGGGTCATGGTCGCTCCTCCGTCGTCAGCGCTGGATCTCGTCGAGGTGCAGCATCCGTGCGAGGTTCTTGTCGAGCTCGTCGTCGCGGAAGACCTTCTTCCAGTCGTCCTTGATGATGCTCTCGCGACCGTAGTCCATCGCGATCAGGCACGCATCGCTGAACGGGTTGTCGCCGTTGAGGCTGTTGGCCAGGGCGACCTGGGTGTGGCCGAGCAGGATGCTGCGCGCCGCGGCCTCCGGCACCCCCATCGTGTGCACGGCCTCCTCGAGCGACTCCTTCAGCAGGGCGCCGATCATGCACGCGATCGTCTCGACGAGCGTCGGCTCGAGCTGGGCGAGCTGCTTGATGGTGACCCAGTGCACGTCGATGACGGGCGCGTAGATCGCGCGCACGGTCGCCTCGACGATCGCCTGCTTGGCCGGGTCGTCGGACTCGATCGCGGCGATCGCGTCCTGCGGGGCTGCGATGCCGCCGAAGGTGTCGGCCCACTGCTCGGGCGTCTCGCGCTGCAGGAACACCGACGGGTGGCAGGGGTGGGCGACAGCCTGGATGACATCGTCGCGCGTGGTGAGAAGGCCCGCGTAGGCGGCCGCGGGGTCGAGCGTCAGCACGATGGAGCCGGGCTTCATCTGCGGCACGAGGTCTGCGGTCACCGCCTGCAGAGCGAGGTCGGGGACGGCGAGGACGACGATGTCGGCGTCGGCGACGGCGGTCGCGGCGTCGGTCAGCTCGCGGCCGGCTTCCCGGGTGCGCTCCTGGCCGCCGGGCGAGTTCTCGACGTACGCGACCGTGTGGTCGGTCTTCACGAGGTTGTTGGACACCCGCATGCCCATCTTGCCGCCGGCGCCGATGACGGCGATGGCGTAGGTGTCGGTGGCGGTGCTCATGATGTGCTCCTCAGGTATTCCAGGGTCGCGCGGGTCCAGTCGCGCTCGATTCGGACGGTGGTCTGGGCATCCTGCTGCCAGGGCAGCCAGTGCTCGACGATCTCGTTCACGCCGCGTTCACGGGGCTTCACGGTCTCGAGCAGGAAGGGGTAGTCGTGCAGGCCGTCGCCCATGCGAGCGCCGCTGTACGTGAAGCCCACCCAGCCGGGCTGGCGGGCGAAGGCGAAGTCCTTGACGTGCACGTTCGCCACGTGCGGTGCCGTCGCGGCGATGCAGTCGCGCGGCGATTCGAGCCGGGCGACGACGTTCCCCGGGTCGAGGCAGATGCCCAGCCGGTCGCTGCCGACCTTCTCGACCAGTGCGACCAGATCGGCGGTGGCGAGCTGCTCGTAGGTCTCGAGCGCGAGCGTCACCCCGGCGGCCTCATATGCTGGCAGGGTCTCGGCGAGCCAGACCGCTGCCTCGTCGAGAGTGGGTCGCGTGTCGGGCCCGAACACCATGCTGCGGACGAGACCCGCGTCGAAGACCTCGGCGAGTTCGAGGAACCGAGCCAGGTGCGTCGGGGCGATGCCCTTCGTGCCCAGCTCGATCGTGAGGCCCAGGTCGGATGCCGCGCGGGCGGCGTCCTGAAGCTCGGTGTCGCTCATCAGCTCGAGCGGCGCGAAGTCGCAGATCTGGAACAGGTCCACCTCGAGCGCCCGCGTCGCCTCGAACGCTCCCGTGAGCGAGAGGGGCCGATCGACGCGGTCGGAGTGCTGCCAGAAGAACGCGTACGTGCCCAGGCCGATCACGTCGTCGCCTTCGCGTGTGCGGTGGCTTCGTCGAGGACGGCGATGAGGTTGTCGGGGTCGTGGGCGAAGCGGCCGAGGAAGAGTCCGTCGACGGCGTCGCCGAGGCGGGTGAGAAGGCCGGGGCCCGCGGACCCGCCGTAGATGACGGCGGATCCTTCCCGGGCGGGGTCGGCGTCGATCGCCTCCCGCAGGGCACGGGTGACGGTGGCGATGTGGTCGGTGGGGGCGGGTTGGGCGGCGCCGATGGCCCAGACCGGTTCGTACGCGACGATCACGGGGCCGGCGGGGGCACCGTCGAGGTCGGTGCGCAGCTGCGCGATGGTCGCGGTCGCGGCGGCCGCGGCATCCTGGTGTTCGGTCTCGCCGATGCACAGCACCGGGGTGAGCCCGCTGTTCAGGGCGGCGGCGGCTTTGGCTGCGGTGATCTGGTCGGTCTCGCCGAACAGGCGGCGGCGTTCGGCGTGGCCGATCTCGGCGAGGGTGACGCCGGTCTCGGCGAGTTCTTCGGCGGTGATCTCGCCGGTGAACGCGCCGGGCCCGTGCTCCGAGACGTCCTGCGCGCCGACGCGGATCGGGGTGTCTTCGAAGGCGGTGAGGGCGGCGGGGATCTGCAGGTAGGTCGGGATCACGAAGAACGAGACCAGCCCGGAGCGGATGCCGGGGTGCTGCGCTGCCCGGTCTGCGACGGTGGTGAACCAGTCGCGCGCCTGGGCGTGGCCGAAGTAGGTCTTCAGGCTCACACCGACGGTGACAGGGGTCATCAGCAGGCTCCGGTCTCCTCGTACTGCGAGATGACGGCGACCTTCTCGGCGGAGGCGCTGGTGGGGTCGAACCGGTAGGTGAGCCACTCGCGGACGAGGCGGCGGGCGAGTTCGATGCCGACGACCCGCTGCCCCATGGTGAGGATCTGCGCGTTGTTGGAGAGCACGCCGCGCTCGACCGAGAACGAGTCGTGGGCGGTGACGGCGCGGATGCCGGGGACCTTGTTCGCGGCGATCGCGACACCGAGGCCGGTGCCGCAGATCAGCAGCGCCCGGTCGGCATCACCGGTCGCGACGCGCTCGGCGGCTTCGATCGCGACCTTGGAGTAGGGGGTGTGCCCGTCGGCGTCGACGCCCACGTCGATGACCTCCACGACCCCGGCGTTGTTCTGCAGGTCGTTCTTGAGGATCTCCTTGTAGTCGAAGCCGGCGTCGTCGCAGCCGATGACGAGGCGCAGGGGAGCGGGGGTGGCGGTCATGTCAGTTCTCCTTGTCGGCGGGCGAGGGTCTCGCCCACGGCGGTCACGATGAGCGCGAGGGAGATCGCGCCGGGGTCGGGGGTGCCCACGCTGTGCTGCCCGTGGGAGCGGGCGCGGCCCATGCGGGGCAGCAGGTCCGCGGTCGCGGCGGCCGCGGTGGTCGCGGCAGCCGCGGCGGACCGCCACGCGTCGACGAGGGTGTCGCCGGCATCGACGGCGCGGGTCAGCTCGGTGGTGAACGGAACGAGCGCGTCGACGAGGGTCTTATCGCCCACCTCGGCCTTGCCGTAGTCGGTCACCCCTGTGCTGCCCGCGGCGACGCCCGCGGCGACCGAGGTCGCATCGGGGGTGCCGGTGTCGCCGAGCTTGCCGGCGATCTCGGTGAGGATGACGCCCCACAGGGCGCCGCTGGTGCCGCCGGCCTTATCGGACCACGCGTCCGCCGCCCGCTCGAGGGTGGTCTGCGCACCGGCTCCGGCCCGCTGCGCGGTGGTCGCGGCGGCGAGGGCCGCGTGCGAGCCGCGCTGCATCCCGATGCCGTGGTCGCCGTCGCCCGCGATGGCGTCGATCCGACCCAGCTCGTCGACGTGGGCGTCGACCGTGGCGACGATCGTCTCGACCGCGGCGAGCACGGTCGCAGCGGCCGCACGCGAGGCGCCGTCGGCGTCGGGGATCGCCGCGGCGGCCTCCCTGGCGACATCCGTCGTGTCGGCGCGCTGCGCGGCCGCGACGACCGAGCCGCGCCGATAGGCGGGGGTGTCGACCGGGGTCTCCCACAGATCCTCGAGCTCGGCATCCAGCCAAAACAGGGTGAGCGAGGTGCCGGCCATGTCGAAGCTGGTGCAGTATTCGCCCACGTGCGGGTCGACGATCACCGCACCGGCATCCTCCAGCAGCTGCGCGATGCGTCGGTAGACGACGAACATCTCCTCGTACTTCAACGACCCGAGCCCGTTGAGGATCGGGACCACCCGGGCACCCGCGACATCCACACCCTCGGGCACCTCGGCGAGCAGCTTCTCGACGAGCAGCTCGGCGAGCCCGTCGGCGGTGGGGATGTCGGTCTCATCGATCCCCGGTTCTCCGTGGATCCCGAGCCCGACCGCCATCCGCCCCTCGGGCACCGAGAACAGCGGGCTCTCCGCGCCGGGAAGGGTGCAGCCGGTGAACGCGACCCCGAACGACCGGGTCCGCGCGTTCGCTCGCGCCGCAAGCGCCGTGACCCCGGTGAGGTCCTCGCCCCGCTCGGCGGCGGCCGCCGCGATCCGGAACACGGTCAGGTCACCGGCGATGCCGCGACGCTTGTGCGCCTCCGACGGGTCGGCGCTGAAGATGTCGTCGGTCACCGTCACGGTCTCGCACGGGATCCCGGCCTCGCGCAGCCGTTCCTGCGCGGCATCGAAGTTCAGCACGTCCCCGGCGTAGTTGCCGTACGAGAAGAACACCCCGCCCCCGGCATCCGCGGCCTTCGCCACGCTCGTGATCTGCTGGGTCGAGGGGGAGGCGAACAGGTTGCCCATCGCCGCCCCGTGGGCCAGGCCCTGACCGACCAGCCCGCCGAACGCCGGGTAGTGCCCCGACCCGCCGCCGATCACCACCGCGACCTGCCCCGCGGGCACGACCGTCGACCGCACCACCCCACCGGTCACCCGGCGCACATACCGGCCGTTCGCGGCGACGAACCCCTCGATCATCTCGTCCGCGAAATCCGCAGGCTCATTCCACAGGCGCGTCATCGCGTCTCCTTCGCGTCGGCAGGTCACAGGGCGGGGGCAGGGGGTGGGCCCTCCCGCCCCATTCTCACAAACCGGTTGACCAATAGCAAGATCCGGTTGACCAATTGTTCCAATGCGGCGTGTCACCGCTGTAGGTTTGCTCCATGCCCGCGTATCGCGACAACCCGGACGAGATCACCGCCGCCCTCGGGACCCTTCCCGCCGGCACGGCCGTGTCCGAGGTCGCGCGACGCCTGCTCGATCTGTTCACGAGCGGATCCATCGAACCGGGTACGCGTCTGCCTCCCGAGCGTCAGCTCGCAGCGACCCTCGGCGTCGGGCGCTCGGCGGTGCGTGAGGCGCTCGCCGCGCTCGAGATCCTCGGCATCGTCGATGTCCGCCCCGGGTCGGGCACCTACCTGCGCGGCACCGCCAGCGAGCTGCTGCCGCAGACCCTGCGGTGGGGGCTGCTGATCGGCCAGAAGAGCACCGACGAGCTGCTCGAGCTGCGGTCCGGGCTCGAGATCTACGTGGCGCGGCTGGCCGCCGGCCGGGCCGAGCCGAACAGGGTCGCACAGCTGAAGGCGAGCCTCGAGCGGATGCGCGCCGACCTCGGCGACCTGAAGGCCTTCGTGCGCGCCGACATGGAGTTCCACGACGTGCTCGCCTCGACCGCCGGGAACGACACGCTCGTGGACCTGCTCTCGGTGGTGCGCTCGCTGCTGCACGTCTACGCCGACCGGCGCGTCCACGACGAGGAGAAGGCGCGCGAGGCGCTCGCCGAGCACGAGGCGGTGTTCGCCGCGATCGAGGCGGCCGACCCGGATGCCGCGGCGAACGCGATGGCCGCGCACATGGCGACCGCCGCCGCCCGTGTCGCCGCCGAGGCCGCCGGCTGACCCGCCGCCGAGGGCCCCGCGAGACTTCACGAATGGTGCGTTTTGGGCGCCGGAACCGCACATTCCTGCGGTCTCGGCGGGCGAGGAGATAGCGTGAGGCGGATGGAGCAGAACTGGGCGGGGACCTACCGCTACACGGCGCCGCGCATGGTCGCGGCCTCCTCGGTCGACGACGTCCGTCGCCTCGTCGCCGAGCCCGGCCGGGTTCACGCGCTGGGGACGCGTCACTCGTTCACCGACATCCCCGACACGACCGGAACGCTCATCGACGTCACCGGGCTCCCGGCAGAATTCGCTCTCGATGAGGGCGACCAGACGGTCACCGTCGCCGCCGGGACCCGCTATGGCGTGCTCGCCCTGTGGCTGCACGAGCGCGGGTGGGCGCTGCGCAACATGGGATCGCTGCCCCACATCAACGCCGCCGGTGCGACCGCGACCGGCACCCACGGCTCGGGCGACGCGAACCCCGTGCTCTCGGCCTCGGTGTGCGGCCTGCGGTATGTCGGCGCCGACGCCGAGGTGCGCGAGGTGCGCCGCGGCGACCCGGACTTCGACGCGCTCGTGGTCGGGCTCGGCGCGTTCGGGATCATCGTCGCCGTCACCCTCGACGTCGTGCCGACCTTCGATGTGCGGCAGGACATCTACCGCGGGCTCACCTGGCCGAGGTTCCTCGACGACGTCGACGCGGTCACCGGTGCGGGGTACAGCGTGTCGGTCTTCACTCGGTGGTCGGGTGACGAGGTGGGCGATGTCTGGGTCAAGCGCGTCATCCCCGCCAGCGCCGGCGACGTCGAGGTGGCGCCGGTGATCCTCGATGCTCGGTGTGCGACCGACGCCGGCTCACGCTTCGATGACGTCATCGGCGAGAACCGCACCCCGGTCGGCGAGCCCGGTCCCTGGATGCTGCGGCTGCCGCATTTTCGGCTGGACGCGACCCCGTCGATGGGGGAGGAGATCCAGACCGAGTACCTCGTCCCTCGCGCTCACGCGGCCGCAGCACTCGACGCGATCCGGCCGCTGGCCGCGGCGCTGGACCCGCACCTGGGCGTGACCGAACTGCGCACCGCCGCACGGGATGACCTCTGGTTGAGCCCGGCCTACGAGCGCGACGCGTTCATCATCCACTTCACCTGGTACGACCATCCGCGGGAGGTCGGTGCGCTCATCCCTCAGATCGAGGCCGCGCTCGCCCCGTTCGACGCGCGCCCGCACTGGGGCAAGCAGCACGCGTTCGACCGGGCCGCGATCGAACGCGTCCACCCGCGTCTGGCCGATGCGCGCGCCGTGTTCGAGCGCCTCGACCCCGAGGGGCGGTTCGTCAACGACCACCTCGTCCGCGTCGGCGTGCGCGAGCCGCGCTGACCGCCGACCCCCGCGAGCGGCCCGGGCGAAAGCCGAGTGACGTTCGCGAAATTGGTCAACCGGTGTTACGATTAGGGCTGAGTTCGGCGCGCCGGCGCCCGCACCCAGGAGGACGAGGATGACCCGTATCCCTACGCCCGAGAACGCCGCCGCCGAGGCGGTCACCGCCTCGTGGAGCCTCGGTGAGACGCCGTGGCAGGTGATCCCGCCGGTCTCCCCGCCCCGGGCTCGCGTGATCATCGACAACGACTTCGCCGGCGACCCGGACGACCTGTACCAGCTCGTTCACCATCTGCTGTCGCCGAGCGTGGAGATCCCGCTCATCGTCGCGTCGCACCTTCGCGCGGACGACCCCTTCGACCCGAGCGGTCGCAGCGCCGAGAACGCGCAGGCGATCGTGCGCGACGTGTTCGGGCGGATGGGGCTCGCCTCCACCGACCGCATCGTCCGCGGATCGAACGACGCCCTCGCGGGCGCGGCGACCCCGCAGCCGGCGCCGGCGGTCGACGCGATCATCGCGGAGGCGCTGCGTGACGACGACCGGCCACTGTTCTATGTCGCCGGCGGTGGGCTCACCGATCTCGCGTCGGCGCTGCTGACCGAGCCGCGGATCGCGGAGCGGATGACGCTGATCTGGATCGGCGGCGCCGAGCACGAGGGGCTCGCGGTGCCGCCGCCGAACGCGATGCCGATCGAGTACAACCTGCTGATCGACGTCACCGCCGGGCAGGTCGTGTTCGCCTCCGACATCCCGATCTGGCAGATCCCGCGCGACGTATACCGGCAGTGCCTCGTCTCGGACGCCGAACTGCGGATGCGGGTCGCCGCGACGGGACCGCTGGGTCGGTACCTGTACGACGAGCTCGCGATGGTGTTCGCCATGATCGGCACACACCTGGGGGGCGCGTCGGAGTCGTACGCGCTGGGGGACTCGCCGCTCGTGCTCCTGACCGCGCTGCAGTCGGTGTTCGAGCCGGACTCGTCGTCGAGCCGGCACGTCACCATGCCCACCCCCGCGATCACGGACGACGGCGGCTACCGCGCGGTAAAGGGTGCGCGCCCGATGCGCGTGTACACCTGGGTCGACACCCGGCTCATGTTCGAGGACATGTACCTCAAGCTCGCCGAGTTCGGCGAGTGGCAGGACGCCACGGGCGCGTTCGACGATCGGGCCGAGGGATGAGCGGGCGCACCGGGCGCCCCCGCACGATCGTCACCGCCGATCCCGAGCTCGACGATCTCAACTCCCTGCTGCGGTTCCTGCTGTACACGAACGAGGTCGAGGTCGAGGGCCTCGTCTACGCCAGCAGCCGGTTCCACTGGAAGGGCGACGGGCAGGGCACCGAGTTCTTCCTGCCCGAGCGCGAGTACGACACCCCGCAGACCTCCTGGCGGTGGGCGCCGGGTGAGCGGTTCATCCACGACGCGGTCGACGCCTACGCCGAGGTCTACGACAACCTGGTCGTGCACGACCCGCGCTACCCGTCACCGGCCACACTGCGCGGGCTCATCCGCGAGGGGAACGTCGACTTCGAGGGCGATACCCGTGCCGAGACGCCTGGATCCCGCCTCATCGCCGACGCGCTGCTCGCCGACAGCCCCGGCCCGCTGTTCCTGCAGCTGTGGGCGGGCCCCAGCACCGTGGCGCGCGCCCTCATGTCGATCGAGGAGCGCTACCGCGGCACCGAGGCCTGGGAGCGGGTGCGCGCCGAGGTGTCGGCGAAGGCGGTCATCACCAAGTTCGCATCGCAGGACGCCACCTACGACGACTACATCCTGCCGGTCTGGCCGGACATCCGCGTGATCGAGGTCGCCACCCTCGCGTGGGGGTACATGGTGCGCAAGACGCTGCCCGAGGAGGATCTGCCGCTGCTGGGCGCCGACTGGATGCGCGAGAACATCACCAGCGCGGGACCGCTCGGCGCGCTCTACCGCGTGTGGGGCGATGGCATCCAGATGGCACCCGGCGACATGACCGACTACTTCGGTCTGTCGGGGCTCAGCGCCGACGAGCTGCGCGAGCAGGGGTACCGCGTGTGGATGGATCCACAGCCGGCGGGCGAGTGGATCTCGGAGGGCGACACCACCAACATGCTCAACCTGCTGGTGCCGGGCCTGCGTGGCCACGAGCACCCCGCGTTCGGCGGGTGGGGTGGGCGTGCTGCGCGCACCGACGTCGGCCCGGACACCTGGGCCATCGACGACGCCGCGTTCGGTCGCGGGGGCGACGAGGCATCCGTCACCCGCTGGTTCGCCGCGGCGCAGGCCGACTTCGCCGCACGACTGCAGTGGTCGGTGACCCCGGCGTATGCGGACGCGAACCACGCGCCTGTGATCACCGTCGCCGACGGCATCGACCGGACGGTCGCGCCCGGTGAGCGCGTGGCCCTGACCGCCACCGCGTCCGACCCGGACGGCGACGACGTCACCTGTCGCTGGTTCCTCTACCCCGAGGCGGGTTCGGCCCCGACGGCCACGCTCGAGGGTGACGGTGCCGAGGCGACCGTCGTCGTGCCGGCCGATGCGAGGGCGGGGGCGACGATCCACGCGATCGTCGAAGCGAAGGATGCTGCGCCGAGACCTCTGACGGCCTGGCAGCGGGTGATCCTCACCGTCCGCTGAGCACGCTCACTCCCTGGGCGCGGGGCGCCACGAGCGGATGCCCGTCTCAAGGATGCTCATCAGCTCGATGGTCTGCGCGTCGGCGACGACCTTCGGCGCGCCCTCGACGAGGGTCGCGTGGACGCCGTCGTAGAAGCGCGCGTAGTCGCCGGCCTCGGACACCACCTTCTCCTCGTGGTACCCGCCGTCGTCGTCCACGAAGGTGAGCGTGCCGTAGTGCTCGGGGCGGTCGATGCCGAACCCGGGGCTGCCGGGCATGTACCAGAGCTTGAGGTGCTCCTCCTGCCGATCCTCGGTCTGCTTCACGAACGAGCCGTTCGTGCCGTAGACGGCGAATCGGGGGCGCTGGGTGAGCCGGAAGTAGCTCGACTTCACCGAGACCTTGAGCGCGTCGTAGAAGAGGTCCACGTCGAAGTAGTCGTTCATGCGGCCCGGGCCCAGGAGCTGTCGCACGTCGTAGACGATGTGCTCGGGGCTGCCGAACAGGCTCAGCACCTGATCGATGGTGTGCACGCCGTGCCCGTACAGGTACGACCCGTCGAGGGGATGCTGCGGGTGCGCACCGAGCGGAACCTCGGGGCGGTAGTAGTCGTAGTGCATCTCGACCTCGAGCAGGTCGCCGAGCACGCCGCTGCGGATGACCTTCTGCACGGTGAGGAAGTCGGAGTCGAAGCGCCGGTTCTGGTAGGTCTGCAGGAACAGCCCACGGTCGGCGGCCAGGGCGAACAGCTCGCGCGCCTCGGCGGAGGTCGGTGCGAACGGCTTCTCGACCAGCACGTTCTTGCCGCGTTCGAGCGCCGTGCGCGCGAAGGCCACGTGCGTCTCGGGCGACGGTGTGGTCACCACGACCAGGTCGATGTCGTCGTCGGCCCAGATCGGCTCGGGATCCGACACGTACCGCACACCGGGGATCGCGTCCCAGACAGACGCGCTGCGGCTGTAGATCGTCGCGATGCGGAACGTGTCGGGCCGGGTGAGCACGAAGGGCGCGTGGTAGCGGTTGGTGCTCTTGCCGTTGCCGATGAAGGCGATGTTCAGCATGCCTCCATTCAACACCGCACCGGTCAGGCCGTCGCCTCCCGCACGGCGGCGTCGACCTGCGCGAGCAGGTCCGGTGGCGTGAACATCAGCGCGGTGGCCAGGGGGCGTCCGCGGCCCCAGGTCGTTCCTGCGCGCACCGCCTCGGCGCGCCCCGGGTCGGCGGCGGCCAGCGTGTCGATCAGCGCCCGGTACGCGCGCGGATCGTCGATCACGTCGGCGAGCGACGCGTCGAGTCCCGGCAGCGCGAGCGGGGCAGCGGCGACGGGCGCCGGGATCCGCCACTCGTGGGGGCCCGAGCCCACGGTCACAGGCTCGTCGCCGAGGTCGACGACCGCCGTCGTGTTCGCCGGGACGACCGCCTGGACGACGATCTCGTCGCCGTCGCGCCGCCACGACACCGTCGCCTCGCCGTACGGGGTGAGGTGGCGGGCGGATGCCGCGTCGAGCCCGGCGAGCGGCCGCGGTGCGATGCGCAGGCGGCGGTAGCCGGGGGCATCCGGGGCGAGACCCGCGACCGTGCGGTGCATCCAGTCGGCGACCGCGCCGAGTGCGTAGTGGTTGAACGACGTCATCTCGCCGGGGTTGATCGTGCCGTCGGGCAGCATCGAATCCCAGCGCTCCCAGATGGTCGTCGCCCCCATCGTCACGGGGTACAGCCACGAGGGATTCTCGGTCTGGGTGAGCAGCCGCTCCGCTTCGTGCAGGTACCCGGCGTCGGTCAGCGCGTCGGTGACCAGCGGGGTCCCGACGAACCCGGTGCCGATGCGGTAGCCGCCCTCGCGCACGAGGTCGGCGAGCCGTGCCGCGAGCCCGGCGCGCACCGTGTCGTCGCGCACGAGGTCGAACTCGAGAGCGAGGGCGTAGGCGGTGGGCGCGTCGCTCATCATGCGACCGGCGGGGGTGACGTACTCGGCGACGAACGCCTCGCGGCTGCGCGCGGCCAGGGCGCCGTAGCGCTCCGCGTCGGCACTGTCGCCGAGCAGGGTCGCGGCGTCGGCGACCTGCTGCAGTGACCGGGCCAGGTAGGCCGTCGCGACGATGTCGCCGTCGACCTTCGCCGCGCCCGGGTTCTCGGGCGGCGCCGACGGGTCGAGCCAGTCGCCCAGCTGCATGCGGCCCGCCCACAAGCCGGTGTCGCCGGCGTCGGCGAGCACGGCGTCGACCCAGTCGCGCATGCTGCGGTACTGGTCGGCGACGACTCCGGCATCCCCGAACCGCTCGTGCAGAACGGTCGGGACGACCGTCGCGGCATCGCCCCAGGCCGCCGTCGGCCCGCCGCCGCCGAACGCGGGAAGCGCCGACGGGATGACCAGGGGAACCGTGCCGGCGGCGCGGTCCTGCTCGAGGGCGAGATCGCGCAGCCACGACGTGAGGAATCCGTCGCAGTCGTACAGGAAGCTCGCGGTCGGCGCGAAGACCTGGATGTCGCCGGTCCAGCCCAGACGCTCATCGCGCTGCGGGCAGTCGGTGGGGATGGACACGAAGTTACCGCGCATGCCCCACACGACGTTCTCGTGCAGGCGATTCAGCATCGGGTCGGAGGTCTCGAACCAGCCGGTGCGCGGCATGTCGGTGTGCAGGACCACCGCCTCGATGTCGCCCGGGTCGATGTCTGCCCCCGTGACCTCGGCGTACCGGAAGCCGTAGAACGAGAACCGCGACTCGAGGAGGTCATCGCCGCCGGTGAGCTCGAAGGTCGCGGTCGCGGCGGCGTTGCGGAGCGGCCGCACGCCGAGTTCACCGTGCTCGAGCACCTCGGCATGGCGGACGACGACGCGCTGACCCGCGGTGCCCCGCACGCGCAGCCGCAGGCGCCCGACGATGTTCTGCCCGACATCGAGCACGGTGCCGCCGGACGGTGTCGCGATCGTTCCGGCGATGGGCAGCGTCTGGGTGCGGCGCACCGGCGGGGCGATGCGCGCCTCGGGCACCGGGACCGGCTCGAACCCGGGGTTCGCCGCGGGACCGACCCGCACCGGCTGCCAGTGCGACGCGTGCCGTCGCAGATCCTGGTGCTCGCCGGCGTAGATCCCGCTGTCGACGACGGAGCCGTCGCCCGCGGCCTCCCAATCGGCGCCGGTCGCGCCGATGGTCTCGGTCGAGCCGTCGGAGTAGGTCACCCGCACCTGGGCGAGGAACGACGGCTGCGTGCCGTAGAGACGCTGCGCGAACCCGTGGAATCCGTACTTCTCGGTGTACCAGGCGCCCGCCACCGTGGCGGCCAGTTCGTTCTCGCCCTCCGTGAGGAGATCGGTGATGTCGGCGGTCTCGTGCACGAGGCGGTCGCGGTAGGCGGTCCAGCCGGGGGAGAGGACGTCGTCCGAGACGGGCTGCCCGTTCACGGTCGGCTCGGCGACGCCGAGGGCCGTCCAGAACAGGACGGCGGTGTCCACGGCGCGGGTGAGGGTGAAGCGCGTGCGCGTCTCGAACGGCTGGGCGTCGCGGTCCGCGTCGGCAAGACCCACCGGGAGCGCCGCCCATTCGCCGTCGGCCAGGAAGCCGGCCGTCACGGTCAGCGGTGCGCTGTCGGCGGTGGCGCCGGAGGCTGCGGTGATGCGCGCGGTCACGCGGCGGGTCTCGCCCGCCGTCAGTGGCGCGAACGGCCAGGGGACGAGCACGCTGTCGGTCCCCTCCACGGTCGTGGTGGTGGTGCCGTCGCTCAGTTCGACGGATTCCTGCACCCAGTCGGGTTCCGCGCCCTCGATCCGCCAGGTGAGACGCGGCGTGGCCGAGGCCACCAGAGGGGTGTCGTCGCGCAGCTCGGCGCGCAGGACCGCGGTCGGGGCATCCGTCATTCGTCGTCTCCTTCGGCGATCCACGTGCGCACCCGGACGGTGCCCTCGACAGCGTAGACGCCGACGACGCGACCCGTGAAGGATTCGGTGACCTCGGAGGAGAGGAACCGGCCGTCGAACGAGGCGATCTCGACGCGCTGCCCGTCGATCGTCGCCGCCAGGTGGAACACGTCGCTCGTGCCCACCATGCCGACCGCGCCCTCGGGCGGGCGCGAGGCCAGGTGCAGATCGAGGGTCGTCTGCGCGGTGGGGTGGGACCAGGTCTGCACGATGTCGCCGACGACCGCCCGGGCGACCACGGCACCCGAGCCCGCCTCGAGCTCGACCCGGAAGCGCTCGTCGTAGCGCACGGCGAGACCGCCGATCCCGCCGGCGATGTCGATGCCGACCGTGACCTCGTTCGTCAGGTGCTCCTGACGGCGGCCGAGGAACACCGGCTGCGCGTCGGCGAGCGTGCTGCCGTCGGCGGTCAGCACGAGCGCGTCGCCGTCGCGGCTGGCGACCTCTTCGGGGAGGCGGCGGACGGCGATCCACTCGTCGTCGAGGAGGTCGGCGAAATCGACCTCCACCCGGGTGCCGCCGCGCGGGTTCAGCGTCACCGGAGCGATCTGCGGCCAGCCCTCAGCCCACGTGACGGGCGACACGAACGTCTCGCGGCCGAGCGCCGAGAACGCTCGGGTGCCGCTGCGCGGACGCACGCCGAGCAGGACGCACAGCCACCGGTCGTCGGGGCCGACCACGAGGTCGCCATGACCGGTGTTCTGGATCGGGCGCGGGGTCGAGCGCGCCGAGACCAGCGGGTTGCCCGGCGCTCCCTCGAACGGCCCCGCAGGGCTGTCGCCGCGGGCGATCGAGATCGCGTGGCCGCGCTCGGTGCCGCCCTCGGCGATCATCAGATACCAGGCGCCGTCGATCTCATACAGGTGCGGGGCCTCGGGGAACATGAGCCCCGTGCCCGACCACAGCGACCGCGGCTCCTCGAGTGCCGTGTGGGTCGTCAGGTCGACGGTCACCTGCTGGATGCCCAGGTGCGTCGGCGCATTCGGGTTGAGGTCTCCCGACAGCTGCAGGCCCGAGAACGTGACGTAGCAGGTGCCGTCGGCATCCCACGCGATGTCCGGGTCGATTCCGAACACGCTCTCGTCTCCGTCCGCGACGGTGATGAGGTCTCCGTCGCTCCACGGCCCGGCCGCGTCCTCGGCGGTGAAGTGCAGCATCCCGCGGCCCATCGCGTCGGTGATGACGAGGTGGAACAGACCGTCGTGGTGGCGGATCGTCGGGGCCCACGCGCCGCCGCCGGTGGGCACCTCGGCAACGCCGAGCTGACCCGGCCGGGTGGCGACGTGGCCGATGAGCTCCCACGTTTCGAAGTCGGTCGAGCGGTGGATCGGGATGCCGGGCAGATACTCGAACGACGATGTCGCGAGGTACCAGGCATCGCCGACCCGCACGACGCTGGGATCGGGGTGGAAGCCGTTGAGCAGGGGGTTGTGCAGGGTCGTCATCGCGGTCTCCGGTCGTCAGGGGTGAATCGGGATGCCGCCGTCGGGCGGCGCGTCAGCTCAGCAGCGGGGCCAGGTCGGTGGCCAGACGGAGAGCGCGCGGGTCGGCGCCCCCGGGCCAGGGGCCGCGGGCGATCGTCCACGCGAACGCGATGCCCGTGTCGGGGTCGACGCAGGCGAGGGCGCCCATCGCGCCGTCGTGGCCGAACGCGCGCGGACCGCCGAAGGCGAGACCCGGGGTCGGCTTCTGGAACACGATCGCGTGCGCCCGGTGCGGCTGACCGAGCACCTCGTCGTAGCCACGCACCTGCTGCTGGCCGATGGCGGCGACCGTGTCGGCGCGCAGGACGGGTGCGGCGTCGTCGATGCCGGTCACCATCACGGCGAACAGCTTCGCCAGACCCCGCGCCGTGCCGGTGCCCGATCCTGCGGGGTGCCCGAAGCGCCACGAGCGCTCGTCGTTGGCGAGGTCCACGGGCTCTCCCGGGGTGACGAACACGAGCGGGCCCAGCAGTGAGCTGTGGATCGTGGACGTGTCGTCGGCGGGCGGGATCATCGGGAGCGTCGCCACGCGGCGCTCATCCTGGCCCTGCGGCAGCCCCAGGAAGAAGTCGATGTCGTGCGGCGCGCGGATCTCGTCTTCGTAGAACGCGTGGAGGGTGCGCCCGGTCGCGCGGAAGACGAGCTCGGATGCGAGGTTGCCGATCGTGACCGCGTGGTAGCCGAACGCGCTCCCCGGCTGCCAGAACGGCGTGGATGCGGCGAGCCGCTCCGCCGCGGCATGGTCATCCAGCAGCTCATCCCAGGTGAGCGACGGAGTCGCCTGGGGAAGACCTGCCTGGTGCGACAGCAGCTGGCGCACCGTCACCGCGCTCTTGCCCTTCGAGGCGAACTCGGGCCACAGATCGGCGACCGGTGCGTCCAGATCGAGACGCCCCTGTTCGATGAGCAGACCGACCGACAGGCCGATGGTGTTCTTGGTGACCGAGTAGGGGACCGTGACCGAGTGCTCGCCGAGGTGGGGGCCACCCCACACGTCCAGGACGCGGCGCCCGTGGTGGAACGCCGCCGCCTGGAACGACAGGTCGGGGTCGGCCGCGAGGAAGCCGGCGAGCCGCTCACGGACCGGATCGAGCCGCTCGTCGACGAAGCCGTGCAGCACCGCGTCGGTCACGACCGCGGATCCCAGAGCAGCGAGAGAGGCAGGTCGGCGATCGACGATCCGACGCGCAGCGCGAACGCGCCCTCCTCGACATCCCAGCCGTCCCCCGCCCAGTGCGCGAAACGGCGCGACGGGAGAGGGATGCGCGTCGTCGCCGTCTCGCCCGCCTCGGCGCGGACGACCGCGTACCCCACCAGCCAGCGCACCGGGCGCTCGACGGTGGAGTCGGCGCGCTCCGCGTAGACCTGCACGACCTGCGAGCCGGCGCGCGCGCCGGTGTTTCGCAGGGTCACCTCGAGCTCGTCGCCGACGCTGGTCGCGTCGTTCCACGACCAGGTCGTGTATCCGAGGCCGTGACCGAACGGGAACGCCGGCGCGATGCCGTCCTTCAGCCACGCGCGGTATCCGATGTGGATGCCTTCGGTGTAGGGCAGGGCGCCATCGCGCGGGGTGACCTGGGTCACCGGCACATCCGAGAGGGCAGCCGGCCAGGTCGTCGGCAGGCGTCCGCCCGGCTCGGCCGCGCCGGTCAGCACGTCGGCGATGGCGCTGCCGAACTCCTGCCCGCCGAAGTAGCCCTGCACGATCGCGGCCACGTCATCCGCCCAGGGCAGCACGACCGGGGATCCTGCATTGACGACCACGACGGTCGGGGTCCCTGTCGCGGCGACCGCGCGCACCAGATCGTCCTGCCGCCCGGGCAGGTCGAGGTTCTCGCGGTCGTAGCCCTCGGACTCGACCTTGGCGTTCGTCCCGACGACGACGATCGCGACGTCGGCGCCGGCTGCGGAGGTCGCAGCGCGCGCGATCAGCTCGTCGGGGTCGGTCTGCTCGGGGGCGATCCCGAGCGTCGCCGACAGGGCGCCCGACAGCGCGCTGTCGCTCTCGCCTGTCCGCAGCTCCACCCGCAGTCGGCGGGTGACGCCCGCCTCGACCGCGACCGGCGCGGTCAGCGAGGGCGGGTTCAGGAACGCGGCGCCCAGGTCGCTGCCCTCGATGACGGGCGCATCGTCGAGCACGACCTCACCGTCGACGGTGAGAGTGCCGGGGTTCGCTCCGGCGAACCCGAGAAGGATCTCGCCGGTCGTCTCGGCGGTGTAGTCGGTCTCGAGCACGATGCGGCGACTGGCCGCGATGGGCGCGTCGCCGCCGAACCAGACGAGGGCGGTGGAACGGCGGTCTTCGGCGAACAGCTCGCTGCCCGCCTCGTCGAAGAAGCTCACGCGGATGCCGGGCTCGCCGGTGACCGGGTTCGTGAGGCGCTGCAGAGGGATCTCGGCGACGCCCTCCTGCACAACCGCGCCGATCTCGTACGAGACCTCGGCGTGGGTCAGTGCGGCGCGCAGACCGTCGAGCGGGGTGACGACCTGCTCGGGCAGCACGGTGGCGCTGCCGCCGCCCTGGGTGCGGGCATCCCGAGCGTTGTGGCCGATCACCGCCACCCGCGTCAGCGCGGGGGCGTCGAGGGGGAGAACGCCGGCGTTGGTGAGCAGGACGGTGCCGGCGACGCCCGCCTCGCGGGCGAATGCCCGGGCGTCGACGGGGGTGGTCGCAGCCTCGGCAGTGCCCTCGAGCGCGCCGACGCGTTCGGCGAGCAGCAGAAGGCGCAGCACCTTGCGGTCGATGTCGGCCTCGTCGACCTCTCCGTCGCGGACGGCGGTGACCAGGTCGGCGTAGGCGGGGGCGGGTCCCGGCATCGCGAGGTCCTGAGCGGCGGGGATCGCGTCGAGCGAGCGCACGGCGGTCCAGTCGCTGATGACCACGCCGTCGAAGCCCCACTCGCTGTTCAGCGGTGTCTCCAGGAGCGCGTTCTCGGTCATCGTGACCCCGCCGACCGCGTTGTACGCGCTCATGATCGTCCACGCGCCGGCGTCCACGGCGCGCTCGAACGGAGCGAGGTAGAGCTCGCGCAGCGGCCGGTCCTCGACCTGCACGTCGACGGTGAACCGGTCGGTCTCGCTGTCGTTTGCGACGTAGTGCTTGGGGCAGGCGCCGACCCCGTTGTCCTGCAGCCCGCGCACGTAGGCGGCGGCGAGCCCGCCGGTCAGCTCGGGGTCCTCGCTGAAGCACTCGAAGTGCCGGCCACCCAGCGGCGACCGGTGCAGGTTGATGGTGGGTCCCAGCACCACATCGACGTTCTTGCGTCGGGCCTCGGACGCCGCGGCGGCACCGTAGCGGTACGCGAGGTCGTCGTCCCAGGACGCCGCCAGCGCCGACCCGGAGGGCAGGTTCAGCGACGGCTCGCGCTCATCCCACCGGGGCCCGCGGACCCCCGCGGGGCCGTCCGAGAGCGTCATCGCGCGCAATCCGATCTCGGGCAGCGGCACCGTCGTCCAGAAGTCCGCACCCTGGATGAGCGCCGCCTTCTGCTCGAGGCTGAGCCTGTCGAGCAGCGGACGCAGATGGTCGACGGATGTCGCCGCGGGATCGAGCGCGGTCATGCGGCTGCTCCTGTCGTGTCGTCCTCCGCCATCCGCGCGAGCATGGCGGCGCGGGCTTTGCGGCGTTCTTCCTGCTTGTCGGGGTCGGGGAGGGGCGCGGCCATGAAGAGGCGCTGGGTGTAGGGGTGGTCGGGGTGGCTGGTGACGTGGTCGGCGTCGCCGGTCTCGACGATCTCGCCGCGGAACATGACGGCGACGCGGTGGCTGATGTGGCGGACGACGGCGAGGTCGTGGGTGATGAAGAGGTAGGCGACGCCGGTGCGCTCCTGGATCTCGATGAACAGGTCGAGCACGCGGGCCTGGGTGGACAGGTCGAGGGCCGAGACGGGTTCGTCGCAGACGATGAGCTTCGGGTCCAGCGCCAAGGCGCGGGCGATCGCGATGCGCTGCCGCTGCCCGCCGGAGAACTCGCGGGGCAGGCGGGTGCGGGCCCCGGTGGGGAGTCCGACCCGGTCGAGCAGGTCGGCGACTCTGGCCTTGGCTTCTCTGGCGGGAGTGCCGCGCGCGGTGAGGGGTTCGGCGAGGATCTGCTCGATCGTCATCGACGGGTTCAGCGAGGAGTAGGGGTCCTGGAAGACCACCTGGATCTCGCTGGAGAGCGCGCGGCGGTCGGCGCGGCCGAGGTGGCCGATGTCGCGGCCGTCGTAAGTGACGGTGCCGTCGGTGACGGGTGCGAGGCCGAGCACGGCGCGGCCGAGGGTGGTCTTGCCGGATCCGGATTCGCCGACCAGCCCGACGGTCTCGCCGGGGCGGATGTCGAGCGAGACGCCCTTGAGGGCGCGGAACGGCTGGGCGCGGAATCCCTTGCCGGGGTATTCGACGACGAGGTCCTTCACGTCGAGCAGCGGGCCGGTCATGACCGGTCTCCTTCCGGGGCGGTGTAGGCGGGTCGGGCGGGTCCTTCATCGAGGATCGCGTCGAGCAGCGACTGGGTGTACGGGTGCTCGGGGGTGCGGAGGATGGTGCGGACGGGTCCGGATTCCACGAACCGGCCTTCCTGCATGACGGTGACCCGGTCGCAGAGGTCGGCGACGACGCCGAAGTTGTGGGTGACCAGCAGCATCGCCATGTGGCGTTCTGCCTGCAGGTCGCGCAGCAGGTCGAGGACTTCGGCCTGCACGGTCACATCCAGCGCGGTGGTGGGCTCGTCGGCGATGATCAGGTCGGGGTCGGTCGAGACGGCCCCGGCGATCAGGACGCGCTGCGCCATCCCTCCGGACACCTCGAACGGGTACGCGTCGAAGGTGCGTTTCGGGTTCGGGATGCCGACCCGGTCGAGCAGGGCGAGAGAGCGCTCGGTGGCGTCCTTCTTCGACATCCCGAGCCCGACACGCAGCGGTTCGACGAGCTGGTGGCCGATCGTGAACGACGGGTCGAGGTTCGACATCGGCTCCTGCGGGATGTACCCGATGCGGGTGCCGCGGATGCCGGCGTAGACCTTCTCGCTGCCGTCGGCGATCGCGGTGCCCTCGTAGTCGATGGTCCCGGCCGAGACGTGCCCGCCGCGGGGGAGGAGTCCGAGCACGCTGAACGCGGTCTGGGTCTTGCCCGAGCCGGACTCGCCGATCAGGCCGTGCACCTCGCCCTTTCGGATGTCCATCGACACGCCGTGGACGACCTCGATGACCCCGCCGCCGGGCTGGTCGTACGCGACCTTCAGGTCCCGGATCGAAAGGACGACGGGCTGATCGGCGGGGGTGGGGTCGGGGTGGATGATCGTGTCGGCGACGACCGGGACGGGCCCCGAGTCCTCGATGTCGAGGGTGTCGGCGCCGCTGGTGGCCAGCGACGTGGTGACCGCGGCGATCGAGCCGGTCGCGCCGGTGACCGCGCGCCGGCGACGGCGGCGGACCGGGATGGTGCGCTCGAGCTCGTCACGCATCGCGTTGGCGAGAAGGGTGAGCGCGACACAGGTCAGCGCGATCGCGAGGGCGGGGGGCAGCATGAGCTGCGGGGCGCGGTAGATGTTCTGGAACGCGTCGTTGAGCATCTGACCCCAGGTGGGAACCGACAGGTCCCCCAGACCGAGGAACTCGAGCCCGGCCTGGATCGCGATGGTGATGCCCGCGACGATCGCGGACTGGATGATGATCGGCGCACGCACCACCGACAGCACATGGCGGCCGATGATCCGCATGTCGCTCAGACCGGCGACGCGGGCGGCATCCACATACAGCTCGTTTCGCACCGCGTTGACCGAGGCGTACACGAGACGGAAGTAGGCGGGCGAGATCAGCACGCCGAACACGAGCATCGCGATCCACACGGACGGGCCGACCACGGCCTGCACCGCCAGCAGCACGATGATGCCCGGCAGCGACATCAGCAGTGCGGTCACCCACGACGACACCGTGTCGAACCAGCCGTGGAAGTAGCCCGCGATCAGGCCCGAGATCACGCCGATCACCACCGCGGTGACGAGGGCGAGAAGGGCTGCGGCGACACTGACCTGGGTGGCGGCGAGGAGGCGCGAGAGCACGTCGCGGCCGGCCGAGTCGTTGCCCAGGATGTGCTCGGCGCTGGGCGGAGCGAGCACGAGCGCGATCGAGGCCTCGTTGGCGTCGTAGGGTGCGATCCAGGGGCCGATGATCGCGATCAGCGCGACGAGGCCGATGAAGATGAGCGACGCGAGCGCCAGCGGACGGCGGACGAGGCGGCGCAGCAGGTGCGCGTGCGCGGGTCCGGTCGTCGGGACGGTCTGCGGGGTTTCGATGGCGGTCATGACAGTCGCACCTTCGGGTTGAGCGCAGCCTGCGCGAGATCGATGAGCAGGTTGACGATGACGACGATGATCGCCGTGGCGACCACGATGCCCATCACCATGGGGATGTCGCCGGAGCTGGTGGCGCTGACGGTCAGCTGGCCGATGCCGGGGAGGGCGAAGACCTGCTCGACGATGACCGCGCCGCCCAGGAGCCCGACGAACTGCACGGCGAGGACCGCCAGTGCCGGGCCGCCGGCGTTGCGGAGCACGTGTTCGTAGACCACGCGGTTGATGCCCAGGCCACGGGCGCGCAGCGTGCGCACGTAGTCGCGCGACATGGCGTCGAGCACCGACCCGCGGATCTGCTGCGAGACGGCGGCGATCGCGCTGAGCGAGAGCGCGGTGATCGGGAGGGTGATCGAGGAGACCCAGCCGCCGAACGAGTCGGTGATCGGCACGTACCCGGTGGCGCGGAACCATCCGAGGTCGATCGCGAACCACAGCACGAGGTAGAGCGCGATGAGGAATCCGGGGATCGCGAAGCCCACGATCGCGATGAACTGCACCACACCGTCGACCCACCCGCCTCGGCGCGCGGCGAGGACACCGAGGATCACCGAGAGGATCGCCGCCACGATGGTCGTGCCGATGACGAGGGTGAGGGTCACCGAGAGTCGCCCGGTGATGCTCGCGGTGACCGGCTGGCTCGTGAACCACGAGACGCCGAAGTCGCCGGTCAGCGCCGAGGTCAGCCAGTTCCAGTACTGCACGACCAGCGGCTGGTCGAGGCCGAGTTCGGCCGCGCGTCGGGCGACGACCTCGTCGGTCGCGCTCTGGCCCATGATGCGGCGGGCGATGTCGCCACCACCGGCATACAGCAGCGTGAACGCCACCACCGACACGGCGAGGACGAGGACGACGCCCGCGAGCAGTCGTCGAAGGATGAAGGTGAGCATGTCGCGTCCCTGTCAGATCAGCTCCGGCCCGCCCCCGAGAGGGCGGGCCGAAGGGTGATCAGTTGGCGGGGTAGATGTCGTAGATGGCCGGGTAGGTGTTGGTCGGCAGCATCTCGACGGTGGTGTTCGCGTCGGACGGGTAGTTGCCCTGGACGCGGTACATGGGGGCGAACCAGGCCTGCTCCACGATGTAGCGGTTCAGCTCGGCGGCGACCTCGGCCTGCGTGGCCTCGTCACCGGACTGGATCTCGGCGATGTACTCGCTCACCTGAGGGTCCTCATACCCGAAGGGGTTGAAGATGGCCGTCGGCGCGATCATGAACTGGATCAGCTGCCAGTCGGGGTTCTGCTCCAGCGGGATGTAGGCGGCCGGGAACTTCGGGGCCAGCAGGTCGGCGATGAAGTTCGAGCCCGGGTCGGTGTACTCGACGGTGATCCCGATGTCGGCCAGCTGCTGCTCGTGCAGGTTGTAGGTCGTCGAACCCAGCAGCGCGGAGTTGGGCAGCGAGAGCGTGAGCCCGTCGGCGTAGCCGGCCTCGGCGAGCAGCTCGCGCGCCTTCTCGGGGTCGTAGCCGTAGTAGTCATCGAGCGCGGGGTCGTACGCCGGCGACTTCTCGGGGAACATCTGGCCGGTGACCGTGCCGTAGCCGCTCTCGAGCGCCTGCAGCAGGCCCTCACGGTCGAATGCGTAGTTGATGGCCTGGCGCACGCGCACATCGCCGAGCGCCTCGTTCATCTCGCCGCCGCGGTCGAGCAGCAGGAGGCTGGCGACGTCCAGCTCGTTGGCGTTGATGGTCCAGCCGGCGCCCTCGATCTCGGCGAGGTCGTTGCTCGAGGCGACCTTGACGGCGTTCGCTTCGCCGGCGCGGATCGCGTTCAGCTGCGCGGTGTTGTCACCGAGCACGTTGATGACGAGTTCGTCGTAGTGCTGCACGTCGGGGTTCCAGTAGTCGGGGTTCGCCGTGTAGTGGTACGACGTGCCCGGCACCGACGACGAGGCGTCGTAGACGTACGGGCCCGAGCCGACGGGGTTGGTGGCGAGGTCGCCGGCGGCGATCGCCTCGCTGGAGGCCACGAGTCCCGCGTCGCGGGTGAGGTAGTCGAGCATCGCCGGGTCCGGTGCCGAGAGCGTGAAGACGACGGTGGTGTCGTCGGGGGCCTCGAAGGACTCGACGGCGGCGAAGTAGCCGGCATCGGGCGAGGTGCCGTTCTTGAAGCGATCCATGTTCTCGACGACCACGTCGGCGGTCAGCGCGCTGCCGTCCGAGAATGTCACGTCGTCGCGGATCGTGAGGGTGAGGACGGTGTTGTCCTCGTTGTACTCCCACGCGGTGGCCAGCCACGGCTCGATCGTGCCCTCGGGGGTCGCGACGAGAAGCGTGTCGTACATGGCCTGGTAGTAGGGCGAGCGGTTCCCCCACTCGGCGCCCGACGGGTCGAGCGTCAGCGGCTCGATGATCGCGCCGAGGGTGAGCGTGCCGCCGCTCGCGTTACCGTCACCGTCACTGGTGTCGCTGCTGCCGCCGGAGCAGGCGGTGAGCGCCAGAGCCGCGATGGCGAGGGTGGCTGCTGTGGCCTTCCATCGGAACATCCTTGGTCCCCTTCTGGGTGGTGGCGATTCCCCTGTGGATCGCCTCGTGAGAGCGACCGTAACAGCAATTCCAAGCGGACGCTAGGTTTTTGCGCCAAAAAACTAGCGAACGCTAGAAATTCGTTATAGAACAGTACGCGAGAGGGCTTCACCCCGGTCGCGCCGACGCGGTCGGGCGGTGAGGATACGGTGAGGGCATGACCGAGGTGACGGCGCCGGCGCGGCGCAAACGTGGCTCGTACGCGAAGTCCACGGCGACGCGGGCGGCCATTCTCGATGCGGCGCTCATCGTGTTCGCGGAGTCGGGGTACCGCAAGGGCTCGCTCCGCGAGATCGCCGAGCGAGTGGGGATGAGCGAGGCGGGCCTGCTGCATCACTTCCGCACCAAGAGCGAGCTGCTGCGCGCCGTGCTCGATCACCGCGACGACCACTCGCGCGAGATGGTCGACTTCGACGTGCCGGACGGCGTAGAGGCGCTGCGCGGACTCGTGCGCCTCGCGCGCTACAACGCCTCGGTCCCCGGCGTCGTCGAGCTGTTCTGCACCCTCTCGGCCGAGGCGACCTCGCCCGACCACCCCGCTCACCGGTACTTCGTCGATCGGTATGAGTACGTGCGTGAGCAGACGACCGGGTCGATCCAGCGCATCGCCGACGAGGGCCGCCTGCGCCCCGGCTTCGACCCCGCCCGGGCCGCGGTCCTCACGATCGCGCTGATGGACGGCCTGCAGGTGCAGTGGCTGCTCGACCCGACGTCGACCGACATGGCAGAGGCGCTCGAGGATCTCTTCCGCAGCATGGTGATCGGCTACGACCTCACCGGGCTCGAGCAGGCCCTCGACACCGCCGCCGACGATGAGATGAACGACGACACGGAAGACGCCGACGCATGATCCGCACCCTGTTCACCGACGGATGGACCGTCGGGCCCAAGCTCGGCGCGTTCGAGGGGGCGGCGGCCGCCGCGCTCACCCGGCCGGTCGCACTCCCGCACGATGCCCTCCGGGATGCCGCGCGTGCGGCATCCGTCGATCAGGGTGTGCATTCCGGCTACACCCCCGGCGGCGTGTTCGAGTACCGCAAGAGCTTCGACGTCCCGCACGCATGGCGCGACAAGACCGTGTTCCTGGAATTCGAGGGCGTCTATCGGGATGCCGTCGTCACCGTCAACGGCGACTTCGCCGCCCACCACGCCCACGGCTACACCCCGTTCGCCGTTCCCCTCGACGGGTTTCTCCTCTACGGTGCGTCGAACACCGTCACGGTCGAAGCCCGCGCTCACAAGGACAGTCGGTGGTACACCGGCGCGGGAATCTACCGCCCCGTGCATCTGCTCGTCGCCGACCCCGTGCACTTCGCGCTCGACGGCGTCGGCGCCCGCACCCGGGATGTCGACGCCGACCGTGCCATCGCCGAGCTCTTCGCCGAGGTCGTCAACGACACCCGCCACACCCGCACCGCCCGTGTCGCGTGGCAGGTCGTGGACCCCGCCGGGACCGTGATCGCCGACGTGTCCGTGCCGCACACGCTCTCCCCCGGCGAGACGGCCACCGCGCGCGCACGGGTCGCCGTGCCCGAGCCGCTGCGGTGGAGCGCCGAGCATCCCCATCTGTACGAGATCCGAGCGACGCTCACCGACGAGGCCGAGGGCACCCCGCTCGACGAGGCGCGCCAGACCCACGGCATCCGCACGCTGCAGGTCGACGTGCACCACGGCCTGCGCGTCAACGGGCAGCCCGTGAACCTGCGCGGCGCGTGCATCCACCACGACAACGGCCTGCTCGGCGCGGCGTCTCCCGACGACGCCGACGACCGGCGGATCCGCCTCCTGAAGGAGGCGGGCTTCAACGCCATCCGCAGCGCGCACAATCCCGCCGGGCGCGGGCTGCTCGATGCCTGCGACCGGCACGGTGTCTACGTGATGGACGAGCTGACCGACGTGTGGACGCGCGCGAAGACGACGTTCGACCACTCCCTGAGATTCCCCGACACGTGGCGCGACGATGTGGCTGCGGTCGTCGCGAAGGACCGCGCGCACCCGAGCGTGATCATGTACTCCATCGGCAACGAGATCCTCGAGCTCGGGCGACCCATCGGGGCCGCATGGGGACGGCGCATCGCCGAGGAGTTCCGCGTCCTCGACGACACGCGCATCATCACCAACGGCATCAACGGGATCATCGCGAACCTCGACGCGATCGCCGTCCCGGACGAGGGGGACGCGGCCGACCCGAACACGATGATGGCCGAGATGGGCGAGCAGATGGCGGCCGCCAACGCCTCCGCGGCGATCGGGCGCTCGATCGAGGAGTCTGCCGCCGTGCTCGATGTCGTCGGGTTCAACTACGCCGACTCCCGGTACGCGCTCGATGCCCGCGCGCACCCTCACCGGGTGCTGGTCGGGTCCGAGACCTTCCCCGATCGCATCGCCGCCCTGTGGCGGGATGTCGAGGCCATGCCGCACGTCATCGGCGACTTCACCTGGACCGGCTGGGATTATCTCGGCGAGGCCGGCATCGGCCGCGTCGACTACACCGACGAGCCCGGATACACGCCCACAGGCACCGCCGGGCCCTTCCCGTACCGGCTCGCCGCCTGCGGCGACATCGACATCACCGGCCACCGACTGCCCGCGTCGTACTACCGCGAGATCGCGTTCGGCCTCCGCGACGACCCGTACGTCGTGGTGCACCGGCCCGCGCACCACGGGCGTCCGACGCTGAAGACGCCCTGGTCGTGGGACGACGCGGTCGCGTCGTGGTCGTGGGATGCCACCCCCGGTGCGCCCGTCACCGTCGACGTCTATGCCGCGGCCGACGAGGTCGAGCTGCTGCTCGACGGACGCTCACTCGGCGTCTCGGCCGTCGGTGACGAGCGCGACCTCATCGCCCGCTTCGAGACGGAGTACCGTCCGGGCGAGCTCACCGCGATCGCCCGCACGGGAGGCGCCGAGATCGGTCGCTGTGTGCTCACCACCGCGCACGGTGCGGTCGTCGTCGCGGCGACCGCCGAACAGGATGCCGTCGCGACAGGCGGTCTGGTCTACGTCCCCATCCGCCTCGAGGACGCCGACGGCATCGTGCCCTGCGACCAGGACCGCACCGTGACGGTGTCGGTCACCGGCCCCGGCCAACTGGCCGGCCTCGGCACCGGCAGGGCCCGCACCGAGGAGACCTTCGACGCGACCTCGTTCACGACCTGGGACGGTCGCGCGCTCGCGATCATCCGGGCGACCGGGCTCGGCGAGATCACGATCACGGTGGATGCGGGCGAGTTGGGTTCCGCTGCGGTGACGGCAGTCGTGCGCTGATCGAGTCGGGTCCCCTGCGCAAGACCCGCAGTCCGCACACCTGCGGCGGTGCGGGTCTCAGTCGACGACCCCGCCGAACCTCCGACGCGCGTGCGCACCGGCGTCCACCCGGCTGCGGACGCCCAGCCGCTGCAGGATCGCGGAGACATGGTGGCCGACGGTCTTCTCCGACAGGTAGAGGCGCGCCGCGATGTCGGCGTCTGTCAGGCGCTCGCCGAGAAGACGCAGCACATCCACCTGGCGTGGTGTGAGACCGTCCTCGTCCGCCTGCGTCGCCGCCCGAGCGCCGCGCGGCACCCGGACACCGCGCTCGGCGGCGATACGTCGGAGTCGATCGATCGTGGCCTGCGCCCCGAGATCTGAGAGGGCCTCGAGCGCCCGTCGAAGCATCGCCGGATCGTCGCTCAGCCCGTCGACCACCGCCGCCTCGAACGGGCACGTCAGCGACCGCCAGGCGTCGGCCGCGGCGGCATGTCGGCCGGCGAACTCGAGGGCGACGGGTTCGGGGAGCAACGCCGCATCGACCTCGACCCCTGGGAAGCCCGGCGTCTTGATCAGCCAGAAGAGCACCGGGCCCACCATCCACGGATCCCAGGACCCGGTCGCCAGGCACGACGCGAGATCGGCCACGACCGATCGCGGCACCTCGTCGCCGAGCCACCCGCGTTCAGCGTCGACCGCCCACGCCAGAGCGGCCGCGCTCGGTGTCTCGGCCGCGGCCGCGGCAAGCTCTGAGGAGGCACCGGAGCTGCCCGGATCATCTCGCCGCAGCAGGATCGACGCCCGCGTCGCGGCCGCGCACATCTTCATCCCCAGAGAACCGGGCATCGCGTCGAGAACATGGTCCGCCTCGCGCAGCGCCTCGTCCCAGCGTCCCTGGAACAGCCGCGTCATCGTCCGGTTGTCGCGCATGCCGTCCAGCCAGAAGTCGAGCTCCGCTGTCTCCGCCCATGCGCACCCTTCGTCGTACCAGCGGTCGGCCTCCTCGAGCCGACGCTCGATGGTCGCCTGGTAGTTGAGGTTGTTGTAGGCGCGCGCGGCCTCCGACCACGCGTGTGCGTCTCGCGCCGCCCGCAGGCCCCGGACGAGGCGGGGGATGACCTCGTGCGCGCGCGCCGGCTCCGCCGGCCAGACCGATACCAGCACATGGGCGGCGATCTCTGTCGCGCCCGCGTCGTCGGCGGCGCGCACGGTGCGTTCACCCCATCTGCGCTGGTCGTCGCCCCTGCCCTGCATCGTCGCGTTCCACCAGCGCGCGTATGACGCGTAGAGCTCATCGCCCGCCTCTGATGCCGACCGCGCGGCACGCTCAGCCATGCTGACGGCGCCCGTGAGGTCGCCGGCGTAGTAGGCGACGCGAGAGCACCACCAGGCGCGGCGGGGTGCGCGCGCATCGCCGTGGGGCGTGCGATCGAGGAGCTCTGTCGCGCACTGCAGAGCGAAGTCAGGTCGTGCCCGATGTACGCCTCCCGCGTCGCGTCCTCGAGCGCGCTGTCGATCTGCTCGGGGCGGAGGTGCTCTCGATACTCGAGCGCGTGGGCGAGGTGGCTCACGCTCTCGCGGTGAGAGCCGTCGGAGATCGCCATCTGCGCGGCGCGGAGCGAGAACGATGCTGCGCGGGCGCCGTCATGGGCGGCGAGGGCGTGGGCGGCGACCGCCCCGACCTCGGCGGTCGAGGAGGCGCTGTCGGCCAGCATCCCCACGAGTTCGGCGTGAATCGCGCGCGCACGCAGGGGCGTCACCGTCGAGGCGAGGGCGTCGCGCACGAGGTCGTGTCGGCATCGCACGCGGTGCCCGACCACCGCGAGCAGCCCGCGCGCGACGGCGAGGTCGACATCCTGCGCCGCATCCGGCCCGAGCGCGGGAAGAAGGGTGAGCGGGATGCCCTCAGGCGCGAGCGCGACCGTCTCGAGGATCTGCCACGCGGATGCCGGCAGGGTGGCTGCGCGAGCCAGCACGGCGTCGTCGATAGCCGCGGAGGCATCTCCCTGGTGTGCGAGCAGCTCGGTGACGAAGAACGGGTTGCCACCCGAGTGCGCGTGGATCGCCGCCACGTCGAGCGGTGCGCCATCCGCGAGGGCGCGCACGCCCTCGACGCTGAGGGGCGGCAGGTCGATGTGGGTCGCCGGCGACACGAATCCGAGCACGGCGTGCAGCGGGTGTGAGCGATCGACTTCGTCGGCACGGAACGCCAGGCACAGGAGCACAGGGATCTCGTCGATCCGCCGCGTCAGATAGCGGATCAGGTCGAGGGTCGCCTCGTCTGCCCACTGCACATCGTCGAACACGAGGATGCTCGGTCCTGCGCGCAGCTCGTCGACGAGCGCCGAGACGACCGCGCGGCGTCCGCCACCCTCGAGCGCCGCATGGACCGTCGCCGGCAGGGCATCGCGCATGTCCCACAACGGTGCGAACGACACCGGCGTTGCCAGATCGTCGCAGCGCCCCGCCCGCCGCGCGACCTCGTCAGGACACCGGTCCAGGAATGTGCGCAGGAGCGCGCTCTTGCCTGCACCCGCTTCGGCGCCGATGAGCGCGACGGCGCCGTCCGGCAGGCCTCGTCTCAGCCCGTCGAGGATGTGCAGCTGCGCGTCGCGTTCGACCAGCGACATGCGCCCACCATAGCGGGCTCGTGTCGTCAGCCCGCGAGCGCGTCGAGCCAGTCCGCCCAGAACCCCTTCCACACCTCGCCCGCCGCGAGCGCGGGGAGCTTCTCGTGTGAGACGGTCAGCCGCACCCGGTCCCTCGCCGGGTCGAGGCTGAACAGGATCGAGCCGGCGGCATCCCCGCTCTCGGCATCCGTCACCGCGAACCGCAGGGCCTTCGCGGTCGGCTTCGACCGCAGTGTCGTGGCAAGGCCCGGCAGCAGGTCGGCGCGAGCGTCGTCGTCGAGCAGCGTCTCGCGGAACGCCTCGGCATCGAGATCGAGGGTGCGCGAGCGCGACACGGTGAAGGTGCCGTCGGGCATCTGCCCCGGCAGCCGCAGCCCCGTGATGCGCTCGTACCCGACGGTGACCGACTGGGCCCACCAGCCGTCGACACCCTGGTCTTCGCGGACCCAGGTCGCGATCGCGGGATGGCCGGCATCGCGCCCCGGACCGGCATCGATCGCGGTGACCCAGTCGTTCCAGCCGCGGCCGGTGGCGGCACGGATGCTGTCTTCAGACAGCTCCGGATCGGCGATCCAGCCCGCCGTGGCCGGGCGCGGCGTGGACGCGTCGAGCAGCGCGCGACGCGCGGCGCCATAGCGTTCGCCGGTGCGGGCCATGCGCGCGCGGACGCGCTTCTTGAAGGACTCGTGCGTGGTCATCGAAACTCCTGAGATCAGCGGCGACGGCCGTCCGCTCGCGCCCGACGTGCCGTGCCGCGGCACAGGTGTTCGGATGTCGCGTCGAGCACTCGGGGTCCCCTTTGCCTTCGGACCGGAGCCCAGCCGACAGCGCGAGTGCCGGCGAGAAGGTCGGGCGGAACGCGCCGCCCGGTCCGATTGTACGCCGGGCCGCATAGACTCGCCGGGTGCCTGAGTTCATCGACGCGCACGGCATCGCGATCGTGTACGACATCTACCGCCCCGAGGGGACGCCACGCGGTGTCGTCCAGCTGCTGCATGGGGTGGGGGAGCACGCTCAGCGCTACGCGGTGACCTGCAAGGCGCTCGCCGCGGCCGGCTTCGTCGTGTACGCCGACGACCACCGTGGGCACGGGCGCACCGGGATGGCGCAGCACCGTGATGCCGCCCAGCTCGGCCGTCTCGGCCGCGGGGGACACAACGCGGCGGTCGATGCCGTCTGGCGCTTCACGCAGCTCATCCGCGACGAGAACCCGGACCTGCCGCTTGTGCTGCTGGGGCACTCCTGGGGGTCGTTTCTGTCGCAGATCCTCGTGAACCGGCATCCCGAGGCATACGATTATCTGGTGCTCAGCGGCTCGGGCCTGCGCTGGCCCGGCTCGATCAGCGCCGGCGACCTCAACGCACGGTGGAACGGCCCCGACGCGCTCGGCACCGAGTGGCTCTCGTCCGACCCGGCCGTCGCGCAGGGGTTCCTCGACGACCCGCTGTGCACGACCGAGCCGATGCAGAAGCTCTTCGGACCCATCGACACGCTCCGCGCCGCGCTCGGGAAGCCGCGCAGGAACCTCGGTCGCGACATCCCGACGCTGCTGCTCGTGGGCCGCGACGACGCCGTCGCGGGCCCGCGCGGTGTGCACCTGCTGGCGAAGGCGTACCGCGAACGCTCGGGCTTCACCGACGTCACGACCCTCGTCTACCCGGATGCCCGCCACGAGGTGTTCAACGAGGTGATGCAGGAGACCGTGCGCGCGGACCTGCTCGCCTGGCTCGACGCGCGGGTCCCGTCCCGCGCCTGAGGGTCGTCCTCGCACCTTTCTGCGCCTTCCCCTTGACCTGGGAGCGCTCTCACGCCACGCTGAGGACATCCCCCACGCGTGGGAGCGCTCCCACGGGAGGTCCGGTGGAGCGTAACGGTCAACGACGACCCAGGAGGAACAATGACGTCCACCCGCTCGAGATGGCACACCCTCGCCGCTGCCGGCGTCGGCTGCCTCGTCGCCGGCACGGTGCTCGCTGCGCCCGCAGGCGCCGACGAACCCGATGGTCTGGTCGGTGCCGACCTGTACCTGAACCCCTACAGCACGACCCTCGAGGCAGGTCACGCACTCGACGGGCAAGCCCAGGCCGACGCCCAGCTGCTGGGCAGCATCCCTTCGGCAGAGTGGTTCACCGACGGCACGCCGGCAGAGGTCGAGGCCGAGGTGCGCGCCTACGTCGACGCGGCTGAGGCCGCCGGCCAGGTGCCGGTGCTCGTCGCCTACAACCTGCCCTTCCGCGACTGCGCGCAGTACTCCTCGGGCGGCGCGTTCGACACCGGCGAGTACACGGCGTGGATCGACGGCGTCGCGGCGGGGATCGGCGACCGACGAGCGGCGGTGATCCTCGAGCCAGACGGGCTCGGCATCATCCCCTGGTACACGAACATCGACGGCACACTCGAGTGGTGTCAGCCGGCCGAGCTCGACTCGGCGACAGCCGCCGACGACCGCTTCGTCCAGCTGAACTACGCCGTCGATGCGTTCGCCGCCCTGGACGCCACGTCGGCCTATCTCGATGCCACCCACACCGGGTGGCTCAATGTCGGCGATGCCTCCGACCGGCTCCTGAAAGCCGGCGTCGATCGCGCGGCCGGCTTCTTCCTCAATGCCTCCAACTACCAGCTGACTCCGAACCTCGAGGCCTACGGCCGCTGGATCTCATCGTGCATCGCGATGGTGACCGAGGTCGGGGCGGGGTTCGGCGATTGCGGCAACCAGTACTGGAACGGCGGTCCTGCGACAGGCTGGCAGGGCACCGCCATGGACACGACCCGCGTCTGGTCGAACGGCGCCGCTGATCTGGCGGTGAACACCGCCGGGATCGACTCGCGGTACGAGGCGGGTCTGGGCGGAACCGAGCCGTCGACCCGCTTCGTCATCGACACCAGTAGGAACGGACAGGGGCCGTGGGTCGCGCCGGAGGGCGTCTACTCCGACGCGGAGGACTGGTGCAACCCGCCCGATCGCGGACTCGGACTGCGGCCGTCGACCGACACCGGTGTGCCGCTGCTCGACGCCTACCTGTGGATCAAGGTGCCGGGCGAGTCGGATGGCAAGTGCTATCGCGGCACAGAGGGTCCGCTCGATCCCGAGCGCGGCATCGAGGACCCTGCCGCCGGTGCCTGGTTCGTCGAGCAGGCGCGCGAGCTGATCGCATATGCCGAGCCCGGCATCGATGCTCTCGCCTGCGAGGTGGTCTGGAAGACCAACGGCAAGGGCGCGGCCTTCTCGGCGGCGGTGCGCATCACCGGCGACGGCGATGACCTGTCGTTCGTCTTCGCCGACGACCAGACGGTGACCGGCGCCACCGGTGCCTCGTTCGCGCAGGACGGCGCAGCCGTCACCCTGACCGGGGCGCACGGCGCGCACGGATCCGGCAACGCGCCCGACGTGATCGTGAAGGCGAAAGGCGGCGCCACCGAGCCGTGGCTGACCTGGCTCGACGGCGAGGCCTGCGTCACGCGCTGAGCCGTCCCCACGCCCGCCCCGAGATCCGCTGTCGGGGCGGGCGTGCTTCTGCGCAGACGCATGCCCGCGCCGCCGGCGGACAGGTCGCGACAACCACGAGGTCGGGGATCACCACGATGTCGGGCCGTTTCCGCCCCATCGCCCCGACGTCTCGTGTATCTCCGACGGGATGGCGGTACCCGCCGGCAACTAGGCTGAAGCCCATGCATGGCGAGTACAAGGTTCCGGGCGGAAAGCTGGTCGTGGTCGACCTCGAGGAACGCGACGGTCGGATCGCCGACTTCCGGCTGGCGGGCGACTTCTTCCTCGAGCCGGACGATGCTCTCGACGTCATCAACGCCGCCGTGACCGGGATGCCGGTGACCGCCGACGCCGGCGCGATCGCGGATGCCGTGCGCGGTGCGCTTCCCGAGGGGGCGCAGCTGCTGGGCTTCACCCCGGAATCGGTCGGCACCGCTGTGCGGCGCGCGCTGGCGGTGGCCCCGGGCTGGCGGGACTTCTCGTGGGAGCTCGTCCACGAAGGGGCCGTCTCGCCGCGCATGAACCTCGCGCTCGACGAGGTGCTCACCGCTCGGGTCGGCGCGGGGCTGCGCAACCCCACTCTGCGCATCTGGGAGTGGGACGAGTCGGCCGTCGTGATCGGGTCGTTCCAGTCGTACCGCAACGAGGTCGACCCCGAGAACGCCCTCAAGCACGGGTTCGACGTCGTCCGCCGCATCTCCGGCGGGGGAGCGATGCTCATGGCCGCAGGGCAGATCATCACCTACTCCCTGTACGTGCCGGCGACGCTGGTGGCCGGGATGACCTTCGCCGACTCGTACGCCTACCTCGACGACTGGGTGCTGCAGGCGCTGCGGTCGCTGGGGATCGCCGCGGAGTACAAGCCGCTGAACGACATCGCGTCGCCCGAGGGCAAGATCGGCGGCGCGGCGCAGAAGCGACTGGCCAACGGAGGCGTCCTGCACCATGCGACGCTGAGCTACGACATGGACGGTCAGGTGATGACCGAGGTGCTGCGCATCGGCCGCGAGAAGCTCAGCGACAAGGGCACGGCGTCGGCGGCCAAGCGCGTAGACCCGCTGCGCAGTCAGACCGGCCTGCCCCGCGACCAGGTGATCGACCGCTTCAAAGAGACCTTCACCACGCTCTACGGCGCCGCGCCCGGATCCATCACGCCCGAGGAATATGCCCAGGCCGAGGCGCTCGTCGACACGAAGTTCTCTACCGACGCCTGGCTCCACCGGGTGCCGTGAGGCGGCGCCGGCATAGGTGATGCGAACGAGGCCGACGTGACAGAGAATGTGATCGCAGGGCCTCACGGCGCGAGCATCGTCTACGACACCTACGCGGCGCGCATGAGGCCGCGAGCCATCGTTCAGCTTCTTCACGGCCGCGATGGGCACGCGGGGCTCTACCGTGACCTGTGCGAGACGCTGGCCGAGGCCGGCTACACCACGTATGCGGCGGATCTCGCGGGGCATGGCCGCACCGGGTTGCGTGAGTTCGGAGGCGACCGCACGCGGCTGGGGATCGTCGGACCCGGAGGCGGGAACCGTGCGCGGGAGCAGATTCGCGCGCTCGCGAAGCTCATCGTCCGAGAGCATCCCGGACGCCCGATCGTGCTTCTCGGCGACTCGTGGGGCTCCCTCCTCGCGCAGCAGGTGGTGAACAAGAGTGCCGATACGTACTCCGCCCTCGTGCTCGCGGCCACGGCGTACCGCATGCCCGGGTGGATCAATGGCGATCTCAATCGCGACTGGGCGGGGCCCGGCGCCACCGGTGGTGAGTTCCTGTCTCGGGACCCGGCCGTCTTCGAGCGCTTCACGTCGGACCCGCTCTCCGCGCACGAGGACCACCCGTTCAGCCTCATCGAGGGGCTCCAGGTGCTCGGTCGACCGCGGCGCAGACTCGGGAAGAGCCTTCCCGTCCTCATGCTCGTCGGCGAGTGCGACAGCCTTGGCGGGCCGCGCAGCGTCCGTCGCCTCGCGTCGGCGTACCGTGAGCGCTCGCGGCTCGATGACGTGACCGTGCTCGAGTACGCGGACGCGCGACACGCCATCCTCAACGAGGTCAATCACGCCGAAGTCCGCGCGGATCTGATCTCGTGGCTGGATGCGAGGTTCGAGTCCGATGGCTGAGAGCGCCAGTTTCCCTGATGCGCCCGACCCGGAACGCGGTCGCGGATCGGTCACCATCCACCACGGCGATAACCTCGCGGTTGCGCGCACTCTCCCCGGCGGCGCCTTCACCGTCGTCTACCTGGACCCGCCGTTCAACACCGGCCGCCGGCGCGAGCGTGCGGTCGAGACGGCACGCCCCGTCACGGCTCCCGAGGGGGCCGTCGCCGAGCTCGAGCTCGCCGACCTGCCGCAGGCCGATGTCTCGCCGGGTGTGGTCCGCCGAGGCTTCCACGGTCGGGAGTACGAGCGCCTGCGGGGAGACCTCCGGGCCTACGACGACCGATTCGACGACTACTGGGGGTTCCTCGAGCCGCGTCTGCTCGAGGCCTGGCGGCTGCTCGCCGACGACGGCACGCTGTATCTGCATCTCGACTACCGCGAGGCGCACTACGCGAAGGTGCTCCTGGACGCCCTCTTCGGCCGTGAGCGCTTTATGAACGAGCTGATCTGGGCGTACGACTACGGCGCGAAGACCCGCAAGCGCTGGCCCACCAAGCACGACACGATCCTGGTGTACGTGAAGAATCCGGAGGGCTACTGGTTCGACTCCGACGCCGTCGACCGCGAGCCCTACATGGCGCCGGGCCTGGTCACCGCCGAGAAGGCGGCGCGCGGCAAGCTGCCCACCGATGTGTGGTGGCACACGATCGTGCCCACGACCGGGCGCGAGAAGACCGGCTACCCGACGCAGAAGCCCGAGGGGATTCTGCGCCGCATCGTGCAGGCATCCAGTCGTCCGGGTGATGTCGTCCTCGATCTGTTCGCCGGGTCGGGCACGACCGGTGCTGTCGCCGCCGCGCTGGGGCGCGATGCCGTCCTCGTCGACGACAACCCCGAGGCGATCGCGGTGATGCGGGCGCGCATTCCGACGGCAGGGGTCACGGAAGCGCTCCCACCGCAATAGGCTGAGCGTCATGCGATTCGGAACCTTCGTCCCTCAGGGCTGGCGTCACGATCTGGTCGGCATCGACCCCGCGGACCACTGGAAGGTGATCTCCCACGTGGCGGCCCGCGCCGACGAGGGCCCGTGGGAGTCGATCTGGGTCTACGACCACTTCCACACGGTGCCCGCCCCGAACGAGGACTGCCACGAGGCGTGGTCGCTCATGTCGGCGCTGGCCGTGGCGACCGACCGTGTGCGCCTCGGCCAGATGTGCACCTGCATGGGATACCGCAACCCGGCGTACCTCGCCAAGGTCGCCTCGACCGTCGACATGGTCTCGGCAGGCCGCGTCGAGATGGGCATCGGCGGGGGCTGGTACGAGCACGAGTGGCGTGCGTACGGGTACGGATTCCCGGGCATCGGCGACCGCCTCGGGATGCTCGACGAGGGCGTCCAGATCATGAAGCAGGCGTGGGAGACCGGCACCGCCACGCTCGACGGGAAGTACTACCAGGTAGACGGCGCGATCGTGAAGCCCCAGCCGATCCAGGACGGTGGCATCCCGCTGTGGATCGCCGGCGGCGGCGAGAAGGTCACGCTGCGGATCGCCGCGCAGTTCGCGGACTACACCAACTGGGTCGGGTCGCCCGAGACGTTCAGCCGCAAGCGCGAGATCTTCGAGCAGCACTGCGCGGACCTCGGCCGCGACCCGGCGGAGGTGACCTACTCGGCGAACTTCGACACGGTCATCGGCGAGACCGACGGAGAGGTCGAAGAGCGCCTCGACCGCATGGAGGCCCGCGTGGCTGACGTCCTCGGCGCCAAGACCGAGGAGTACATGCGCCCGTACCGGACCCGACAGGCGCTCGTGGGAACGGTCGAGCAGGTCTCCGAGCGGCTCGATGCGATGCGCTCGCGGGGCATGGCCTATGCGATCCACTACTTCCCGGAGGCGGCACACGACCATTCGGGTGTGGACCTGTTCGAGCGCGACGTCGTCCCCTCGATGTCGTGAGCCGGATGCCGCGCCTCGTGGCGCCTCACACCAGCGCGTGCACCTCGGCGTAGCCGTTCGGCTCGACGTCGGGGCGTGAGGGGTCGCCGCCGAACACCCGCGTCGCGCCCGGTGCGTCCGACCAGGGCCGCCATCCCGCATCGTGGTCGCGCACGAACGCCGCCGCCGCGCCGTGGTACGCGGCTGTAAGGCTGCGCGGCGGGTCGTCGCCGAGCACCGCGGTGACCCCCGGGGCTGCCAGAGCGTCGAACCAGAACGGAACGTCGTAACAGTGCCCCGACCAGCCGTCCGCGGGTGAGCGCCACGCGAAGCGGTACGTCCAGGTGGGCGCGCCAGCCCGGGCCGCGGCGTACCGTGGCACGGCCGAGCGGAAGACCACGTCGGTGACGAGATGCCCGAGGATCGCGGCGGTGCCGCGCGGCCGTCGGTCGCGGTTCGCGGCGAGCCAGGCGTGACGCGCGTCCGGCGTCAGCGGCAGCTGCGCCAGCGCGAGGGCGGGCGGGATGGCGCGCAGCGGCGCGCGCCACCGGTCGAGGGTCATCGAGAACTCGTCGTCGGTCGCGCCGAGCACCAGCGGCTTGTCGGCGCCGACGCCCGCCCGGATGCCGTCGAGAGCGGTGTGCGGGACGAGGTCGCCGTCGACGACCGGTCCCCACGGCATCCCATCGGCGATGCGCGCCGCGAGCCGGGCGCGCAGGCCCGTCGCCGGGGTTCCGGTCGAGCGTCCCTGCAGCTGACGGATGCGCTTCTCCGACAGCGAGGCGAAGCCCTCGCGCGAGACGGGGACGCCCCCGGACGCGGCGATCTTGGCGGCGATCGTCCGGGCGCGTTCGCCCGTGACCGCGCCGAGCGCGCCCGAGAGCGACCAGGCGGCGTGGAAGAGGTGCTGGGCGGCGGGCAGGCTCAGGAGCGTGAGGACGGCGCCGCCCCCGGCGGACTGCCCGGCGATCGTGACCCGTCCGGGGTCGCCGCCGAAGGCGCGGATGTTCTCCTGCACCCATTCGAGGGCGGCGATCCAGTCGCGTACCGCACGGTTGCTCGGCGCGCCGGGAATGCAGCCGAAGCCGTCGAACCCGAGTCGGTACGCGACGGTGACGGTCACGACACCGTCGCGGGCGAACGCCGCGCCGTCGTACCAGGGCGAGGCGGGCGACCCGAGGGTGAACCCGCCGCCGTGGATGTACACGAGGACGGGGAGCGATGCCTCTCGGTCGCCCGGCGCGGGGGTGAAGACGTTCAGGCTGAGCGTCTCGTCCCCCGGGATCGAGGGCTCGGGGATGACCGTGGGCCCGGTGTCGCCGCGCTGGGGTGTCGGCCCATACGCGCGCGCGTCGCGGACGCCGTCCCACGGCTCGGGGCGAGCCGGCGCGCCGAAGCGGCGTTCGCCGACCGGCGGGGCGGCGAAGGGGATGCCGAGGAAGGCCGCGCATGCGCGCGACCCGCGCCAGGTGCCGCGCACCCTGCCCGTGCGCGTCGACGCGATCGGGTCGTCGAGCGGCTCGCCGGCGGCGTCCGTGCGCTCGTCACTCATCGGCGGTGGACGCGCCCGTCGGCGCGAGGGCGTCGAGGAGCGCTGTCACGGTGCCGGCCATGTCGACACTGGGGTCGTGCATCCACCGCACCTGCAGTCCGTCGGCGACGGACTGGATCACGAGGGCGAGGGTCGTCGCGTCGATCCTGTCCGTGATCGTCCCCTCCTCCTGCATGGCGCCGAGGGCGTCCGAAAGGCTCTCCTGCAGCTGCGCGTCTCGATCGCGGAAGTAGGCGTGCGCCGGGTGGGAGGGGTCGGCGGCATCCACGGCCAGCCGGGAGAAGAGCTGCACGAGCCCCGGGACCTCGCTGTTGTGTCGCAGGACGCTGACGAAGCCCGCGCGCACCAGGTCGGTCTCGGTCCCGTCGCTCGCCTCCATCGCCGCGACGGCTTCGGGTTCGAAGGCGACGCGATCCATCTCGTCGCGCTTGCGGAGGATCTCGGTGAACAGCTCCTCCTTGCTCTCGAAGTAGTGCAGGAGGCCGGCCTGGCTGAGGCCGACCGCGTCGGCGAGTTCCCGGACGGATGCCCCGCGGTAGCCCTCGCGCGCAATCACCTCGAGGGCGCGCTGCAGGATCTCTTCCCTCTTGGCTACGCCCTTCGCGTAGGAACCTCGTCGTGCCATGCCTCCCAGTAAACCGAAGAGCACTTGATTTTTCAAAACCAAACGTTATAAGGTTTTCCCGTGCGGCACGATCCGCACACACTGACCCGGCGGAACGGCCCGCCCGAAAGGATCGAAGATGACCGACACCACGACCGCAGCGGCGCCGACCGCCGCATCCGTCGCCGACCTCACCCTCGAGGAGAAGGCTTCGCTGACCAGCGGTGCCAGCTTCTGGAACACCACGGCCATCGAGCGGGCGGGCATTCCCTCGATCATGGTCACCGACGGCCCCCACGGACTGCGCAAGCAGGCCGAGAGCGCCGACCACCTGGGCCTCGGCGACAGCGTGCCCGCCACCTGCTTCCCGCCCGCCGTGGGTCTCGGCTCGTCGTGGGACGTCGACCTCGTGAACCGCGTCGGCGTCGCGCTCGGCGTCGAGACCTCGATCGAGAACGTCGCGGTGCTGCTCGGGCCCGGCATCAACATCAAGCGCTCGCCGCTGTGCGGCCGCAACTTCGAGTACCTCTCCGAGGACCCCGTCGTCTCGGGCGTGCTCGGCGCCGCCATCGTCGAGGGCGTGCAGTCGCAGGGCGTGGGCACCTCGCTGAAGCACTTCGCGGCCAACAACCAGGAGAACGACCGGATGCGGTCGAGCTCCGATGTCGACGCCCGTCCGCTGCGCGAGATCTACCTGCGCGGGTTCCAGCGCGTCGTGGAGGACGCGCAGCCGTGGACCGTCATGTGCTCCTACAACCGCATCAACGGCGTGTACGCATCGGAGGACCCGTGGCTGCTCAGCCAGGTTCTGCGCGATGAGTGGGGCTTCGAGGGCCTCGTCGTCTCGGACTGGGGCGCCGTGAACGAGCGCGTCGCGGGCATCGCCGCCGGCCTCGATCTCGAGATGCCCTCCTCGAACGGCGTGACCGACGCGCAGATCGTCGCCGCCGTGCAGGACGGCTCGCTCGACGAGGGCGTCGTCGACGTGGCCGCCGGGCGCGTGCTCGACCTAGTCCGCAAGGCGACCGAGGGCGCAGGCGCCGCCGAGGGTCCGCTCGACGTCGACGCGCACCACGCCCTGGCCCGCGAGGCCGCCGGCCGTTCGATCGTGCTGCTGAAGAACGACGACGCGATCCTTCCGCTGCGTCGCGACGCGAAGCTCGCCGTGATCGGCGAGTTCGCCGCCAAGCCGCGCTACCAGGGTGCCGGCTCGTCGAAGATCAACCCGACGCGCCTCGACACCGCACTGGACGCGGTCCGCGAGGCCGCCGACGGCGATGTCGCCTACGCGCAGGGCTTCAGCCTTGCCGTCGACCCGTCGGCCGACGAGACCGCCGCGCTGCGCGACGAGGCCGTGGCCGCCGCCGCGGCCGCCGACGTGGCCGTCGTCTTCCTGGGCCTGCCCGACCGCCTCGAGTCCGAGGGCTACGACCGTGACGACATCGACCTGCCCACCGAGCAGCTCGATCTGCTCGACGCCGTGGTCGCCGCGAACCCGCGCACCGTGGTCGTGCTCTCCAACGGCGGCGTCGTCGCGCTCCCCTTCGCCGAGCGCGTCCCCGCGATCCTCGAGGGCTGGCTGCTCGGTCAGGCCGGTGGCTCGGCGACCGCCGACGTCCTGTTCGGCGACGTCAACCCGTCGGGCAAGCTCACCGAGACCGTCCCCGTGCGCCTCGAGGACACCCCGGCGTACCTCGACTTCCCCGGTGACTTCTCGCACGTTCGCTACGGCGAGGGCCTGTTCGTCGGCTACCGCTGGTACGACGCCCGCCGCCTGCCCGTCGCGTTCCCCTTCGGTCACGGCCTGTCGTACACGACCTTCGCGTACGGGGATGCCGCGGTGCAGGTGACCGCCGACGGCGACCTGGCCGTGAGCGTTCCGGTCACGAACACCGGCGACCGCGCCGGCCGTGAGGTCGTGCAGGTCTACACGTCGCTGGCCGCGTCGATCGTGCAGCGCCCCGTCCGCGAGCTCAAGGCGTTCGCCTCCGTCGCGCTCGAGCCCGGCCAGACCGAGACGGTCACCCTCATCGTCCGCCGCAAGGACCTCGCGTACTGGGACATCCGCGTCGACCGCTGGGTGGTCGAGGGCGGCGAGTACACGGTGGATGTCGCTGCCTCGAGCCGCGACATCCGCGCGTCGGTCTCGGCGCCGGTCGAGGGCGACACCGTCGTCCTGCCGCTGTCACCGACCTCGTCGCTGGGTGAGGTGTTCGCCCACCCGGTGGCCGGCCCCGCGCTGCAGCAGGCGATGGCCGGAATGATGGCCGGCATGGAGGGCGCGTCGTCGGTGATGGCCGAGGGCGTCGACATGATGAAGATGATGGAGTCGTTCCCCATCGGGCGCCTCGGGATGCTGGCCGCGCTCGGCGGCGACGACGCCGACGGTGCGGGAGCCCCCGACCTCGGCGCGATCATCGCCGCGGCCAACGCCGAAGCGGGCGCCGCGGAGTAATCCCGCCCACACGAGAGGCGGCCGCCGACACCCTCGGGTGCGGCGGCCGCCTTGTCGTCTGCCCGGTGTCAGTCGCGCCCGGCGCCCGCCGAGGGCGTCACGGTGAACACGTGCGGGGCGGTGAACCCGGCGTCGGCGAAGGCGGTCGTGGCCGCCTCGGCGACCGCGCCCGCCCTGTCGCGATGCACGAGGGCGATCGCCGCTCCGCCGAACCCGCCGCCGGTCATCCGCGCACCGACGGCACCCGCCGACATCGCCGCCTCGACGGCGGTGTCCAGCTCGGGAACCGAGATCTCGAAGTCGTCGCGCATCGAGGCGTGCGAGGCGAGCAGCAGGTCGCCGATCGCCTCCGGACCCTCCGTGCGCAGCGTCCGGACGGTGTCGAGGACGCGCTGGTCCTCGGTCACCACGTGGCGCACGCGCCGGAACGTGACCTCGTCCATCAGTTCGGCGGCGCGATCCAGGTCGTCGACCGAGAGGTCGCGCAGGGCGGCGACTCCCATGATCTGCGCCCCGCGCTCGCACGCGGCGCGGCGCTCGCCGTAGCCGCCGGTGGCGTGCGAGTGCTTGACCTGGGTGTCGATGACGACCAGTTCCAGGTCGGCATCCGCGAAGCCCAGGTCGATGATCTCGGCCTCGAGGCTGCGGCAGTCCAGGAACGTGGCGGCGTCGGCGCGGCCGAGCATCGACGCCATCTGGTCCATGATCCCCGTGGGGGCTCCCACCGCCTCGTTCTCGGCCGTTCGGCCGATCTGCGCCAGGGTGACCCGGTCGAGCTCCAGCTGCCACGTGTCGTTCAGTGCTGAGGCGACCGCGCCTTCGATCGCCGCGGACGACGACAGGCCGGCCCCGACCGGAACGTCCGAGGCGATGGCCAGGTCGACGCCCGCGAGATCGTTGCGGCCGGTGCGCACGATCAGCGCCCACGCCACGCCGAGGGCATACCGCGACCACTCGGGCAGCTCGTCGCGGCGGTCGGGGAACAGCGCGGCGAGGTCGCCCAGAGCCACTTCGACGGGGACCGGATCGAACGTGCTGACCACCCGGATGCGGGCGTCGTCGCGCAGCCCGAGGGCGGCGTGCGTGCGGTGATCGATCGCGAAGGGCAGCACGAATCCGTCGTTGTAGTCGGTGTGCTCGCCGATGAGGTTCACGCGGCCCGGTGCCGACCACGAGCCCACGGGATCGGTGCCGGTGAGCTCGCGGAACAGGGTGCGGGCGTCGTCTGCGGTGGTCACAGCTGGACTCCTTCCACGGCATCGCGCAGGCGGGCGGCCGAGGTCTCGGGCGGGACGTCGCCGATCCAGGCGCCCATGGCCGCCTCGGACCCGGCGAGGAACTTGAGCTTGTCGGCCGCGCGGCGCGGCGAGGTGATCTCGAGGTGCATCCGCACGGTGTCGCGCCCGACGTGCACGGGGGCCTGATGCCAGGCGGCGATGTACGGGGTGGGGGTGTCGTAGAGCGCGTCGATGCCGCGCAGCAGACGCAGGTACATCGGGGCGAGCTCGTCGCGCTCGGCATCCGTCGTCTGCGCGAAGTCGGCCACGTGGCGATGCGGCAGCAGGTGCACCTCGAGAGGCCATCGCGCCGCGAACGGCACGAAGGCGGTCCAGTGCTCGCCGCGAAGGATGACGCGCTCGGCCTTCTGCTCGAAGTCGAGGATGTGCTGGAACAGCGCCGGCGCCGTGCGGTCGATGGCGTCGAGCAGACGCTGCGTGCGCGGCGTGACGTACGGGTACGAGTAGATCTGGCCGTGAGGGTGGGGGAGGGTCACGCCGATCGCCTCGCCGCGGTTCTCGAACGGGAAGACCTGCTCGATGCCGGGCAGCGCAGACAGCGCCGCGGTGCGATCGGCCCAGGCCTCGATCACCGTGCGTGCGCGGGTGGTCGACAGGCTGCCGAACGATCCCTCGTGCTCGGGGCTGAAGCACACGACCTCGCAGCGGCCGACGCTCGAGCGCGTGCGCCCGAGGCCGAGCGCGTCGAGATCGTCGAGGCCGCGCGGAGGGTTCGACGCGGCGGGAGCATCCCCGTGCGCCTCGGCGAGGGCAGGGCCGAACGAGGGCGACTTGTTCTCGAAGACGACGACGTCGTAGAGAGACGGGATCTCGCTGGGGTTCGTCTCGCTCTGCGGTGCCAGCGGGTCGAGGTTCGCCGGCGGCAGGAAGGCGCGGTTCTGTCGGGCGGCTGCCACCGAGATCCAGTCGCCGGTCAGCACGTCCTGCCGCATCGTGGCGGTCTCGGGGCGGGGGCCGAGGTCGCGGGCATCGACGGCCCGCTCCGGGCCGAGCGTCGTGTCGGGGTCGTCGAAGTAGATGAGCTCGCGCCCATCGGCCATGGTCGTGGCGCGGCGGGTGACGCCGGCGCCGATCACGGAGCTGTCGAGCTGTGCGATGTTCACGTCAACATGGTAGATCCTGACCGTGGTAACGTCAACACACTCGGGCCGACCGCCCGGCATCCCGATCGCGAGAGGAGCGCCGATGAGTGGCACACGGGGATCCGCCGCAGGTGCCCGTCGCGTCTCGATGGCCGACGTCGCGGCGCGCGCAGGCGTCTCCGGGCAGACCGTGTCGCGCGTGGCCAACGGCGGTGCGCGCGTCGACCCCGGCACGCGCGCCCGCGTCGAGCAGGCCATGGCAGACCTCGGCTACCGTCCGCACCGGGCGGCACGCGCGCTGCGCACCGGGCGCTCCCAGACGATCGGCCTGGTCGTCTCCACCCTCTCGACCGTTGGGAACTTCCGGATGCTGCAGGCCGTGGCGGATGCTGCCGGCGCGCGCGGCTACGCCCTCACGGTGGTGACCGCCTCCGGCCAGCAGGCGGTGGCAGACGCCTTTGCCCAGCTCATCGATCAGGGCGTCGACGGCGCCGTCGTCCTCAACGAGGCCACCCCGCTCGCCCGATCGGCGGCCGTCCCGAGCGGTCTGCGCCTGGTGGTGATCGACTCCGAGGCCGACCCGCGGCTGGGGGTCGTGCAGTCCGATCACGTGCGCGGCGCGCGCGCCGCGGTCGACCACCTGCTCGAGCTCGGGCACCGTACGGTCCACCACCTCGCCGGGCCCGCGGCATCCTTCGCCGCGACGCAGCGCGAGCGTGGCTGGCGGGCGGCGCTCGAAGCGGCCGGCGCCCCCGTGCCCGACGTCGTCCGCGGCGACTGGACCGCGCCCTCGGGCCACGCCGCCGGCGCAGCCCTCGCCGCGGCGGGCGTCACCGCGGTCTTCGCCGCCAACGACCAGATGGCCCTCGGGCTGCTGCGGGCGTTGCCCGAGCGGGGCCGCCGTGTGCCCGACGATGTCAGCGTGGTGGGGTTCGACGACGTGGCGGATGCCGCCGAGTACCGGCCGCCGCTGACCACCGTCCGTCAGGACTTCGACGACCTGGGCGAGCGCGCCGTCGCGGCGCTCATCGCCGAGATCGACGGGGCGGCGCCGAAAGCCGAGGCCGTCCCCGCGATGCTCGTGGTGCGCGGCAGCACCGCGCCCCCGCGCTGACGCCCGGCATCGCTGAGGGGTCGGTGATGAGCACAGGCCGAGGCGTGAGAACAGGCGGATATGGCGAGTTGTCGGCTGTCTTCGCGCCTGCGCCTGTTCTCACGACGCCGGTCAGCGAGCGGCGCGGCGGGCCTCCCACCCGGTGCGGACCATCTCGTCGACCGTGTAGCGGTTCGCCCAGTCGAGGTCGCGGGCAGCGAGCTCGCCGGTCGCCACGATCCGGTCCGGGTCACCAGGGCGACGCGGTCCGATCTCGGGGGTGAAGTCGATGCCGGTGACCCGCGCCATCGCGTCCATGATCTGGCGCACCGACAGGCCGTTCTGCGAGCCGAGGTTGTACGCGGGCTCGATCGGCTCGCCCGCGGCGAGGCGCTGCGCGGCGACGACGTGGGCGGCGGCGATGTCGGCGACATGGACGTAGTCGCGCACGTTGGTGCCGTCTTCGGTGTCGTAGTCGTCGCCGAAGATCTTCGGCGTCTCGCCGGCGAGCAGGCGCTCGAACACGATCGGGAACAGGTTGTGCGGGCTGGTGTCGTAGACCGACGGATCTCCGGAGCCGACGACGTTGAAGTACCGCAGCGACGTGTGACGCAGGGGCGCCTCGCCCGAGGCGGTCGCGACGCCCTGGTCGCGGATCAGCCACTCGCCGATGAGCTTGGACTCGCCGTAGGGCGATGCCGGCCGCTTGGGCAGATCCTCGGTCACCAGCGGCACGTCGGGTGTGCCGTAGACGGCCGCGCTCGACGAGAAGACGAGGTTCGCGACGCCGGTCGCGGCCATCGCCTCGAGCACCACACGGGTGCCCTCGACGTTCTGCGCGTACGTGTGCAGGGGCCGCTGGACGGACACGCCCGCGTACTTGTACCCCGCGACGTGGATGACGCCCTCGACGTCGTGGTCGCGCAGTGTGCTGGTCAGCAGATCGAGGTCGAGGATCGAGCCGCGCACGAACGGGACGCCGTCGGGGACGAACCCGGCGTGGCCGCTCGAGAGGTCGTCGATCACGACGGGCTCGAGCCCCGCGTCGGCGAGGGCGCGGACGATGTGCGCGCCGATGTACCCGGCGCCTCCGGTGACGAGCCAGCTCATGTCATTCCTCTCTGTGACCGAGCCTGGGCTCGGCGATGAATCGGATCTGCGATGCGGTGAGCTGTTCGAGCTCGACCAGCACCAGGTCATTCTGCCCGCTCCGGATGACCGGCGCGGGAATGTACATCGTGCGCTGCGGGCCCGTGCGCCAGTATCGTCCGGCGAAGAAGCCGTTCACGAACGCGAACCCGTGCCCGAGGTCGTCCGTGTCGAGGAACAGGTCGGTCGCGGCATCCCGCGTGAATGTGCCGGCGAACACGGTCGGGCCCGACAGCGGGATGCCGGTGGGTGCGGCGGCCTCCCGCGCGGTCGCGACCAGAGTTGCGAGGTCGATGGGCGTCGCCGCAAGACCGCCGAGGGGTGTGCCGTCGACGGTGACCGGCCCGATGAGCCCCTTCTCCTCGCCGAGCCGCCGGTCATAGTTCACTCGACCCTGGTCCTCGACGAGGATCGTCAACGCGCGCCCCGGCGGCAGGGTGAGCGCCCGCTCGTGGAGAGTGCGCGAGAGGATGCCGCACGGCATCCCGTCGACGAAGACGTATGCGCGATCACGCACCTCGCCCACATGCAGCTGCCCGCCCCGATCGTGCGGGAGGGGCGCGTCGTACTGCAGGAGTGGCCCCAGGTGTCCGAGCTCGTCGAACGTCGCGCACCCCGCGCCCGGCGCGGGGTGCGGCGGCGCGAGCACCGCGCCGACGGGACGCACCTCGACCGTGATCTCGGGGGCAGGGGATGCTGCCGGCGGCACCTCGTCGGGCACCGGAGCGTAGCGCGAGATCACGGCGCGGAACGCCTCGTACTTCGCGGTCGGCCTGCCCGCCTCGTCCAGCGGTGCGTCGTAGTCGTACGAGGTCGCGATCGGCAGATAGCGGCCCTTGTCGTTCGCGCCGCCGGTCGCGCCGAAGTTCGTGCCGCCGTGGAACATGTAGATGCTCACCGACGCGCCCGCACTCAGCAGGGTGTCGAGCTCCGCGGCGCTCGCCGCGGCATCCGTGGTGTGGTGCGGCCCGCCCCACCAGTCGAACCAGCCGCACCAGAACTCGGAGCACATCAGCGGCCCGGTCGGCTGGTGCGCGCGCAGGGTGCGCAGGCGATCGGCGGCGCGCGACCCGAACGACCCGGTGCGGTGCAGCTCGTCGAGACTGCCGTCGCGCAGCATGTCGGGTTGGGGCTGATCGACCGTCGTCAGCGGCACGGTGATGCCGCAGGCGCGGGTCAGGTCGACGAGACGGCGCAGGTACGCCTTGTCGGCCCCGTACGCTCCGTACTCGTTCTCGATCTGCACGAGGATGACTCCGCCGCCGCGGTCGATCTGTCGCGGCGCGACGATCTCGTAGACCTTCTCGAGGTACGCGCTGACAGCAGCGAGGTACTGCGGCTCGCTCGAGCGCAGCCGAACCCCGGGCATCGACGTGAGCCAGACGGGCAGTCCGCCGTTGTGCCACTCGGCGCAGATGTACGGGCCGGGGCGGACGATCGCGTGCATGCCCTCGGCGGCGACGAGGTCGAGGAATCGGCCGAGATCCTGGGGTCCGGTCGCATCCCACTGGCCGCGCACGGGCTCGTGAGCGTTCCAGGCGACGTACGTCTCGATCGCGTTGAGGCCCATGAGGCGCGCCTTGCGGATGCGGTCTGCCCAGAGATCGGGATGCACCCGGAAGGGGTGGATGGCGCCGGCGAGGATCCGGTGAGGGGCGCCGTCGAGGAGGAAGTCGGTGTCGCCGATCTCGAATCGCGGCATGGCCGTCCCCTCCCGAGCGTGTCGCGCCGGTGCATGTCACCGATGCATGTTGACGTCAACACTCGTCGCACCCATCATAGCCAGGGTGTCCCGGATCGGAAGAGCGAGGCGGTGTGGGCGGAACGCGCCGCGGGCCCGAGAGCCGAAGCCCCCGAGCCCGCGGCGCGCTGTGGGTCAGCGGACCGTGACCTTCACCTCCTTCGAGGTGGACTCGCCCGCGGGGTTGGTGAAGACCGACACGTATCGGTACGTGCCCGGCTCCTGCGCCGCGATGTACGTCGACGCGGTCTGCGCGTTCGGCGTGGCAGCCACGAGGGTCTGCTCGTCGATCAGCTCGCCGTCCTCGTACAGCTCATAGTGCGTCCCATTGGTGCCCCACCACAGGTTGGACGTCAGCGTGTAGTTGCCGTCCTTGTCGTGGTTGTCGTGGCTGAGGACGACCTTGGCGGGGGCGGCATCCTTGACCTTCACCTTGGTGGTGGTCGAGGTGACACCGGCCGCGTTGATCAGCTCGCCCGTGTAGACGTACGTGCCGTTCTGCTTGCCGGTGACGTCCACCGTCGCGATCTGCGCGTTCGGCGAGTCCGCCGTCAGCAGCTTCGTCGCGATCAGCTCGCCGTCCTCGTAGAGTCGGAACACCGACCCGTTGACCCCGTGCCAGAGGTTCATCGAGATGGTGAAGTCCCCATCGTGGATGCCGTCCCAGCCGCTGTCGGACGAGAGCACGCCGCGGGCGGGGGCTTCGGTGGCCCCCTCGTCCGCGTACACGAGCACCTGCACGCTCTCGTGGGCGACCGCTCCGTCATGGTTGACGGCTGTCACCGAGAGGGTGTGGATGCCGGCGAGGCCCTCGCTACTGTGCCGGGAAAGCGTTTTCTGATTTGGTGCGCGCGCCTGCCGCAGAGGGTCCGTTCGCGGCGTCTGGGGAGTGCGCTCCACCGCTCACACCTCGTCGCCGGCGTGTATACGGACCGCGCCGGCGGCGAGCCCCTCCCGGCCGCCGCCGTGGGCTTGTTGGGTGTCGCGCTGTGCCGCGTCGAGTCGGGTATCGCGCCGCGCCGCGTCGCGCGTCGAGTCGCGCTGCGCCGCGTCGAGTCCGTATCGCGCCGCGGCGGAACCGGTATCGTGCCGTGCCGAGCCGCGTCGCCGAAACAGGCGATGACGCGTAGACAGGCGACTCTCCGCGATTGTCGCCTGTCTCCACGCCTGAGCCTGTTCTCGCAACCACGACGACCACCGCCGGCCGCGATCGCAAAGGACACGAGCGGCGTTGTCCCGCGCGCTGCGGCAACCGTTTCCCCGGCCCCGTTGTACGCTGATGGAAACGTTTTTACGTTCGGGTGCGATGAGCCGGGCGATCCAGGGTGGAGGCGCGATGAAGCGGGTCGGGATCAAAGACGTCGCGGCACACGCCGGCGTCTCGATCAGCACGGTCTCCAACGCACTCAACAGGCCGGATGTCGTCAGCGACGAGCTCGTCGAACGGGTCCGTTCCGCCGTCGACGAGCTGGGCTACGTCCCTCTCCAAGCCGCGCAGCAGCTGCGGGCGGGGCGCAGCGGACTGCTCGGCATGACCGTGATCAACATCGCCAACCCGTTCTTCGGAGCGATGGTCGCGGGGGCTGAGGATGCTGCCGCCACCGGCGGCCTGCGCATCATGGTCGGCAACAGCGACGACGACGCCGAGCGCGAGCGCGAGCACCTCGACCTGTTCGAGCGCGTCCAGGTCGAGGGAGTGCTGATCTCACCGTTCGCCGACACGACACCGTCGCTCGAGAAGCTGCGGCGCCGCGGCATCCCGGTCGTGCTCGTCGATGCCGTCGACGACGCGGGCGTCCTCGATTCCGTCTCGTTCGACGACGTCGCCGGCGGGCGAATGGCGGCCGAGCACCTGATCTCGCTGGGGCGCCGCAACCTGGCGTTCCTGGGGGCGCGCGAGGAGGTTCGGCAGATCCGCGAGCGCCTCGCCGGCGCCGAGCAGGTCGTCGCCGAGCATGACGACGTCACGCTGTCGGTCACGTGGAGCGCCCGCACGACGGCCGAGCTCGGCCGCGAGCTCGGCGAGCAGATCGCGGTGCTGCCCGCTGATGAGCGCCCCGATGGGATTATCGCCACCAACGACCACCTCGGATGCGGCATCGTGCACGGACTCGTCCACAGCGGCGTGAAGGTGCCCGAGGAGATCGCGGTGATCGGCTACGACGACATCGAGTTCGCGCGCGTCGCCGCCGTGCCGCTCACGTCGGTGCGACAGCCCTCGCGTGAGATGGGCCGCGTCGCCGCCGAACTGCTGCTGGGGCTGGCCTCCGGCGAGGACAAGCCGTCGGGACGCTCCATCGTGTTCGAGCCCGAGCTCGCGGTCCGCGCCTCGACCGTCGGCTGACGCCGAGCCGCGGGGTGGTACCCGCACCCCGCGCGGTCGCACCCGCACCCTGTCCGCCGCGGGCATCCCTCGCGCCGGGGGTGCCGTGTCCGCCGGCCGTGCTGCCCACATGCCGAGGATCCGCGTGCCGAATGAAAAGGTACGTCGCGGCACGGATTCTCGCCCGGCACATGGATTCTCGCGGGCGCTTGCGGGCGCGGACGCGGATGCCGGCGGGCACGGGGTTCACGGACGCGGATGCCGGCGGGCGCGGGGGCGCGGATACCGGTGGGAACGGGGTCGGCGGGCACTCGGCCGACCCCGACGCGGCCGGCGCACGCGGCCGACCCCGACGCGGCCGACCCCGACGCGGCCGGCGTACGCGGCCGGCCCCGGCGCCGCATGGCGTCAGACGGTCAGGACGCCGTCCACGCGACGGGGGATGCCGAGCGGGTTGCTCTCGCGCAGCGCCTCGGGCAGCGCCCACTCCGGGGCGTCCTGGAAGGCCACCGGACGCTGGAAGCGGCGCGCGGCCGTGGCCCCGACGCTCGTGTGCTGCGAGGTGGTCGCGGGGTAGGGGCCGCCGTGGTGCTGCGACCACGTGACGGCGACACCGGTGGGCCAGCCGCCGAACAGCACGCGGCCGGCGCGCTCGGTCAGCGACGCGAGGACGGCGGAGGGCTGCTCGTCGGGCTCGGCGTGCAGCGTAGCGGTCAGCGACCCCTCGACCTCGGCGAGTGCGGTGAGCAGCTGCTGCTCGTCGTCGTACCGCACGAGCAGCGTCGCGGGGCCGAACATCTCCTGCCCGAGCGCCTCGGCGTGCGCGGCGAAGGTCGGGGCGTCCACGGCGAGCACGCGCGGCGCGGGCGCGAGCACGTCTTCCGACGTGCCGCCCGCGATCAGCTCGGCGCCGGCGGCGACGCCGTCGAAGGCATCCGCGAATCCTGCGGCGATGCCCGCGTTGAGCATGACGGGACCGGCCGT
>JAUHYM010000090.1 GCA_030426515.1 Actinomycetes bacterium
GAAGTCCCGCGTGTCGAAGTAGGCGCACGCCATCCCATCGATCACGCGCCAGCCCTCCAGGCCATCCAGCGCCGCGAAGTCCTCTGCGGTGATCGTGTCCATGCCCGTCTCCGTCCGTGGTGTCGTGGGGCCCTCCTTCGGAACGATAGTCCGATGCCGCCGCGAGCGGCAGAGCGTCGCCCCGGCTCTGGACGGCGGCGCCGATCGCGCGCATCCTGGGGGTATGCGCATCACCGCTGCGGTGAGCGAGTACGAGGCGCTCGTCCACGCGATCCACCGGCTCAGCCTGCGGTTCCCCGGCGTGCCCAGGATGACATCCGCGCGATCGTCGCCGAGGAGCTGGTCGAGTTCGACGACCGGGCGATGCGACAGTACGTGCCCGTGCTGGTCGAAGGCCGGACCCTGCGGCGGCTGCGCGCGGCGCACCGCGACGGCGAGCCCGGCGCGGTGCGCTACGCGTGGGGCGAGCGGGGTCTGCGCCCGCCGACCCTCGAGCGCCGATGCTGAGCGCGGGGTATCAGCGATGATCGGATCCCCCTCCTGAGAGGTGCAGGCGTCGACCGCCACGGCGCCGATCGTGAGGTTCACCATGGCCGCCAGATTCCGCTCGCGCTCGCGGATGCCGCGGGCAGGCGTTTTCGCGCTCGTCCTGACCCTGATCGGCGGCACGCTGGCCGCGTGTGCCGAGCAACCCGGGGCGGGACCGTCCGACCCGCCCGTCACCCCGACGACAGTCGCCGACGACATCCCCGGTCCCGCCGACCCGGACGACGTCGACGACGGGCCGCCGCCGCTCGCGTGGCTGCCGCCCGGGCCCGCCGATCCCGCCGACCCGCCGCCGAACTTCTGGTACGCACTGCTGGCCTCCCGCCAGTGCGACACGCTCATCGCGGCCGAGGACGGTCCGCTGTGGACCGCCGCAGGCTGGCTGTGCGACGGGATCAATACCGGCGCGGACGACAGCTGGGCCACCGGCATCGACCAGCTCGCACAGGTCGAGACGACGCCCACGGGGTGCCTCGAGCAGGCGGCATTCGCGTTCCTCACCCGCCTCGTCGCGCACTACGAGGAGCACGGGCAGCCAGACGAGTTCGCCGCCGCGGAGGCGGGCGACACCGCGTGTGCGCTCGGGCTGACGGGGGTGGCCGCCGAGAACTCGGGGCTACCCGAGGTGTCAGGATGCGCGCCCGAGCCCGTTCGCCTCATGGGCAGGCTCATCGACGTCACCTCGGCGACGGTGGCAGGTCACAGCGTCGAGGTCGCCAACACCGGCACCCACCGCTATGTCTTCACCCCGCCGCAGGGGGAACCCGGTGACGTCCTCGTCACGGCGCACACCGCCGACGGCGCGGTGCCGGGCACCGCGACACTCACCTACACCTCAGAGGGATGCCCGACGGGACCGTAGCGGCTACGACGACACCGACTCGGCATCGACCTCCGCCTCGACCGGGGTGAGGAACATCCGCGTCAGCAGCATCACACCGACCAGCAGGACGAGGGTGACGACCAGGCCCAGCCAGATCACCTGCGTCGCGGCGAGCACGATGTACCCCACGAGCGCCGCGCCCGCGGCGATCCCGACGTAGGGCAGCTGGGTGACGACGTGGGTGATCACATTGCAGCCCGCCCCGGTCGACGACAGGATCGTGGTGTCCGAGATCGGCGAGCTGTGATCGCCCGCGACAGCCCCTGCCAGCACGGCCCCCAGCATCGGAAGCAGCAGCTCGGGAGCATCCACCGCGTTCACGATGCCGCCGGTGATCGGCAGCAGGAGTCCGAACGACCCCCACGACGTGCCGGTCGAGAACGCCATCGCCGCCGCGATCAGGAAGACGATCGGGATCAGCCAGGCCGGATCGATGTTCGCGGACTCGACGAGCTCGCCCAGGTACACGCCCGTGCCGAGGGTGTCGATGAGGCCGCCCAGCATCCAGGCGAGGATCAGGATGCCGACCGCCGGCGCCATCGCCTTGGCGCCGCCGACCCAGCCCTGACCGAACGTGCTCCAGCCGAACTTGGGGTTGGGCGCGGTGTAGCGCAGGTAGTAGTACATCGCGCAGACGATGCCGAGGATGCCGCCGACCATCAGTGCCCCGCTCGTGTCGGTGGAGGCGAGGATGTCGACGGGCGCCCAGGAGCCGCTGGCGGCGACGCCCGACCAGACGATGCCCGCGAGCACGCCGAACACGAGTGCGATGAACGGCACGATCACCGCGCGGCGCAGTCCCGGCTCGTGCACCGGAAGGTCGTCGCTGAGCTGACCGGGCACGACGTCGCCATCGGCGAAGGGGCGGCCCTCGCTGATCGCGCGGCGCTCCTCGCGCCGCATCGTTCCCAGGTCGGCGCGCAGCCCGATCGTCAGCCACACCAGGATCGCGGCGGCGATGGCGTAGAAGTTCGCGGCCGCTGCACCCAGGAACGCCTCGACGTTGCTGACCCCCAGCGTGGAGGCGGCGACGATCGGCGCGAGCAGGCCGATGATGTACGCGCCCCAGCTCGAGAAGGGGGCGAGCACTGCCACGGGCGCCGAGGTCGAGTCGACGATGTAGGCGAGTTTCGCGCGCGACACACGGTGCCCGTCGGTCACAGGGCGGCTGATCTGACCGACCGCGAGGGCGTTGAAATAGTCGTCGATGAAGATGACGATGCCGAGGATCGCGGGGAGGATCTGCCCGCCGCGGCGCGTCTTGATGCGCTCGACCGCCCAGTCGGCGAAGGCCTTCGTGCCGCCGGACATCATGATGAACGCCGCGATCACGCCCAGCAGCGTGGTGAAGATCAGAATGTAGACGTACCAGGTGTTCACCGCCCCGTCGACCCAGAAGATGCCGGCGAACGCCTCCCACACCAGCCGCAGCGTCTCGAGCGGGTTGAATTCGGCGATCAGCAGCGCCGCGACCAGCACGCCCGCCCCGAGGCTGATCATCACCTTTCGGGTGAGGATCGCCAGGGCGATCGCCACGATCGGCGGGACCAGCGTCAGCCACGGCAGGTTCTCGATCATGACGCCTCCTGAGCGTGTCCGGCGGCGCCGCGGATGCGGCACCTGCGCGTGTGCCGAACGTATCGAGGGGCGCCGTGAGCGTCAACGGGTGTCGAACGCGGGTAGGCGCGCGCCTGCACGAGCGACGCCTGACGTATCAGGGCCGCGACGGTGACCCTCTTCGCACTGAGGCCCCGACGGTCGGTCGGGCCGAACGAGGAGGTTCATCATGCCGGAGGTCTTCGACGCGGCACGCGCCGCGTGGACGGAGCACGCCGAGAAGCTGATTCACTACGAGGGGGTCATCTCGGTCGAGGTGGGGCGCCGCATCAAGGGCGGCAAGCCGACCAAAGAGGAGGTCGTCGTCGTCCGCGTCGTGCGAAAACGAGACGCCGCCGACCTTGCCCCCGACCAGGCGATCCCGCCGACCCTCACCATCGGGGGCAGTCGGACCATCGGCACCGACATCGTCGAGGACCCCGCCGGGTACCCGACCATCGAGCAGGACACGGCGACCTATCGCCCCGTGCCTGGCGGGTGCGAGATCGGGGCCTTCGGCTCGGGATTCCTCGGCACCCTCGGGGGCTGGTTCTGCCAGCGTCAGGACGACGGCGGCTGGAACACCGTGTGGCTCACCAACGCGCACGTCGCCGACCCCGCCACGCGCAGCCAGATCCCCGCCGATGCGCGGGTCACCCAGCCCGCCGGCGGCGGGATCATCGGCAACACGACGGCGGTCGACGGGTGGCCGAACCCGCTGCCGGCCGCCGGCGTGACCGTTCCCGGCGTCAACGACGCCGCGATCGGGCGCCTGAACACCGATGTCGACGCCGACATCACGGTGCTGCAGATCGCCGACGCGCCGTTCGAGATCGCCGCCGCGGTCGCCGAGCAGCCGGTACAGAAGCGGGGGCGGACCACCTTCCGCACCGACGGCACGGTGGACGCGGTGGGCATCGCGGTCAACGTCGGCGCCGGTCCCGGACTGGGCACCGTCACGTTCGGGCTGCCCGGCAACCCGCCGGTGCACCGCGTCCGATCCAACGCCATGGGACTCGGCGCGGCCTTCGGCGCACCGGGCGACTCGGGATCGCTCGTCTTCAACGGCGAGCCGGGGCGGATCGAATCGACCTTCCCCTGCGTGGGCCTGTACTTCGCGGGCACGTTCCGCTGGGTGCAGTCGCAGCCCAACCCCAACGCGTTCACCGTGACCGGCCTGATGATCGACATCCAGGCGGTCATGAACAGGCTGAATCTCACGACCGTGTGCAACTGCGTCATGCGGAGCCTGCTCGACGCGATCTTCGGGCGCGGCCGCGACGCGTCGTCCGACGGGGCCGTCACGCGGTCCGAGACGATGCTGCGCGCCTTCCGCGACAAGGCGCTGGCGCGCTCCTCGCGCGGCAAGGCGATCGCGCAGGCGATGGCCGACGCGACCCCGGCGACCGCGCGGGTGCTCTCGCGCGATCCCGAGGCGTTCGAGATGGCCGTCGAGCTGCTGCGGCCGTGGGCCGATGCGGCGTCGGGGCCCGCCATCCTCGCTCGGAAGATCGACGACGAGACGGTGAAGCGTGCGCTCGCCCTGGCGGAGCGGGTGCAGAAGGCCACCGGCGACGAGAAGGGCAGCTTCGCCGAGATGAGCAAGGTCATTCAGGCCTACCACGGCAAGACGGTGCTGTCGATGATCGGCCGGCTCGCGAAGCCGACCTTCCCGCGCACCGCGGGCCAGCCGAACCCGAAGGAGCACTGACACCGAGCGGATGCCGCGGCGCGGGCGTGCCCCGGGCCGCGGCTACGCCGGGGGAGTGCCCGGTGGGGCGGATGCCGCGGCGCGTGCGGTCAGGCGCCGCTGGCGCATCGCCAGGAACAGCGGGAAGGTGAACGCGAAGGCGGTGAGCCCGGAGGCCACCACATACAGCCAGCCGAATCGCATGCCCAGGCGCCGGGCCTCGACGATGATGAACACGCTCCCTGCCGCGGCGACCACCAGCAGGTCGACCGTGATCGACGACACCGCCGGCCCGCTGGTGACCAGGTCGGTGAGGAAGTCCTTCATCTGCACGATCGCAAGGGCGTTGAACCACCACGTGCCCACCAGTCCAGCCACGGCGAGCCCGAGGTAGATGACCGCGAGCGGACTCCAGTGTCGTGTCATGCGGCCGATTCTCCCGCGATCGCGCTGCGGCGTCGACCGGCGCCGGCGCCGCAGCGGCCGGCATCCGCCATCATGAGAAGGTGACTGCGCGACTCGCTCTGACCGATGCCGGCCGTGCCTTCGTGACCGACCGCCACCTCGCGACCCTGTCGACGATCGCGCCCGGCGGGCTGCTGCACGTCGTCGCCGTCGGGTTCACGCTGTCGGACGGGGTGGTGCGCGTCATCACCAGCGACGGCACGCAGAAGGTGCGCAACATCGAACGCGACGGGCGGGCGACGGTCGCGCAGGTCTCCGGGCCCCAGTGGATGTCTCTCGCCGGCCGCGCTGTCATCGCCCGCGACCCGGACGAGATCGCGCACGCGGTCGAGCTGTACGCGCAGCGCTACCGGCCGCCGCGCGAGAACCCGCGACGCGTCGCGATCCTCCTCACCCCCGAGCGTGCCCTGGGCTCCGCGGGGCTGATCGACCGATGAGGGCCCACCGGCGCCGCGCGGGCGGGGCACGGTGACGGGCCGGGCCGGGGACGGCGGCATCCGCGACACGCTGACCAGCCTCGTCACGTTCCGGCCCGCTCCCGGGCCCCGCTGGCCGATCGCGCTGCAGGCGGCGATCGCGATCGCCGCGCCGATCCTGGTGCTCACCGCGCTCGGGCAGCCGTCGCTCGGGTACCAGGCCGCCGCGGGTGCGTTCACCGCGCTGCACGTGTCGCAGCTGCGACCGGGCGAGCGGGCCAAGGTCCTGCCGTTCGTGGCGGTCGCGCTAATCGTGTGCGCAGCCCTGGGCGCGCTGGTCGGGCCCTCGATACCGCTGACCCTCGCAGGCCTGGTGTTCGTGACCGCCGCTGCGGCATCCTTCGTCTACGGCTTCCGGCTCGGAGCACCCGGCTCGCTCTTCTTCGTGCTGATCTTCGGGCTGTGCGCGCACATCACCGGATCCGCACCCGACGCCGAGCCGCTCGTCCTCGTCGCGGCGATCGCCGCCGGGTCGGTCTTCGCCTACCTGGTGTGCCTCGCGCCGCTGCTGCGGGCGCGGGTCCGGAACGAGCCGACGCAAGCGCTGCGCATACTCATGCCGACGCCGGCATGGGATGCTGCCGCGCGCACGCTGTTCCTGCGCGCGGTGCTCGTCGGCGTCATCGGTGCGGTCGCGGGCATCTGGATCGACCCCGAGCGGGCGTACTGGATCGTCGCGGCGGGCGTCGCGGTCGTGGGCATCGCCATCGAGCGGCGCGTGACGATCGGGCGGGCGCTGCATCGTATGGTCGGCACGGTGGTGGGGGCGGGTCTGTACTTCGTCCTCATCCTGGTGCCGTGGGCGGGCGTCGCGCTCGCCGCGCTGCTGGGCGCGCTGCAGTTCGCGATCGAGATGGTCGTGGTGCGCAACTACGCGCTCGCTCTCGTGTTCATCACGCCGCTGGTGCTGCTGCTGACCGGCGCGGCGACGGGCGACACCGGCTCGGTGGCCGTCGCCGGCGAGCGGGTGATCGACACGATCGTCGGGTCGGTGCTGGGCGCCGCGGTGAGCCTGCTGCCCGCCCTGCGGGACGCCCGCGACTGAGCGACGTGCCGGGTCAGGAGCGGCGTGTGAGCGCGGCGTTCGCGAGACCTGCCGCGAGGACGACCGAGCCGGCGACGATCGGCGCGATCAGGGCGGCCTCCGCGCCGTGCGTCTCGGCGATGATGCCGACGACGGCCGAAGCGCCCGCCTGGCCCACCACCACGCCCGAGCCGAGCATCGTCATCAGCGTGGCCGAGCGCCCTCGGGGGCTGCGTTCGGCGGCGAGCGAGTATTGGGTCACCAGGGTCGGGCCGATGCCGATGCCGATGAGCAGCAGTGCGATCGACATGCCGCCGACCGTGTCGACGAACGGCAGCGTCAGCGTGCCGGCGACGAGGACGCCCGCGAAAGTGAGCCACCGCGCACGCAGCGTGAAGCGGGCGGGGAACAGGGCGACGCCGAGCGCGAGGGCTGCGGACCCCACGCCCATCGCGCCGTAGACCAGACCGGCCTCTTCGGGTGCGCCGCGCTCGGCCATGAACGCGGTGAGCGAGGTGAGCATGGCGCCGAAGAACAGCCCCATCCCGAGCGTGCCGATGACCGTGACGAGCACGCGGGGGCGCGCGAGGTCCGCCGCGGGGTCCTGCAGCAGCGCTCCGTCCTCGTCGGTCTGCGCCCGGGCGGCGCGGGCGGTCGGGTGCAGCGCGAACGCGGTCACGAACAGCAGCGCGAGCACGGCCGCGCCGATCACCGGGGCGGCGGGGTTCATCGTGGTGCCCAGGAGCCCGACCACCACGGGGCCGAAGACGAACACGATCTCGTCGGCAGCCGATTCGTACGCCATCGTCCCGCCGAGCACCCGCTCGCGGCGGGGCAGCGGGACGAATCGCTCGATGATGCCCACCAGGCGGCTGCGCGAGAGCGGGGCGACCTGCGGCATGGTCGCGCCGATCATGAACGACAGGGTGAGGATCGTCGCGTCGGGGACGTCGGTGTACACGATCCACGCCATCGCGACCAGCAGCAGGCTGTTGACCGTGCCGGCCACCAGCAGCATCGTGCGCTGCCCGAACCGGTCGGCCGCGGCGCCGAGCAGCGGGCCGAAGATCGCGGTGCCGAGGCCGATCATGGCCGAGGTCAGCCCGCCGATGGCGAGCGATCCGCGGGCGGCCACCACCAGGGTCAGCACGCCGACGACCATCATCGCGAACGGCAGACGCGCCACCAGCGCGACCGGGAAGTACAGCGCCCCGGTGCGGCGAATCAGGGCGGCGGGGCCGGCCTCGTGGTCGGGTATGGGCGCGGGGGCCGTGTGCGTGGACGTGGGAATCGGTGAAGTGTGCATCGTGTGTCGCTGGTTCTGCCGCGTCGGCGGGGGTGGGTGCCGCCTTATCGCCGGCGGCGACAGGTAGATGCACATCAGGGATGTCGCTGACGAGTGTATCGGGGGCGGCTGGGCATGCGCCGGGTACGCGCGGTCCCCTGCGCACCGCGTGGATCCGGCATCCGCACGATGTGGTGAACACTCGCGGCGCGAGAGGATGCTGCGCGGGGCCATAGGCTCGAAGGATGAGTGAGAGCAGCCAGCCGCAGGCCGTCACACGAACGCGCGAGGGTGCGACCGGCACCCCCCGAGGTTCGGGCGGACGCGGCGGCCCCGGCGGGCGACCGCGCGGCGTGCAGCGGGTGTTCGAGGTCGTGCGCACCGAGCAGGTCGCGCCGCAGCTGGTGCGCGTGCACCTGGGCGGCGACGCCTTCGACGGGTTCGTCGAGAACGCGGATGCCGAAAAGCTCGCCAAGACCGACAAGTACGTGAAGTTCCTGTTCGCGCGCCCCGAGTCGGGGCTCGAGCCTCCCTACGATCTCGACGCGCTGCGCGACACGGTGGACCCGGCCGACATGCCGGTGCGTCGCACCTACACCGTCCGATCCGTCGACCACGAGGCGCGCACCATCGCCGTCGACTTCGTCGTGCACGGGGATGAGGGTCTCGCAGGCCCGTGGGCAGCGCGCGCACAGCCGGGCGACCGGGTGGCGCTGTCCGGCCCCGGCGCGCAGTACGCCCCGGCGACCGGGGACGTGACCACCCTGCTGATCGCCGACGACTCCGCCATCCCGGCGGTCGCCGCCGCCCTCGAGGCTCTTCCGGGCGACGCTCGCGGTCTCGCGCTGATCGAGGTGGCCGACGAGGCGCACCATGTCCATCTGCCCGGTCCCGACGGCGTCGAGGTGCGGTGGCTGCACCGCGACGGCGCCCCGTACGGCCAGCCCCTGGTCGACGCCGTGCACGCCCTTTCGCGTCCGGACGGCGCGGTGGACGTCTTCGCGCACGGGGAGCGCGAGGCGATCAAGCGGATCGGCGCGATCCTCCACGGCGAGTGGGGCATCGGGCGGCAGGAGATGTCGCTGTCGGCGTACTGGGCGTTCGGACGCAGCGAGGACGCCTTCCAGAGTGAGAAGCGCGCCCCGGTCGGTCAGATCTTCGCCGACTGACAGCGGCGCCGGTCGCGGGGCCCTAGGGTGTGGTCATGCCCGACAGCGCCGACGATCACGCCGCCCCGCGTCTGCTCTATCTCGTCAAGCAGCTCGAGTCCGCCATCCGCGCCCGGCTCGATGTCACCCTGCGCCCCCGAGAGATCACCGTGACGCAGTACACGGCGCTCACCGTGCTGGCGCAGCATCCCGACATGAGTGCCGCGCAGCTGGCGCGGCACACCTTCGTCTCCGCCCAGGCCATGGACGGCGTCGTGCGAGCGCTGCTCGACCGCGCGCTGATCGAGCGGCATCCCGACCCGGATCACGGGCGGCGCCTCGTGAT
>JAUHYM010000091.1 GCA_030426515.1 Actinomycetes bacterium
TCGCGCAGGTCCTCGTCGACCGCATCGATGACCGACTGCACGTACTGCTCGCGCTGCGGCGTGCGCTGACGCACGAGCGAATCGATCTCGGCGTAGATCTTCGGGTGAAGGACCGCGAAAGACAGGTCCTCGAGCTCGGACTTGATCGTCTGGATGCCGAGCCGGTGTGCCAGCGGCGCGTAGATCTCGAGGGTCTCGGTGGCCTTCTTCGCCGCCTTCTCGGGCGGGACGAAGCCCCACGTGCGGGCGTTGTGCAGCCGGTCGGCGAGCTTGATGATGAGAACGCGGATGTCCTTCGACATCGCGACGATCATCTTCCGCACGGTCTCGGCCTGGGCGCTCTCGCCGTACTTGACCTTGTCGAGCTTGGTCACCCCGTCGACGAGCATCGCGACCTCGTCGCCGAACTCCGCCGTCAGCTGATCCAGCCCGTACGAGGTGTCCTCGACGGTGTCGTGCAGCAGAGCCGCCGAGATCGCGCGCGGCCCGAGCCCGAGGTCGGCGAGGATCTGCGAGACCGCGACCGGGTGGGTGATGTAGGGCTCCCCGGATCGGCGCTTCTGCCCGTCGTGCGCACGTGCGGCGGTGGCGTACGCCCGCTCGACGATGGACAGATCGCCCTTGGGGTGGTGCGCGCGCACGGTGCGCAGCAGGTGCTCGACGTCATCGCGCCGCACCGACCGCGAGAAGATGCGCGGCACCAGTCGTCGCAGACTCGGGGACGGCGCTGCCGGCGGGGCGGTCTCGGCCATCCGCTCACCTCCGCGTCTCGGTCCGGTCCGTCGCCGGCGCTCGCTTCATCCTACGCGCCGAGCGGACCCGCCCCGCGCGCGTCAGACCGAGGCGTCGGCGCGCTCGCGCACCTCGAGCACCTTGCGGTCGCGGTTGCTCACCGCCTGCTCCTTCTCGCGGAACAGCGAGTACAGCGGCGCTGCCACGAACAGGGTCGAGTATGCGGCGACGATGATACCCACGAAGATCGACAGCGAGATGTCGCTGAGGGTCTCGGCACCCAGCCAGAACGCGCCGATGAAGAGGATCGCGCCGACGGGCAGGATCGCGACGACGGTCGTGTTGATCGAGCGGACGAGCGTCTGGTTCACCGCGAGGTTCACCGACTCGCCGTACGTGCGCCCGGTCACCTCCCCGTCCTCGGTCGTGTTCTCTCGGATCTTGTCGAAGACGACCGTCGTGTCGTAGAGCGAATACGCCAGGATCGTGAGGAACCCGATCACCGCCGCCGGCGAGATCTCGAACCCGCACAGCGCGTAGACCCCGATCGTGATGACGAGCACGTCGAGCAGACCGAGAATCGCCGCCGCCGACATCTTCCAGGTGCGGAAGTACAGCGCGAGGATCATGAAGGTCAGGGCGAGGAAGATCGCCAGCCCCCACAGCGACTGCCGCGTCACATCCGCGCCCCAGGAGGGCCCGATGAACGAGGATGTCACCTCAGCGGTGGGCACGTCATAGGCGTCGGCCAGCGCGGCGGTCACCTCCAGTGTCTCCGCCGGCGTCATCTGATCGGTCTGGACGCGCACCGCGCTGTCGCCGACCGTGGTGACCTTCGTGGTCGCCTCGGGGACCACGGACTTCACCGCATCCGTGGCGATCGTCTGATCGGGGCTGGACAGGCTCGAGACAGTGAACTGCGAACCGCCGGTGAACTCGATCGAGAACTGCACCGGGCGGAAGAACGGCACGAGTGCCGAGCCGATGACGAGGGCGATCGCGATGATGAACCACAGGCGACGGCGCCCGACGAACGGGAAGGACGTCTTCCCGGTGTACAGGTCGTTGCCGAGCTGACTCATGGAGCGCATCAGGACTCTCCCTCCCCCGCCGACCCGTTTCGTCGGGAGGCCTCTTCAGCGAGCTTGCGCTCGGCGATCGTCTGGCGTCGCACGGCCTCACCGCGCGATTTCGAGGAGCGACGAGCCTTGCCGCCCTTGGCGCTCGCGGCGACCGGCGCACGGAACTGCGCGCGGCCCCGGTACACCGCGCCCAGGGCCTCCGGGTCCATGCCCGAGAGCGGGTGTCCCGATCCGAAGAACCGCGTGCGCGCCAGGAGCTGCATCACGGGGTGCGTGAACACGATGAAGATCAGCACGTCGATGACCGTCGTGAGACCCAGGGTGAAGGCGAAGCCCTTCACCGTGGCATCCGCGAGGATGTAGAGGACGACCGCGGCGAGCACGTTCACGGTCTTCGAGATGTAGATCGTGCGCTTCGCGCGCCCCCAGCCGTCCTCGACGGCGCTGGTGATCGACTTGCCGTCGCGAAGCTCGTCTCGGATGCGCTCGAAGTAGACGATGAACGAGTCCGCGGTGAACCCGATCGCCACGATCAGACCGGCGACGCCCGCCAGCGACAGGCGGAAGCCCATGCGCCAGGCCAGGATGCACAGCATCAGGTAGGTGATGACGGCCATCACCACGAGCGACGCGATGATGACGAAGCCGAGCGCGCGGTACACGATGAGCGAGTAGATGGCCACCAGCGCCAGGCCGATCAGGCCCGCGATGAGGCCGATCTGGAGCTGCTGGGTTCCCAGCGTCGCCGAGATCGTGTCGGAGCTGACTACCTCGAAGCTCAACGGCAGCGCGCCGTACTTCAGCTGGTCGGCGAGGATCTGCGCGGTCTCCTGCGTGAACGATCCCGAGATCGCGGGACGGCCGTCGGTGATGATGGCGTTCATCGACGGGGCCGAGATGACCGCGCCGTCGAGCACGAACGCGAACTGGTTCAGCGGCGGGTCGGCGCCGTAGAGACGCTGGCTGACGCCCGAGAAGATCTCGGTGCCCTCGCCGTCGAAGACGAGCTGCACCTCCCACTGACCGCTCTGCTGGTTCATGCCGAAGGTCGCGTCGTCGATAGAAGAGCCGTCGAGCTCGACCGGTCCCAGGATGAACTTCCCCGTCCCTGCCACATCGCAGGTGATGAGCGGCTGATCCGGGTCGGCGCGGGACGGATCGTTGGCGGGATCCGCGCAGTCGTAGGCGAGGAACTCGGCATACAGCCGCTCGGTGATCCATGCGGGGTCGCTCGCGTCCGTCGGCTCGACCGTCGGCGTCGCCTGCAGGGTGGGGTCGGGCGACGGGAACGGCGTCTCGTTGCCGTCCTCACCCACGTAGCTCGTGCTGGGGACGCCCGTGAACAGGACCGGTCGCAGCTCGAGCTGCGCGCTGGCCTCGATACGGCTGCGTGTCTCCTCGTCGGCCTCGCCGGGGATCTGCACCACGATGTTGCGACCACCCTCGGTCGTCACATCCGCCTCGCCGACGCCGGTGGCATCGATTCGCTGGCGGATGATGGTCACCGCCTGGTTCATCTGCTCGCTGCTCGGATCGCTGCCGTCGACCGTCTGCGCCTCGAGGATGATCTGCGTGCCGCCCTGCAGGTCGAGGGCGAGCTCCGGCGCCCACGAGCTCTGCTGGAACACGTACACGCCGAGCGCGTTGATGCCGGCCAGGGTCGCGATGATCGCGGCCAGGCCGATGAGGGCGCGCCACGCGCGCCGGACAGGGGTGGATGTCGCCACGAGGGCTCCGATTCTCTCCGGGGTCCCGCCGAGGCGGGCGCGGGGTCAGTCCTCGTTCTTCTTCGGCGCGTCGCTCGGGTCGACCTCGGGTGCGTCGGAAGACGAGGTCTCCGCGATCTCGGGGTCGTCGATGCTCTCGATCTCGGGTGCGTCGGTCGGCTCGGCCTCGATGGGCGAGACGATGCGCAGGATCGCCTGGCTGTGCACCTTGATCACGGTTCCCGGAGCGATCTCGACCTCGGCCGGCGCGTCGAGGTTCTCCGCGTCGTAGGCCACGATCGTGCCGTAGACACCGCCCTGGAGCAGCACCTCCGCACCGGGAACGGTCTGACGCGCCTTCGCCTCCTGCTCCGCCTTCATCCGCTGCCCACGGCGCCGCTGGCTCCAGAACATGAACACGAGCAGCAGGCCCAGGAGGATCAGCAGACCATAGTTGCCAAAGAAATCGGCCATGACGAAGGTGGCACCTTTCGGGGGGGATCGTGCGCCTCGGTGCGGCGCTGCGTCAGACGGCGGAAAGCCTCCAGAGATTATAGGTCATCGAGCCGAAGCGCCGAGTCCGGGTGGGTCACACCCAGATGCGCGTAGGCCTCGGGGGTGGCGGCGCGCCCCCGGGGCGTTCGCGCGATCAGACCGATCCGCACGAGGTAGGGCTCCACGACAGACTCGACCGTATCCGCCTCCTCCCCCACGGCGACGGCCAGCGTCGACAGCCCGACCGGGCCACCCCGGAAACGCCGCACGAGCGCGTCCAGCACGGCACGGTCCAGGCGGTCCAGCCCGATGGCATCGACGTCGTACAGGTCGAGAGCAGCCCCGACGGTCGCGACGTCGGCGTCGCCGCCGTGCACGAGCACGTAGTCCCGCACGCGCCGGAGCAGACGGTTGGCAATGCGCGGTGTGCCTCGGGATCGTCGGGCGATCTCATCACGCCCGGTCGCCGGGATGTGGATGTCGAGCATGCGCGCAGACCGCTCCAGGACGAGGTCCAGGTCAGCGGGGTCGTAGTACTCGAGGTGGGCGGTGAACCCGAACCGGTCCCGGAGGGGGTTGGGCAGCAGACCCGATCGGGTCGTCGCGCCGACGAGTGTGAAGGGGGCGAGATCCAGGGGGATGCTGGTGGCGCCGGCGCCCTTGCCGACCATGATGTCGATGCGAAAGTCCTCCATCGCGAGATACAGCATCTCCTCGGCGGACCGCGCCATGCGGTGGATCTCGTCGATGAACAGCACCTCCCCCGGCGTCAGGCTGGACAGCAGCGCGGCGAGGTCGCCTGAATGCTGGATCGCGGGGCCGCTGGACAGGCGCAGGGGTCGACCGCTCTCATGAGCGACGATCATCGCGAGGGTTGTCTTGCCGAGCCCAGGAGGCCCCGCCAGCAGGATGTGGTCGGGAGACCGCTGCTGAAGGGCCGCGGCCTCGAGCAGCAGCGAGAGCTGGCCGCGCACCTTGGGCTGCCCGACGAACTCCGCCAGCGACATCGGGCGCAGCGCACCCTCGATGGCGAGCTCCGACTCGTCGACCGGCGTTCCGTCCTCGCGGATCTCAGCCACGCGTGGCCTCCTTGCGCGCGGGGCCGAGCTGGGCGAGCGCCGCGCGCAGCAGGGAGGTCGAGGACGCGTCGGCGGGGGCCTCGTCGATCACCCGCGCGGCGACGTCGCCCGCGGTGCGCTCCGGCCAGCCGAGCCCGGTCAGCGCCTGGGTGAGCTGCGCGGCGGCGGCCGTCGCGGCCTGCGGCATCGCTGCGGTGGTCGGCGTCACCTGATCGAGCTTTCCGGTCAGATGCAGCACGATGAGCTTCGCGGTCTTCGGGCCGATGCCGGACACGCGCCGGAACGGCGCATCGTCTTCCTCCGCCACGGCCGTCGCGATCTGCGCCGGGGTGAGCGCCGCGAGAACGCCGAGAGCGGACTTCGGTCCGACGCCGGTGACCGACAGCAGCAGCGTGAACACCGACAGCTCCTCGCGTTCGGCGAAGCCGTACAGCGACAGCGCGTCCTCCCGCACGATCATGCTCGTGTGCAGGAACACGTCGGCGCCGGCGGCGTGGGTGCGCGCGGTCTGCGGAGTGACGGCGACGCCATACCCGACGCCTGCCACCTCGACGATCAGCGTGGCGGCCTCGCCGTGCAGGACACGGCCGCGCAGTGAGGAGATCATGCGTCGAGGCTAGTCGGAGAATCGCACGTTTGTTCGAGCGACACGCTCATCTGCGCGCGAGGCGCTCGGCGTCCGCCCAGCGCTGCTGCGCGGGTGTCAGTGCCGCCGCACCCGCACCACCACCGGCCGGACGCCGCCACGCATGGCACAGCGCGAGCGCGAGTGCGTCCGCCGCATCGGCCGGACGCGGCAGCGCGTCCAGCCGGAGCACGCGGGCCACCATGGTCTGCACCTGTCGCTTGTCGGCCGCGCCGTATCCGGTGATCGCCGCCTTCACCTCCGAGGGCGTGTGCAGCGCGGCCGGAAGACCGTGCTCCGCCGCCACCAGAAGCGCGATGCCGCTGGCCTGGGCAGTGCCCATCACGGTGTGACGGTTCTGCTGCGCGAACACCCGCTCCACCGCCACGACGTCCGGGGCGTGCTCGGCGACGACCTCGCGGATTCCGGCGGCGATCGCCGCGAGCCGCCGCTCGATCGGAGTATCGGGGTCGGATCGGGCGACGCCCACGTGGACGAGCGACGCCGACCGGTTGGGCGCGACGTCGACGACACCCACACCGCACCGGGTCAGCCCCGGGTCGATGCCGAGCACACGCAGACGAGACGAGGTCACTCCCCCAACGCTAGGCGCAACCGCCGGCATGTCGGGAAGGCGCGCCCTCTCGCGGCCTACTCCTCGTCGGAGGCGAGCTCCTCCTGCACTTCCGCAGACAGGTCGAGGTTGCTGAAGACGTTCTGCACGTCGTCGCTGTCCTCGAGCGCGTCGATGAGCCGGAAGACCTTGCGCGCTGTGTCTGCGTCGATCTCTACCTTCAGGTTCGGGACGAACTCGACGTCGGCGGAGTCGTAGTCGATGCCGGCGTCCTGCAGCGCCGTGCGCACGGTGACGAGGTCGGTGGCCTCCGTGAGCACCTCGTACCCCTCGGGGCGCGGCTCGACCTCTTCGGCGCCGGCATCCAGGACGGCGAGCATGACGTCATCCTCGGTCGTCTCGGCACCCGGCACGACGATGACGCCCTTGCGGGAGAAGTTGTACGCGACACTGCCGGGGTCAGCCAGAGTGCCGCCGTTGCGGGTGAGCGCCGTGCGCACCTCTGCCGCTGCGCGGTTCTTGTTGTCGGTGAGACACTCGATCATCAGCGCGACGCCGTTCGGGCCGTACCCTTCGTACATGATCGAGGTGTACTCGACGGCCTCGCCTCCGATGCCCGCTCCGCGCTTGATCGCACGGTCGATGTTGTCCTTGGGGACCGAGGTCTTCTTCGCCTTGAGCACGGCGTCGTAGAGCGTCGGGTTGCCTGCGAGATCCGGACCGCCCAGCTTGGCGGCCACTTCGATGTTCTTGATGAGCTTGGCCCACGACTTGGCACGGCGCGCGTCGATGACGGCCTTCTTGTGCTTCGTCGTGGCCCACTTGGAGTGTCCGGACATGGGCTCCAGTCTAAGGCCGCGACGCTCGTCCGCCCGGACGGCACTCAGAGAGCGAAGTCGAAGCCGAAGCGGGTGGACATCAGCGACACCAGGTCCCGCGGCACTTTGCTCAGGTACGCCGGGGCGGGAACGAGCGTCTCGGCATCGCCGATGAACGGGAAGTACACGGGGCCCGGCGTGCGCTGCTCGAGGGCGTCTCGGATGGCGACGACATCCAGTCCTGCTCGCCGCAGCGCGGTGAGGGTGATGGGTTCGGTGAACCGCAGCATGTCGCTCACGGGCATGTGCCAATGCGACATCTCCTCGCCGTGGCGCACCCGCTGCTGCTCCGACAGAGGTCCCAGCACCCGGGCCAGTCCGGCGATCCCCGGTGTGGCCAGCGTGCGATCCCAGACGAACACCGTGTCACCGGCCGCGGTATGGGCGACGAGCTCGTGTGACCACTCGAAGCGGCGATCATCCGCTGCCTTCGGTGCGATGAGGGCATCGCCGACGATTCCGCGCGACGGGGCGATCATCCAGTACCGCTCCTCGGGGGACTCCCCCCACCACGCGTTGACCGTCATTCTCCGAGGCTAACTGGCGTGCCGCTCACGATGCCCGCACGACATCGAGGAACCGCTGATGGAATCGCCGCTCGCCGGAGACCTCAGGATGGAACGACGTTCCCAGCAGCGGTCCATCCTCCACGGCGACGACACGACCATCGCTCAGCCGTGCGAGCGCCGTCACGCCCTCGCCGAGCTCTTCGACGAGCGGCGCGCGGATGAACGTCGCCGGCACCGGCGGCGAGCCCAGCGCCGGCACGTCGAGCTCGGTCTCGAAGGAGTCGACCTGGCTGCCGAACGCGTTGCGCCGCACGGTGATGTCGAGACCACCGAACGTCTGCTGGCCCACGATGCCGTCGAGAATGCGGTCCGCGAGCAGGATGAGTCCCGCGCACGTGCCGAACACCGGCACGCCGCCCGCGATCGCCGCGCGAATCGGCTCGCGCATCCCGAAGCCCCGCGAGAGCTTGTCGATGACGCTCGATTCGCCGCCCGGGAGCACGAGCCCGCGCACACGGGCGAGCTCTTCGGGCCGTCGGACGAGCGTGACCTCGGCTCCCAGGTCCGCGAGCACCCTCACGTGCTCCCGGACATCGCCCTGGAGCGAGAGGACGCCGACCGGGGGGCCGGCCGTCACCACCCGCGCTCGGCGAGACGGTGCGGCGCGGGAAGGTCGCCGACGTTGATGCCGACCATGGCCTCGCCGAGTCCGCGTGACACCTCGGCGATCACCGAGGGGTCGTCGTAGAAGGTCGTCGCCTTCACGATCGCGGCGGCACGCTCTGCGGGGTTTCCGGACTTGAAGATGCCGGAGCCGACGAACACGCCGTCGGCGCCCATCTGCATCATCATCGCGGCATCTGCCGGCGTCGCCACTCCGCCGGCCACGAACAGCACCACCGGCAGCGTGCCGGTCTCGGCGATCTCGGCGACCAGCTCGTAGGGCGCCTGCAGCTCCTTGGCGGCGACGTAGAGCTCGTCCTTGGTCATCGAGCGCAGCACATTGATCTCGCTGGTGATCTTGCGGATGTGCTTGGTGGCCTCGGAGACATCGCCGGTGCCGGCTTCGCCCTTGGAGCGGATCATCGCCGCGCCCTCGTTGATGCGCCGCAGCGCTTCACCGAGGTTGGTCGCTCCGCACACGAAGGGAACCGTGAAGCCCCACTTGTCGATGTGGTTGACGTAGTCGGCGGGCGAGAGCACCTCGGACTCGTCGATGTAGTCCACCCCGAGCTCCTGGAGCACCTGCGCCTCGACGAAGTGCCCGATGCGGGCCTTGGCCATCACGGGAATCGACACAGATGCGATGATGTCGTCGATCAGGTCGGGATCGCTCATGCGCGCCACGCCCCCCTGGGCGCGGATGTCGGCCGGGACGCGCTCGAGCGCCATGACGGCGACGGCGCCGGCGTCCTCGGCGATCTTGGCCTGGTCCGCGGTGACGACGTCCATGATGACGCCGCCCTTGAGCATCTCGGCGAGGCCGCGCTTGACGCGACTCGAGCCGACCTGGGGGGTGCTATCGGTCATAGGTCAGAAGTTTAGTTGGGCGGAGGACCCTCTCCGCGCGCCCGGGACCCGATGCGAAACACTTCGTCCGCCCGCGTCATCCGCACAGGATGCGATGATCGGACGATGAGGATCCTGTCGATTCAGTCCGCCGTCGCCTACGGCCATGTCGGCAACTCCGCCGCCGTCTTCCCTCTGCAGCGCATCGGGGTCGAGGT
>JAUHYM010000092.1 GCA_030426515.1 Actinomycetes bacterium
TGCACCGAGCGCGGCATCCCCCAGATCAGGAACGCGCCCGCGACGACGAGCACGAGGACGACCGCGATCACCACGAGGGCGGTCAGGTCCCACCCGACCGGCGCGTCGCCGCTGAACAGCCCGGCGAGGAACTCGCCGACCGCGCGGGCCATGCGGTCGATCGGTGTGGGTGTCGCCGCGTCGTATTCCGGTCGCGACAGCTCGCGCACGGCCCACTCCCGGGCCTCGTCCGCGTCCGGCTCGAGCGGCGTCTCGGCCACGGCCGACAGACTCACGGGCGCGACTCGTCCTCCGTCGGGGCGCCCGGGGCCGCCCACTGCGTCGACGATGACGGCGGAGCGGGCGCTGCGGGGGGCGAGACCGCCGGTGCGGGCGGCTGAGGCGGCATCGCCGCGGGAGGGATCGGCGACGGCGTCGCCGGCCCGCTCTCACCCCAGGGAGCGACGGCGGGCGTCGTCCTCGGTCGGCCCACCGACACCGTGTAGGGGTCGGGCAGGTCCTGGTATCCGGCATCTCGACGATCGACATAGGTCTGCAGGTCGAGGTCGAGTCCCTCGTGCCGCATGCGGCAATCGACGTAGATCAGGGTTGCGGCGGTCGACTGGATGACCAGAGCCATCGCCTGGATGAGCAGGGTGATCACCTGGGTGAGCACCGTGAGCGCGACGAGCGTCACGAGAGCGACCACCGTGGGGTCGCCGGTCGGCGAGAGGACCACGCTCAGACCGCTGGAGAGGAATGTCAGCGGCAGACTGACGATCTGCGCGAGCGCACCCATCACGAACGAGATGAGGACGACGACGCCCAGTGCGGGCCAGAACCGCCCGCGCAGCAGCCGCCACGACCGCCCGATCGCACCGAACACGCTCGCGTGCTCCAGCACGATAGCCGCGGGCACGGCGACGAGCTTCGTCTGCAGCCAGAACGCGATCGGGAAGGCGGCGAGGACGGTCAGGATCGTGAGGAGGATCGCGATCGGCGGGGCCAGGGCCGCGACCGCGACGATCCCGAGGATCACGACACCGAACAGCAGCAGCACCGCCAGCAGGACCAGAAGCGTGTATCCGACGAGCCGCCACGCCACCGGACGGACCCGTCTCCACAGGTCGCGCAGGCGAAGCTTCTCGGCCACCACCGCCCGGGAGACCTCGCTGACCACGATCCCCTGGACGATGACCGAGAAGGCCCCGGCTGCGAGCCCCAGGACGATGCCGACGCCCACGGTCAGAGCTACGGAGCCTGCCAGGATCGTCTCGTAGTCCTCGGAACCGGTCGGCACGGTGTCGAGGCGTGCGAACGCGGCGATCGCCACGCCGGCGACGGCGATCACCACGAGCAGGTAGGCAACGGTCTGGACGACGAGGGCGAAGCCGAGGAGGACTTTCGGGTTCTGCCTCAGCGCGGTGAAGGAGCGACCGAGGATCGTGCCGAATGTGAGGGGGTGAAGGGGGATGATGCCGGGACGCGACGCGGGCGTCCAGGCGGGATAGCTGGTCATCCAGGGTGTTCCTTCCGGCGGATCGGCGCTCGCTCGCCCTATGGTGTCATACGGGGCGATTCCCCCGACCGTCGCCACGGGGTGGGGTCGGGGGCGTCCATTACGCTGTGGGTACCGAGCGAAGGAGTCCCGAGACTCTCATGACATCCCGCATTCTCGTGGTCGATGACGACACCGCGCTGTCCGAGATGGTCGGCATCGTCTTGCGCACCGAGGGCTTCGAGCCCGTGTTCTGTGCCGACGGTGCCGAGGCGGTCGACGTGTGGCGTGGCGAGAAGCCGGACCTCGTGCTGCTCGATCTGATGCTGCCCGGCATGGACGGCATCGAGATCTGCACCCGCATCCGTCAGGAATCCGGTGTGCCGATCATCATGCTGACGGCGCGCACCGACACGGCGGATGTCGTCAAGGGCCTGGAATCGGGCGCGGACGACTACATGGTCAAGCCGTTCAACCCGAAGGAGCTCGTCGCGCGGATCCGCACGCGCCTGCGACCGCCTGCCGAGCCGACCGGCGAGACGCTGCGCATCGGCGACCTGGTCGTCGACGTCCCCGGTCACGAGGTCTCGCGCGACGGCGAGCCCATCTCGCTGACTCCGCTCGAGTTCGAGCTCCTCGTCGCGCTGGCGGAGAAGCCGCAGCAGGTGTTCTCGCGCGAGATGCTGCTCGAGCAGGTCTGGGGGTATCACTACAAGGCGGACACGCGTCTGGTGAACGTCCACGTGCAGCGCCTGCGCGCCAAGGTCGAGAACGACCCCGACAATCCCAAGATCGTCACCACGGTGCGCGGCGTCGGGTACCGCGCCGGCACCGTCGTCTGAGGCGCTCATGTCGGTGGACCCGGCCACCGGAGCGATCCGCACGGCGGTCACCGATTGGCAGGACTGGCGTGCGTGGCCCGAGTCCTTCGCGGCGCTGTGGCAGCGGTCGCTGCGGTTCCGCACCATCGTCATCACGCTGGGGGCGACGACCTTCGCCGTGCTGGTCGCGGGCGCGCTCATGGCGCTCGCGATCCAGAACGACCTGTTCCAGTCCCGCCGCGACCAGGTGCTGACCGACTCGCGTCGGGCCCTGTCGTCGGCCCAGGCGACGCTCGACTCGGCGGCCACGCTCGGCGATCCGCTCGAAACGCAGCGCCTCATGAACAGCGTCCGCGTCGACATCGCACGGCAGTCCTCGAGCGACCTGATCGCCGGGTTCCGGATCGATACGACCCCGTCCGCGACCGCGCCCCAGAACTTCACCTCGCCCGGGCTGCCGGACGACGTGATCTCCGACGGCCTGCGCGAGAACGTGCGCTCGAGCGCCGAGGCGCAGTGGTGGCAGTCGGTCGCCCTGCCCGCCGCAGACGGGGCGGAGGTCGCGGGAATCGTCGTCGGCCAGCAGCTGATCGTGCCCGGCGCGGGCGCGTACGAGATCTATCTCGCCTTCGACCTCGCCTCCGCCGACCAGACGCTGCTGTTCGTGCAGCAGACGATGTGGTTCGTCGGGCTGGCGCTCCTCGCGCTGATGGCGATCATCGTGTGGTTCGTCGTCCGCTCGGTCACGGTGCCGATCGTGGACGCGTCCGACACGAGTGCCCGGCTGGCGGCCGGGGAGCTGGGAGTTCGTCTGCCGGTGCACGGCGACGATGAGCTGGCCACCCTGGGGAGGTCGTTCAACGCCATGGCGGACAGCATCGAACAGCAGATCAAGGAGCTCGCCGAGCTGTCTCTGGTGCAGCAGCGGTTCGTGTCGGATGTCTCGCACGAGCTGCGCACGCCACTGACGACGATCCGCCTCGCGTCGGACATGATCAATGACAACCGCGCCGAGTTCGACCCGGCGACCGCGCGCGCGGCGGAGCTGCTGCACGCGCAGGTGGAACGGTTCGAGGTGCTGCTGGGAGACCTTCTGGAGATCAGCCGCTACGACGCCGGCTCCGTGCAGCTCGAGCGCGAGCCGACGAGCCTCGCGCATCTGGCGGAGGACGTGATCGGCGGCATGCAGCAGCTCGCGGACCAGCACGGCAGCGAGGTCAGGCTCGTCGCCCCGGGCGGATGGTCGCCCGTGGAGATGGACCCCCGGCGGGTGCGAAGGATCGTCCGCAATCTGCTGGGCAACGCGATCGAGCATGGTGAAGGGCGACCCATCGTGGTCACCGTCGACAGCGGCCCGCACGCGGTGGCGATCGGCGTGCGCGACTACGGCCTCGGGATGAGCGCCGAGGACGCTGAGCGGGTGTTCGATCGGTTCTGGCGCGCCGACCCGTCCCGCCGGAGGACCATCGGCGGGACAGGCCTCGGACTGTCCATCGCCCTCGGCGACGCGCGGCTCCACGGCGGAACGCTCGCTGTGTCGTCGCGGCTGGGGGAGGGCACGAACTTCGTCCTCACGCTGCCGCGCCACGACGGACCGTACGAAGGACCGTCGCCCGTGCCCCTCGACGACGACACGGGACCCCACGGGGACCTCGGTCTCACCCAGCCCATCGAGGTCGCGAGTCTCGACCCGAACGAGGGGAGGGCGTGATGCGACGCCTGATCGCCGTGGCGCTCCTCGTGGTGCTCGGGACGCTGGCGGCGTGCACGGGACTGCCCACGACGGGGCCTGTCACGCCGGGACTCGCGGTGGACGAGGTTCCGGACGACCCCGACTTCTCTTTCCTGCCGAACGGTCCGCAGCCCGGCGCCTCGCCCCAGGAGATCGTCGAGGGGTTCATCGACGCCGCGACCAGCCCGGCGGACGAGTGGGCGATCGCGCGGTCGTTCCTCGCCCCCGACATCCGCGAGAGCTGGCAGCCTGAGGCGGGTGTGCTGATCGACGACCCGGCCGAGCGGCTGTACGCGGGTGTCGACGACGACACCGTGACGCTCACGCTGACGGCGGTCGCCGACGTCGACGCGGCCGGCGCGTACGGCGATACCGAGGTCGGCCCGGCTTCGCTGGTCTACGCCCTCGCCGAACAGGCCAGCGGCGAGTGGCGCATCACCCAGGCTCCCGACGGCGTCGTCATCTCGGAGGCGTTCTTCGAGGACGTCTTCCAGCCCTACCCGGTCATGTACTGGGATCAGTCCTGGACCTATCTCGTTCCGGACCTGCGGTGGTTCCCCGCCTACGGGAACTCGGCGACCCGCGTCGCCCGAGCACTGGTGGACGGCGAGCCCTCGCCGTGGCTGGCGGCATCCGTCGTCTCCGCCTTTCCCGAGGATGTGCGCCTGGCGCGACCTTCCGTACCCGTCATCGACGGCGTCGCACAGGTCGACCTCGATGACGAGGCGCTCGGTTTGGATGCCACCACGCGCGGGCGGATGCTGTCGCAGCTGCGTGAGAGCCTCCAGGCGGCCGACATCGTGACGGTCGAGATGGTCGTCGGCGGCGAGCCACTCACCGCAACGGCGGCGCCGGTGCGATCCACGCGCGTGGACGCGCGGGCGCTCGTGCGGACCGAGGCGTCCTTCGGCTGGCTCAGTGGTGACGAGGTCGAGATCATCCCCGGACTCAGCGCCGCGGTGTCCTCCGTCGATGCCGACGCCGTGGAGATCTCGCCGGACCGGGACATCGCCGCCGTGCGCCTGGTGGACGGCTCGGTCACGGCGATCGGCGTCGGCGGGACGTTCACGCCCGTCGACGATCGCAGCGGTGCGCTCGCGCCGACGATCGACGGCTACGGCTTCGTCTGGAGCGTGCCCGCGACGCGGCCGGACGACCTCATCGCCGTCGGGCTGGAGGGGGTGACGCACGAGATCGACGCGTCCTTCCCGGAGGGGTCGCGGATCACCGCCATGCAGCTGTCTCGCGACGGCACACGCCTGGCGGCGCTGACCTCCGCCGCGGGCCGGCATCTCGTCGTCGTGGCGGGGGTGATTCGGGATGCCGATGGTGTGCCCGTCGCTCTCGGAGAGATCCAGCGTGCCGCAGCTCTGCCCGGCGAGGGGGTCGACGTGGCGTGGCTGGACGACACCAGTGTGGGGGTGCTGGCGCGCGACGGCGAGGCGATGGTCATGATCACGCAGCTCATCGGCGGCGAGGGGGCGCTCGCCGACGCGCCCGCAGGGTCGACGACGCTTGCCGGCATCAACCAGGCCGCCTCGCTGCGACTGCTCACGCAGGATGGCGCGCTGTCGATTCGGCGCGGCGCCACCTGGCAGCAGACGGCGGCAGACATCCTCGTGCTCGCCACCCAGCAGGGCACGCCACCGTAGGTCGCCTGTTCCTCCACAGCGCGTGTGTCCACAGCGTGCACGCGCGTCCGGCTCTGCCTGCGGCGTGCGCGAGAGAGCATGCGGGCATGAGCGCATCATCCGCCGATCTCCGGGGCGTCCTGACCGCAGCCGTCGACGACGCGCTCGCCCTGCTGTTCCCCGTCTCCTGCGCGGGCTGCCCTCAGTGGGGGCCGCCGCTGTGCCCCGACTGCCGGCAGTCGCTGCGCGCGGATCCGCAGAGTCTGCGAAGCCCGCAGGGGGTCGATGTCTGCGCTCCCTTCGTCTACGCCGGCGTCGCCGGGGCGTGCCTGCGTGCGGCCAAGGAGCAGGGCCGCACCGGGCTGCTTCGACTGCTCGCACCGTCGGTGGGCGCGCAGATCCGGCGCCTGACCCCCGCCGACGCCACGGGCGTCCTGGTGGTGCCGGTGCCGACGCGCCGCGAGGCCATGCGTCGCCGCGGCTACCGCGTGCCGGATCTGCTCGTCCGGGGTGCGCGCCTGCCGGTCACGCGCGCGCTGCGGCTCACGCGCAGCACCGGCGACCAGCGCGCACTGTCTCGCGAGGACCGTCTCGTGAACGTCGCCGGCGCCATGCGCGCCCGCGGGGTCGAGGGACGAGCAGTGGTCATCGTGGACGATGTGACGACGACGGGAGCGACGATCGACGAGGCAGCGCGCGCTCTCGTCGACGCCGGGGCTCAGGTGCTGGGCGCCGTCGCCGCGGCGGCGACCCCACGCACCCACTTTCGGGGGTGACAGATCGATCGGCCCCAGGCTACGGTGGAGCGCACAAGGCGACTGAAGGTCCGCCCTTGGCCGGGTGGACCGGAACAAGGAGGTCAAGGATGGAAACGAAGATCGTCGGCGTGGGAGTGGGAGTCACGGACCGATTCCGGTCCGTCGCCGAAGAGAAGTCCGTTCGGATCGACCACCTCGCCCCGCGCGCACAGCGGCTCGACATCAAGGTCACCCATCGTGCGTATCACAACGGCCGTGTCGCCGATGACACCGTGGAGCTCACGGTCGTCGGCAAGGGGCCGGTGGTGCGGGCTGAGGCCACCGACGGCGACAAGTTCGCCGCTCTCGATATGGCGGTCGACAAGATCTGCGAGCAGCTGCGCCGCGCCAAGGGCAAGCGCGTCGACGCGCGGAACCACCCGCGCGGACCTCACTTCGAGAAGGGCAGCGGTGCACTCGAGGGCATCGATGTGCAGCCGGCATCCGTTGACGCGATCGCGGCGGTCTCGAACGGGACCGCACCGGTCACCGCGGTGGAGGACGTCGAGGAGGAGTACACCCCCGTCGTCATCCGCACCAAGGAGTTCGACCCGGAGTGGATGACGGTCGAGGAGGCCGTCGACCGCATGGAGCTCGTCGGTCACGACTTCTTCCTCTTCATCGACGTCCGCACCGACCACCCCAGCGTCGTGTACCGACGCAAGGGCTGGGACTACGGTGTGATCTCGCTGACCACCCAGGCGCAGCCTGAGGTGGAGGAGGCCGTCGCCTCCTGATCTGCGACACGACGATGCCCGGGGCCGGAAGACCCCGGGCATCGTGGCGTTCGGACGGTCAGTCGAAGATGCCGTCGAGGATCGAGCCGATCACCAGGCCGCCCAGGATCCCGCCCATCATGTCGGACCCGCCGCCGCGGCGCCCACCGCCCCAGCCCCCTTGGGGGCTGCCCGGGCCCTGGCCCCAGCCCTGCGGGCGTGACGCGTCGATGTCGCGCTGAGCGAGCTGCAGCGCCTCGCCCGCGAGGTACGCGGCGCGTCGTGCCATCGCGAGCGCCTGCTCACGGTGGTCGTCGTCGATGTGCGTCGCCGTGGCCGCGGAGGCGCCGATGTACCGGTCCAGGTCGCCGCGAACACGCTCGGCCTCGGCCAGGCGCGTGCGCGCATCCGCGCCGATCCAGCCCCGGTGGCCGGCGATCACATCGCGTGCGACCGCGAGCTGACGGTCGCCGTCGTCGACCGCGTGCTGCACATGGGCCATGTCGGGGATCGGGCGCGCTGCGCGCTCACGGGCGGCGTCGACCGCGGCATCCAGCGCCGCATTGGCCTGTCGCAGGCGCGTGAGCTGAGCGAACGGATCGGTGTTCACTCCGGCTGCGGGGAGCGCGGCCAGCGCCGCCTGAAGATCGGACATCGCGCTCGTGACGGCCGGCACCTGCGGGGCGTCGCGGGCGGCGACCAGATCGCCCCGAGAGTCCTCGACAACCGCGGCAAGCGTCGACTCCGCGCGCAGTGCTTCGATCTCGTACGTCTCGATGGCCTCGATCAGCGTGTCGGCGCGCCGCACCGACTCGGTGGCCGCCTCGAGAGCGAGGTGGGCCTGCTCGCGCTGCCCTGCCTCGCGGCGGCGCTGCGACACCTGTGCGCTGTGCTCCGCGAACCCGATCAGCTGCTCCGCCTCGGCCGGATTCCCATCGACCTGGTGCAGTGCCTCCTCGGAGTAGCGCATGCGCAGCCGCTCGATGGTCTCGCGGGCGTGGGGCAGCCGTTCACGCAGCCGGGCGGCGTCGCGTGCGACGCCCTCCAGGATCTGCGGCGCACGACGTGCCGTCTCGATGCGGCCTGCCAGCGCCTCGGTGCGGTCGTCCAGCAGCTCCTCGGCCCACTCGCACAGCTGCACGATGCGCGCGTTGCGGGTGCGCAGCTCTTCGGGCGTGTCCGGGATCTCGTCGTGGTTGAGCTGGTGGAGGTGGAAGGCCTCCTGCATGTGCGTGCGCACGGCGTCGAGCGCCTCACGCAGCTCGGTCGTGGGACCCGTGCCGAGCTCCGCCTCGGCGAACACCAGCTCATCGGCGGTCAGTCGCATCCGCTCATCGGTCTCGACGAGCACCGAGCGAGCCCGGCGCGCCAGATCGTCGTCCTGAGCCTGGAGCTCTTCCTGCTCGCGCTTGCGTCTGCCCCAGAATCCGGCCATGCATCGATCCTACGGTCGCGGGGTCGACGGATTCGTCGCCGGCGCTGTGCTTGCGGCGAACGCACAGCCCTCAGGCGGCGGCGGTCGGACGACCCCTCCGGGGGCGTTCCGTGGCCAGCGGCAGCGATCGGGAGGCGGCGGGATGCTGCGCCACGATCGTCGCGGCATGATCGAGCCAGCGCACCTCGGCTTCGGCGGAGAACACCACGGCATCGGCGAGCAGGGACTGCGCGATCGGCGACACCTCGACCTCGTCGGCCGCAGCCGCGCGGGCGTTCCGAAGGGCGGCGAGGCGTGCGGCGGACGCCTGCCGTTGAGTGTCGATGACGCGCGCGGCGTCGACGCCGGGGAGGGTCGCGGCCAGCGCCAGCTTGACGGCCAGTTCGTCTCGCGTGCCGGCGGCGCGCTCGACGGGGGAGGCGAGCCACGCGGCGACCTCTCGCGAGCCAGCCGGGGTGATCGTCCAGAAGACGTGGCCGTGCGCGTCGGTCTCTCCCCGGGCGACCAGGCCGTCGCGCTCGAGTCTGTCGAGGGTGTTGTAGATCTGGCCGACGTTCAACGGCCACGCCGCGCCCGTGCGGCGAGCGAACTCCGCGCGCAGCTGATACCCGTAGCAGGGCCCCTGGTCGAGAATGGCGAGGAGGCTCTGGCGGACCGACATCCGGGTCTCCGATCTGCATACCGAGTATGTACATGCCGAGCATAGGCAGGTCGGCGCCGCACGCGGCGCACCCCGACGGCCCGGTGTGTCGTGCGCCCCGCCGCGT
>JAUHYM010000093.1 GCA_030426515.1 Actinomycetes bacterium
GGTGCGCGCGAGCCAGTCCCCCAGCCGGTACGTCACGCCGGTGCGGGTGAGTCCCGCACCCACGACGAACAGTGCGGCGATGAGAACCACGTTCGGGTCCGCGAAGCCCGCGAACGTCTCAGACACAGTGAGAATGCCCGTCAGCGGCAGCGCGACGATCATGATCACCGCGACGACATCCATCCGCGGGCGCCCGACCGCGAACATCACGATGCTCGCCGCCAGCAGCGCCACCACCACGATGAGATCTGTAGTCATCCCGCCCCCGCCTGTTCGCGGGCCACGGTACCAGCGTCGGGCACAGCGGCACGGCAGACCGGGGTCGCTGTCGGCGTCGGCGGGCTCACAGCATCCGGCGCAGCATCCGGTCTCTGTGGACGAACTGGTGCGTGAGGACGAAGCCGACGTGCAGTGCGATCGCGCCCAGCAGCAGGATCTGGCACGTCACATGGATCCCGACGAGGAGGTCATCGTCGAGCAGGTCCCACGGCGAGGTCCACTCGGAGCGATCACCGGTCTCCCATTCCTCACCCGACAGCAGCACCAGGGCAAGGCCCGTCGAGGGAGTGACGAACAGCAGAACGTACAGCGCGCGCTCTGTGAGCGAGGCGAAGCGGCGCCCCGCGTCCGACAGAGTCGGCGGCCAGGGCGGCAGCGTGACCAGTCGCCGCCATACGGCGCGCACGAGGACCAGGGCGATCAGCGTGCACCCGATCGCGACGTGCACCGGAAGCAGCAGGTCCTCGTCGCCGCCGTAGGCCACCTCGATCCATGGCTCGAGCACGCCTTCAGCGCCGATCATCGCGTAGCCGACGACGTACTGCGCGAGGAGCACGAGAACGGTTGCCCAGTGCAGAACCCGCGCGACCGCACCGTGCTTGGGCTCGCGAGCCCGCGGCGCAGAGTGCGTGATCATGCGTGGCTCACGGTATTCGATCAGTGCGGAGGCGCGGGAAAGGCGTCGGCGGTCATGACTGCGCGTCCGTGGTTGACCGTCGAGCTCGTGGACCGCCCGTCACCATCAGCACCGGACCGAGCGAAGTCATCAGCACCACCGTGGCACTGAGCCCCAGGACGATCCACGCCGAGGTCACGCCGCGCACGCCGAGGTCAACCGTTGCCGCCGGACCGTCCGTCACGAGTGCGGTCACCGCGTCGACGGAGAAGGAAACCCCGGAGGCACACAGGAACACGCAGACGACCCAGAGAAGCATCGTGGGGCGTCCATCTGCCCGTCGAGCGCGCGGCCGTCTGATCACTCTTTGAGCCTAGGCCACAGCCCGCACAACCTCTCGGGAAGCTGCTCGCCGCGTCGAGAGCCGTCAGTCCTTCGCGGTGGACGCCACCCTCTGGGTCACGCGCTCGAGCTCCGCGCGCGCGAACACCAGGCGGTCGGTCGCCTGGCCGTCGCCCCGGTCGCGCTCGGCAGCGACGTCGAAGGCCGCCTCGAGCTGGTTCTTGCGCGCCCGGTGATGCGCGACGCCCTTGCCGTCCTTGCGGTAGCGCCTGCGGTCGCGCCGGGTGCCGGTCACGGCATCCGCGAGCTCGGCCGACATGACGCCGGAGGCGACCTCGGGCTCGAGCTCCTCGCGCGTGACGCGCCGCTCGTTCGCGACGGTCATCTTGAACACGATCCAGACCACGATCGCGGCCTCGATCATGCCGATGAGGGGTCCGAGCGCCACGCCCGTGAGTCCCGCGCCCAGCGCCCAGAAGATCGCAGCATTGCCGCTGTCCCACAGGCTGTGCAGCAGCATCCCGAGCAGCATCAGGGTGATGCCCCTACCCACGCGACGCGGCTCCTTGCTCCTGCCCAGCAGGTAGACGAGGCCCGCGCAGAACACGGCGCTGTACAGGATGTGGCCGGTGACTCCGGTGACGGATCGCAGCGCCAGGGTCGTCAGTGCGGCCGAGAGCGGTTCCGCTCCGAAGTTCGCGCCGAACGCGCCAGAGATGTAGACGACATCCTCGATGATCTGGAAGCCCAGGCCCAGGAACGCGCCCAGCACGAAACCATCGAACGCGGTGCGCACATACCTGCCGGCGAGGGCGATGAGCAGCAGCAGACCTGCTCCCTTGGCCAGTTCCTCGGTGATGGGCGCTGTCAGTGCAGCCGACCACTGCATGGCCCACGGCTGCCCCATGGTCTTGGTCCAGATCTCGAGGAGAGCGTCGTTGGCGTGGATCGCCATCGTGAACGTGGCGGCGAAGCCGCCCCAGAGGAACGCGGTGACGACCATGCGCCACGGCAGCTGTGAGTAGCGGTCGATGCGTTGCGTGAACCACCACAGAAGGGCGGCATAGAACGCGAAGTAGACGGTCGTGACGATCAGAACGGTGCCGTAGTAGCGCGCATCGGTGCTCACCCGCCCGATCGCGATGTACACGCCGATCAGCACGGGGACCCACAGCACCCAGAAAGCGGCGTTGCGCGGCTGGACGGGCCGGAAGCGCGCCGTGGGCGCCTTGGCGACTGTCGTGTCCGTCATGACCCCACCTCCTCTTCGCGGATGGAGACGAGCATCGCGGCGACGTCCTCTGCATGCTCGACGTCGACCTGCTCGGCGGGTCCGGTCACCGTGACCTGGACACCGTTGCCGTCGAGCACCAGAGCCGCAAGAACACCGTCGTTCGTGGGGGACACGTAGCGGACCAGCAGGCCCTTGTCTCCGGCTGCGGTGACGAACGGCTTGGTGAGCGCGGAGAACGCGACTCCCTCGTCGACGACGCGGGGATCGATGCCTCTCGCGGCCGTCGGGGGCTCCTCCCCGACCACGACCCCCTGCTCGATGTTCCACCCCACGGCGGGGGTGAAGACGATGCGGAACGCGTCCGCCGGCTGCGAGATGAACAACACGTCGCCAGGCTCGACAGGGTCGTCCCAGGGGATCGCGCGCGCGATGGCCGGCAGCACCCAGGCCATCACGATGATCAGTCCCAGCACGGGCAGCGCCCACGGCAGCGAGCGCCTATCGAGTCCCCAGACGCGGTTCTCGACGGGCACCCAGTCGTCGGGCGTCTACGTGGGTGGTGATGCGGTCGCCATCGTCTTTCCCTCGTTCAGGGCGACATGGGGCGCCGCCTTCGCCGACGCCTCACAACCTATCGGAGCGGCCGGATGCGTCAAGGGCGACGGGGCGTGGTGGGTTCAGGACAGGATGCTCATAGAGAATGCACATCCGGCCGAGAAGCTGTACATGGACACACCTGATGGCATGGCCTCATCGAAAGCGAGATGGGGCTATGGAACACATCGAGGACTCAGACACACAGGGCACCGACGAAGGCACCCGGCGATGCGCCTGGTACCGGCGACCCGCGACCATCATCGGTGCCGCCGCAGGCCTGGTCGCCGTCGGCGCCCTCGCGATCGGCGTGCCGATCGCCTCTGCGGCGAGCGAAGCCGAGAGCGCGACCTCGTCGGCGGTGGTCGTGCCGGCGAGACCCGGCACGACCACCGACAGCGGTGACCACGGCTCCTCCGGGCGTTACGGGGGCTACGACGCCACGCCGAACGGGACCACCAGCGGGACATCCGCCACGCAGACGGACGCGACCGCCGCGACCGCCGACGAGTCGACGGGCGTCGCCCTCATCGACACGACGCTCGGATATCAGAACGGGGCGGGGGCCGGCACCGGCATGGTGCTCACCAGCGACGGGCTCGTCCTCACGAACAACCACGTGGTCGAGGGCGCCACCGAGATCACCGTCACCATCGCGTCGACCGGAGAGACCTACACGGCGACGGTGGTCGGAACTGATGCGACCGACGACGTCGCCCTGCTCCAGCTCGACGGCGCGAGCGGGCTCGCGACCGTCACGATCGACGACGACGGCGACACCGAGGCCGTCGGCGACGACATCACGGCGGTCGGCAACGCCGAGGGCGGCGGTCTGCTGCTGGCCGCGGACGGCGAGATCACCGACCTCGAGTCCACCGTCACGACCGCCTCCGAAGGCACCGTCTCGAGCGAGACGCTCGACGGGATGATCGAGATCCAGGCGGACGTCGTCGCCGGCGACTCGGGCGGCGCCGTGCTGGACTCCGACGGCGAGGTGATCGGCATGACCACCGCGGCGTCGTCGGGCACCGCCGTCACGACCGCGTACGCGATCCCGATCGACGACGCGCTGGCGCTCGTGCAGCAGATGCTCGCCGGCGACGAATCCGGCGATGTGACCCTGGGGTATCCGGCCTTCCTCGGCATCGCGATCGCGCAGAGCACATCGTCGCTCCAGGGAATGCCCGACTCCGGCGGGTTTCGCGGACACGACGGCACCGTCACCACCGCGGACGGCGTCACGATCGCCGGCGTCTATCAGGGCACGCCGGCCGCGGACGCGGGCCTGACCGCGGGTGACACCATCACCGCGGTCGACGGGACGTCCGTCACGGACTCCTCGTCGCTGACCGCGATCCTCTCCGAACACGACCCGGGCGACACCGTCACCATGACGTGGGTCGACACCGCCGGCGCGACGCAGTCGGCCTCGGTCACCCTCATCGCGGGCCCTGTCGCCTGACGCCCGCGCGACAGCGGGCTCCGCCCGAGCGAGAGGAGGGAGCGCGCCGTGGGGTCTGCTCGGCGGAGGACACGAGAACCCTCGGGGCGGGTCGCCGGGAAGGACCCTCTGGGACAGCGCGCGGCGGCCCGTTGCCGCGGGCACGCGCGGCTGATTCAATCGGGCCGTGGGCACTCATACCGCGGTGAATCAGCCACCACCCCGCGAGGACGTCGACGAGTACGCGACCAACGTCGCCCTCGTCGAGGGCGTCGCGCGCTACAACGGCGATTGGGCGCACCATCACCTCCACCTCACCGGGCAGCGGGTCGGCGCCGCCTCCTTCATCGCGGATGCCACGACCGCAAACCGGCGAGAGCCCGTCCTGCGCACCCACGACCGCTACGGGAACCGCATCGACGAGGTCGACTACGCCGAGGGCTATCACCGGATCATCCAGGCAGCGATCGGCGACGGCGCCCACACCTCGGCGTGGGCTGACCCGCGGCCCGGGGCGAACGTCGCACGCGCGGCGACCTTCATGCTCTACGCGCAAGTCGAGCCCGGCCATGCGTGCCCGGTGTCGATGACGCACTCGGTCGTGCCGGTGCTGCAGGCCCACCCCGACGTCGGCGGCCCTTGGCTCGAGAGAGTCCTCAGCCGCAGCTACGACGGAGACCTCGCGCCCGGCAAGCGCTCGGCGATCTTCGGCATGGCGATGACCGAGAAGCAGGGCGGATCGGATGTGCGCGCAAACACGACCATGGCCCTCCCCCTCGGCGATGGGCGGTATGCGCTCGACGGGCACAAGTGGTTCTGCAGCGCGCCGATGTCGGACGCGTTCCTGGTGCTGGCCCACGCGCCCGGCGGCCTGAGCTGCTTCCTCGTCCCGCGCCTGCTCGACGACGGCGAGCGCAACGGCATCCGGATCGTGCGGCTGAAGGACAAGCTCGGCAACCGCGCGAACGCCTCCAGCGAGGTGGAGTACGACGGCGCCGTCGGCACCCTGGTGGGCGAGGAAGGGCGTGGCGTGCGCACCATCATCGAGATGGTCGCGCGCACGCGGCTCGACTGCATCCTGGGCTCGACCGCCGGGATGCGGCAGGCGACCGCCGAAGCCGCCTGGCACGCCCGGCACCGCAGCGCGTTCGGCCGCATGCTCGTCGACCAGCCCGCCATGCGGGGAGTGCTCGCCGACCTCCAGCTCGAGGCCGAGGCCGCCACCGCCGTGGCGCTGCGACTGGCACGCGCGCACGACTCCGATGCGGATGCCGGCGAGATCGCGTTCCGGCGACTCGCCACCGCGGTGACGAAGTACTGGGTGTGCAAGCGCGGACCCGGTCACGCCTACGAAGCGCTCGAGTGCCTCGGCGGCAACGGCTACACCGAGGACTTCCCGCTCGCGATGCGCTACCGGGAGCAGCCGGTGCTTGCGGTGTGGGAGGGCTCGGGCAACGTCATCGCCCTCGACGTGCTGCGGGCGCTGTCGCGCGAGCCTGGCGTCTGGGAGGCCTTCGACCGCGAAGTCGCGTCGGCCGCCGGAGTCGACGCGACCTTCGACGCACGCCTCGCCGACATGCGTCGGCTTGTCGCCGACGTCGCCGCGGACCCGGCGCCGGACCGCCGCGCGCGAGGTCTCGTGTCAGTGCTCGCGGTGATGCTGCAGGCATCGCTCCTGCTGCGCACCGCGCCGACGGCGGTCGCCGACGCGTTCATCGCGTCGCGGCTCGGCGACCAGCCCTTCGGCGGGGCGCTGTACGGAGCGCTCCCCGACGGCGTCGACACCCGGGGCATCGTCGAGCGCATCTGACGGGGCGACGCGGATCCCCCGCCCCACCCCGGCACGCAGGCGGACCCGCTCGCCCGATCCACCACCGTCATCGCCGCGTCGTAGGCCCCGGTCTAGTTTGCGAGCAAGTCCGCGTATAGCCGCGCGGCGCCGGCGGCGTCGAGGGCCAGGATGTCTGCCTCAGGTACTCCGAGGCGGGTGAGCTCGCGGACGAGGTAGAGCGGAACCGACTTGCGCGGCGGAACAACTTCCGGAGCGCCTCGGTCGGGCTTGACTCCGCCTTTGGCGCAGCGCCAGAACTCGTCCGAGGACACCTCCAGCTGCTCGCGAAGGATGTGCGACCACATCCTCGCGGAGTAGTCGGTGCGATCGACAGGTCTTGAGATCCGCGTGCGCAGGATCCGCCCATCCCATAGCTCGAGCTCGTATGTCTTGTGGTGTGTCACCGGTTTCCCCGTGGCGCCGCGGACCAGTTCCCACCCCTCCCCTGCACAGAAGTCGTCGTGGTCCTCGCGGGTGGGGACGGGGTGCTTCTCACTCACCGCCGCGCTCGAACCAGTCCAGGAGCTCTTCGTCGGAAGACAGTTTGATCAGCTGCACGAGCGCCCAATTGTCGCGGTGGTTGGGAGCCTGCTGTAGCCGCGCCTCCCAGTCCTCCGCATACTCACGGAGTGACTCGCGCAGGTCGTCGAGTGCGTCGTCGACACTGGCACCTTCGGAGACGAATGGGCGTCCGGACATCAGTGCGATGACGTGGCCGTCCTCGTGCGCGAGCTCAACTCGTGGCGAGACGGCTCGAAAGAAGAATGCTCGTAGCCGCTCGGCTGGCAGGACTACTGAGACCTGCCCATCGCGCGCCACCGTCACCGAGAGACCACGTTCGGTCGCGTCAAGGACATCCTTGAAGTGGGCTCGAGCGCTCGAGTACGACGGATAGTCGACGACTGATGCCTGGCTCATGGTTACTCTTCTGGTCTCTTGAACGGCTACTCATCCACGTACATGCCGTACGTGACGTACGTGACGTACTGGGGAGTATACATCTGCCCACCACCACTCGGGGATCGGGAGCCCCAACGCCTGTTGATTTGCTCGCCCCTGCGGCGTGCGGTGGGACGCGGATCACAAGCCACTGCGCCGATCCCTATTCGGGCGATGCGCGTATGCGGCGCCCATCCGTGCGTCGAGATGGCATTGCGATGACGTGGTCAAGTCTCACCAACTAAGAAGTCCCGGGAACCCTTAGGTTCCCGGGACTCTCCGGTCGGGATGACAGGATTTGAACCTGCGACCCCTTGACCCCCAGTCAAGTGCGCTACCAAGCTGCGCCACATCCCGATGCCCCGCTCGCGCTGGACAACTCCACTATCCTACCCGAGCCGAACCGGGCTCGCGAACCGAGCGAGGTCCGTGACGCCGCGAGAGCGGAGTAGCGTCGTGGCATGCCCGAGATCACGATCGAGCCGGCCGGCGCCGAGCGGTTCGACGTCACCCACCGCGCGCTCGCCGGCGGCGGCCGGACACGGAGCGCGTCGTGAGCGGAGGGCACGGCGAAACGGCACGCGTTGACGCGTGGCTGTGGGCGGTGCGCGTGTACAAGACCCGCTCCGCCGCAACGACCGCATGCCGCGCGGGGCATGTACGGGTCAACGGCGAGCGCGCCAAGGCCGCGCAGCCGGTACGACCCGGAGACGAGCTGCGCGTGCGCATCGCCGGGTTCGACCGGCACCTCGTCGTGAAGCAGCTCCTCACCAAGCGGGTGGGTGCGCCGCAGGCCGCCCTCGCGATGGAGGACCGCACCCCTCCCCCGCCGCCGCGCGAGGCGATGGCGTTCGTCCCTGTCCGCGATCGCGGCGCGGGCCGGCCCACCAAGCGGGAGAGACGCGAGATCGACCGACTGCGCGGCCGCGACTGATCAGTCGGCGAGAAAGCGCCCGAGCGGACGCAGCGCCTCGCGCAGTCCGCGATAGATCTCGCGGACCGGTCGGGCCTCACCGGCATCCGCCCGCCGCGCCCACTGCTCGAACGCCTGGCGCGCGAGCGTGGCGAACACCACGACCTGCGCGTAGGTGCCGGCCGGATCCGTGTCGCGGGCGAGGGCGATCGCATCGGCGAGGTTGCGTGCCTGCTCGGCATCGCGCCGCAGCGCGATCGCCAGCAGCGTCGGCTCGGAATGGATCAGGGAGTGCACGCGGCGTCCGCGCCGGCGCCCGGTCTCGTCGGAGGCGAAATGGTCGAACACCGCCAGCCACCCGGCCTCGAGCGCCTCAGCAGGCTCATCCCCCGCCTCGATCCGCGCCATCGTCGCGCGGGTGAGCAGGTCGCCGTCGGGGTCCTCGAGGAACGCCGCCTGCTCCTTGGTAGCGAAGTACCGAAAAAAGGTGCGCTGCGAGATACCGGCGGCCGCCGCGATGTCGTCCACCGTCGTCGCGTGGACACCCTGCTGCTCGAACAGTGCGATCGCCGCATCCGACACGTCGCGCGCCGTCTCCTGACGACGGCGCTCGCGCAGGCCGACGGGAGCGGCAGAATCCGACATGGCCCGAAGTATAACAGCATCCGCCAACTTGACAGTTACTGTCACGTTTCTGCTAACCTAGCCCCAGACTCCCGGCACCAGGCCTCTCCTGGACGTACCCGGGCCATCGTCCCCGCCCGCCTCGAGCACGGCCGGGGCTCCTCGCCCGTCAGGGCCAGAAAGCACTCCGATGACCCTCGAAGACACTCGCACCGGCTCCACTCCGACTGCATCCACCCCGCCCACGCGCACCGGCCCCGTGATCGCGCTACTCGTCGCCTCGGCGTTCGTCGTCATCCTCAACGAGACGATCATGTCGGTCGCGCTGCCGAGCCTCATGGAAGACCTCGCCATCACCGCGGCGACGGCCCAGTGGCTCACCACCGGCTTCATGCTCACGATGGCCGTCGTCATCCCGATCACCGGGTACCTGCTCGCACGCTTCCCGCTGCGCGGCGTCTACTTCACCGCGATGGGCCTGTTCTCGGCCGGCACGCTGATCGCGGCGCTCTCCCCCGGCTTCACCATGCTGCTCGT
>JAUHYM010000094.1 GCA_030426515.1 Actinomycetes bacterium
GGCGTGCTCATCGACTACAAGAAGGCGCGCGACCTGCCCGAGGACCGCATCGTCTACATGTCGACGGGCTCGCAGGGCGAGCCGATGGCGGTGCTCAGCCGGATGGCGAACCTCGATCACGAGATCGAGCCGGGCGAGGGCGATACCGTCATCCTCGCCTCGAGCCTGATCCCCGGCAACGAGAACGCCGTGTATCGCGTCATCGACGGGCTCACCAAGCTCGGCGCGAACGTCGTGCACAAGGGCAACGCCAAGGTCCACGTGTCCGGTCACGCCGCCGCGGGGGAGCTGCTCTACTGCTACAACATCCTCCAGCCGCGCAACGTGCTGCCCGTTCACGGCGAGTACCGCCACCTGATGGCCAACGCCAAGCTCGCCCAGGACACCGGGATCCCGGCGGAGCGGACCATCATCGGCGAGAACGGCACTGTCGTGGATCTGCGCGACGGTGACGCGCGCGTGGTCGGCCAGCTGGATCTCGGCTTCGTCTACGTCGACGGGTCGACGGTCGGCGAGATCACCGACGCCGACCTCAAGGACCGGCGGATCCTCGGCGAAGAGGGGTTCATCTCGGTGATCGTCGTCGTGGACGCCGCGACCGGGAAGATCATCACGGGGCCCGAGATCCACGCCCGCGGCTTCGCCGAGGACGACCGCGTGTTCGAGGACGTCAAACCCAAGATCGCGGCAGCCCTTGCGGATGCGGCGCAGTCGGGGGTGCGCGACCAGCACGCGCTGTCGCAGGTGGTGCGCCGCACGATCGGCCGATGGGTCAACCAGCGACTGCGCCGCCGGCCGATGATCGTGCCGATGGTGATCGAGGCCTGACCCCGCCGGGTTCACGGCGGCCGGAAACACCCGGGAAACGCGCCGACCCTAGCATCGCGACATGACGGGCTTCCGCGTCCGCCCCGCAGTCCAGGGCGATTCCGCGTTCCTCGGCGAGATGGTCGCCGAGGCGGCCAATTGGCGTCCGGGTGCCACACGTCCCCGGGTCGAGGTGATCTCGGACCCCGACCACGGCCGGTACATCGTCGGATGGATGCGCCCAGGCGACGTGGGCTTCATCGCCGAGGACTCGGACGGGTCGCCGATCGGCGCCGCCTGGAGCCGCGTGTTCCCCCGCGGCGAGGGCGGCTGGGGCTACGTCGGCACCGGCGTTCCCGAGCTGGTCATCGGGGTGCGGGCCCTGTGGCGTGCGCAGGGTGTCGGCCGCACACTCCTGCGTCAGCTGTGCGACACGGCCCGCGCGGGCGGATGCCTGCGCATCAGCCTGTCGGTCGAGCACGGCAACTACGCGACGACGCTGTACCGCAGCGAGGGGTTCACGCTCACCTCGACCGCCGGAGGGCGCGACACGATGGTCAAGCGACTGCGCTGACCGACCCGTCGGGTCGACGACTCCTGCGCGTGGTTGCGCCCGTTCGTGGCGCGGGCGTCATACCGTGGGGGGATGGCCAGGAGCACCAGCTCGACCAAGAGTTCACGCGCGTCCGCGGGTGGCTCGTCCTCGCGCGCCCGCAAGTCCGATCCGATGCCCAAGAAGTACGTCGGCGACGACGACAAGCCGCCCGTCGCCGTGCGGGCGTGGATGGGCCTGGCCCACGGTGTGGGCGGAATGTTCCGCGCGTTCGGTCCCGAGACGCTCGAGAAGGATCAGCGCCGTGACGGGTTCCCGATGCTGCTCGTCCTCTTCGCGATCGCCGGGTCGGTCGTCGAATGGTTCTTCATCGGCACCGAGGTGGCCGCCACGATCAGCGCGTACACCGCGGGTGGTCTGGTCGGGCGGGTGGCCTTCATCCTCCCGGTCCTGCTGCTCATTCTCGCCGGGTGGCTGTTCCGTCATCCGTCCTCGGTCCACGACAACGGGCGCGTGGGCATCGGCTTCGGGCTGCTCGCCCTCACCATCGCCGGCATCTGCCACGTGGCCGGGGGACGACCGCAGCCCAGCGCCGGGCTCCCCGCGCTCAGCACCGCGGGCGGGCTGTTCGGCTGGATGATCGGCGAGCCGCTCGCGCTCGCCCTCACCGATGTCGGCGCGTACATCGTGCTGGGCCTGCTGGCGGCGCTCAGCATCCTGATCATCACCAAGACCCCGCCCAACCGCATCGGACGTCGCCTCGGCGAGCTCTACGCCTGGATGTTCGGCGCTGACGCCGCCGAGCGTGCCGGCGACGGCCCCGCCTTCCAGCCCACGTCCTCGGACGAGGAAGACTCGGAAGGCGTTCCGTGGTGGCGGCGGAACAAGTCCGGCCGAGAGGTGGACCAGGGCGGCGAGGCGGGATCTCAGGACCTCACCCAGCTACTCGCTCCCGCAGCGCCCGAGGGTGGATTCGACCAGGCCATGGTCCAGCAGCCGGTCGATCAGGACGCGACCACCGAGGTTCTCGGCGACGTCGCAGCCGCGGCCACCTCCCTCGCAGCGGCCGGCGCCACCGGAATCCGCGACGATGAGGACGAGAGCGAGGACGAGCTGCCGCCGATGTCGGGCATTGGCACCGACCGCGGCGACGATGACGCGCCGCACGCGCCGTACCAGCTGCCCAGCACCGCCGCGCTCGCCGCGGGGTCGCCGCACCTGGAGCGCTCCGCGGTCAACGACACCGTGGTCCAGCAGATCACCGGGGTCTTCGAGCAGTTCGGCATCGATGCCACCGTCACCGGCTTCTCCCGCGGGCCGACAGTCACCCAGTACGAGATCGCCCTGGGCAAGGGCGTCAAGGTCGAGCGCATCACCGCGCTCACCAACAACATCGCCTACGCCGTGGCGTCCAACGAGGTGCGCATCCTCGCTCCCATTCCGGGCAAGAGCGCGATCGGCGTCGAGATCCCCAACGCCGATCGCGAGATCGTGACGCTCGGCGATGTGCTGCGCTCGCAGGCGGCGACCTCGTCGACCCACCCGATGACGATCGGCGTGGGCAAGGACGTCGGCGGCGGCTACGTCGTCGCGAACCTCGCGAAGATGCCGCACCTCCTCGTGGCGGGCTCCACCGGCTCCGGCAAGTCCAGCTTCGTCAACTCGATGATCACGAGCCTGCTCATGCGGGCCACGCCCACCGACGTGCGCATGGTGCTCATCGACCCCAAGCGCGTCGAGCTCTCGTCGTACACGGGCGTGCCGCACCTGATCACCCCCATCATCACCAACCCGAAGAAGGCCGCCGAGGCGCTGCAGTGGGTCGTCAAGGAGATGGACATGCGGTACGACGACCTCGCGTCGTTCGGCTTCCGCCACATCGACGACTTCAACAAGGCGGTGCGCGCGGGCGAGGTCGAGGTGCCCGAGGGCAGCCAGCGCGTGCTCAAGCCCTATCCCTATCTCCTCGTCGTCGTCGACGAGCTCGCCGACCTCATGATGGTCGCCCCCCGCGACGTCGAGGACTCCATCGTCCGCATCACGCAGCTCGCGCGCGCAAGCGGCATCCATCTCGTGCTCGCCACCCAGCGTCCCAGCGTCGACGTGGTCACCGGCCTCATCAAGGCGAACGTGCCCTCACGTCTCGCGTTCGCGGTGACCAGCGTCACCGACTCCCGCGTCATCCTCGACCAGCCGGGCGCCGACCGGCTCATCGGGCAGGGCGATGGACTGTTCCTGCCCATGGGCGCGTCCAAGTCGCTGCGCGTGCAGGGGGCCTGGGTCAGCGAGTCCGAGATCGAGAAGGTCGTCTCCCACGTCACCCACCAGGCGCGACCGGAATACCGTGACGACGTCGCCGCGGTCGCCGAGAAGAAGGAAGTGGATGCCGACATCGGCGACGACCTCGAGCTGCTGCTCGCGGCCGCCGAGCTGGTGGTCTCGACGCAGTTCGGCTCGACCTCGATGCTGCAGCGCAAGCTGCGTGTGGGCTTCGCGAAAGCCGGTCGGCTCATGGACCTGCTCGAGTCTCGCGAGATCGTGGGCCCGTCCGAGGGATCCAAGGCACGCGACGTGCTCGTCTCGAACGAGCAGCTGCCCGGAGTGCTCGCCCGTCTGCGCGGCGAGGACGTGCCCGAGGCGCCACCGGCCGCACCCGAGTCGACGCCGTTCGCCGCCGACCCCGTCGAGCAGCAGTTCGAGGGGATGCCGGTGGTCGACGAGGGCGGCGACGAAGACGCCTGGGGACTGACGGGACGAGACTGATGGCCATTCCTCGACAGCTGCCCAACGCGATCACGATCGTGCGCATCCTGTGCGCGCCGATCTTCCTGTGGATGCTCCTGGCCGACGGCGGTGCCGACGGGGCGCTGCGCTGGTGGGCGGCGGTGCTGTTCATCGTCGCGATCGCGACCGACGGCATCGACGGCTACCTCGCCCGCAAGTACGAGATCGTGACCGACCTCGGCAAGCTGCTCGACCCGCTGGCCGACAAGATCCTCACCGGCTTCGCGTTCATCGGGCTGTCGATCCTCCTCGAGCTTCCGTGGTGGGTGACGATCATCGTCCTCGTGCGCGAGGTCGGGATCACCGTCTACCGGTTCATGGTGGTCAGCGACCACGTGCTCGCCGCGGCCTGGATGGGAAAGCTCAAGACCCTCGCCCAGGGCGTCGCGCTCTCGCTGGCGCTTCTGCCGCTGTGGACGATCGTGGGCGAGTGGATCTTCTGGGTGAACGGCGTCACGATGACCATCGCCGTCATCCTCACCATCGCCAGCGGCATCGACTACATCGTCAGCGAGGTGCGCGCGGCACGGTCTCGGCGGGCCGGATGACCGACGACACCGACGCGCGCGCGCTTCTCGAGGCGCTCGGCGCCCGCGGATGGACGGTGGGCACCGCCGAGTCCCTCACCGCCGGCCTGGTCGTGTCGACGCTCGTCCGCGTCCCGGGCGCCTCGTCCGTCGTGCGGGGCGGGATCGCCGCCTACGCCACCGACCTCAAGCGCACCCTGCTGGGTGTCGACGCCGACCTGCTCGCCGAACACGGCGCCGTCGACGCGCAGGTCGCACGGCAGATGGCGCTCGGCGCGGTGCGCACCCTCGGAGCCGACGTCGGCATCGCCACCACCGGTGTCGCGGGCCCGGACCCCCAGGACGGTCAGCCGGTGGGACGGGTGCACATCGCCGTCGCCACGCCCGAGGGCGTGAGCCATCGCACGCTGGATCTCGAGGGCGACCGCGACGACATCCGCCGCGCCACGGTGGGGCACGCGCTCGCACTGTGCGCGTCGGTTCTGTGAGCAGAGGCGGGAATAGCCGACGTTTCGGCTGAGTTACACATTCCAGATTCACACCCTTTCCCGAGCGGAGGGGGTTAGATTGGCTCCAACGGGTGGCGTAGTATCAGCCATCCGGAGCAGGGACAGCACGTGTGAGGAGGGGCCCGAAATGATCCTGGTTCGACAAGAGGTCGGCGACGTCCTGCGGGACCTCCGCCAGCAGAAGGGCCGGACGCTGCGTCAGGTCGCCAGCCGTGCGAGCGTCGCGCTGGGCTACCTCAGCGAGGTCGAGCGCGGTCAGAAGGAGGCCTCGAGCGAGATCATCGCCTCGGTCGCCGAAGCGCTCGATGTCCCGATCTCCACGATCATGCACGAAGCGGCCGAGCGCATCTCGGTGCTCGAGGGGCTGCAGACCTTCCCCGACGTCGTCCCGGACGAACTCGTCGCCTCGGTCGAGCCCGAGCTCTCGCTGCGCTGACTGGCCTCCCACCCGCATGCGACGCAGCGAGTTCCAGCGCGCCGTGGAGGCGGAGTTCGGCGGACGGGGTGCGGCGCTGATCGCCGATCTCGTGCTGGTCGGTGTGGGCGGACGCACCGCGGCCGAGGCGCTGGACGCGGGGGAGAGCCCCCGCGAGGTCTGGAACGCGCTGTGCGTCGAGACCGACGTTCCGCGGGATCGCCGTTACGGTGTCGGGCGGCTCGAGCCACGCGGCTGAGACGACATGAGGTCGACGCTCGAGCGCAACACGCCGTGTCGTAACTCGAAACTGTGTTCTATGAGGCATAGGCTCCTCCACAGGTGATCTGAAACGGAATCGATCCACAGTTCGGCGGACCGGCGGCAGCGATGTCGGAGGTCGGCCGTAGGTTCGATCCCGTCGCAGAGCACCACCGCCTTGTCGCAGCATCCGGCTCATCCGGGGCGGAGCGCGACAGACTGCAGGCGACCGGAATCGAGCAGAAGGAGCACGCCATGCCCACAACCGTCGACCGCGAGAAGGCCCTCGAATCGGCCCTCGCACAGATCGATCGCCAGTTCGGGAAGGGCTCGGTCATGCGGCTGGGCAGCGACGACCGCGCCCCGGTCGAGGTCATCCCCACCGGGTCGATCGCCCTGGACGTCGCTCTCGGCGTCGGCGGGCTCCCACGCGGACGCATCATCGAGATCTACGGTCCGGAATCCTCCGGAAAGACCACGCTGACGCTGCACGCGATCGCGAACGTCCAGCGCGCGGGCGGCATCGCCGCCTTCGTCGACGCCGAGCACGCGCTCGATCCCGAGTACGCGAAGAAGCTCGGTGTCGACATCGATCAGCTCCTCGTCTCTCAGCCCGACACCGGTGAGCAGGCGCTCGAGATCGCCGACATGCTGATCCGGTCCGGGGCGATCGACCTCGTGGTGATCGACTCCGTCGCCGCGCTCGTGCCCAAGGCCGAGATCGAAGGCGAGATGGGCGATTCCCACGTCGGTCTGCAGGCCCGCCTCATGTCGCAGGCGCTGCGCAAGCTGACCGGTGGCCTGAACCAGACCAAGACCACGGCGATCTTCATCAACCAGCTGCGCGAGAAGATCGGCGTCTTCTTCGGATCTCCCGAGACGACGGCGGGCGGCAAGGCGCTGAAGTTCTACGCTTCGGTGCGGTTGGACATCCGCCGGATCGAGACGCTGAAAGACGGGTCGGACGCCGTCGGAAACCGCACCCGTGTGAAGGTCGTCAAGAACAAGATGGCCCCGCCGTTCAAGCAGGCGGAGTTCGACATCCTGTACGGCACCGGCATCTCCCGCGAAGGCAGCCTGATCGACTTCGGGGTCGAGCACGCGATCGTCAAGAAGTCGGGTGCCTGGTACACCTACGACGGCGAACAGCTCGGGCAGGGCAAGGAGAACGCCCGCAACTTCCTCCTCAAGAACGAGGACATCGCCGCCGACATCGAGTCCAAGATCAAGACCAAGCTGGGCATCGGCGGCGCGTCCGAGGACGCGCCCGCAGACGAGCTGGCGGCACGTCGCCCGGCCTGATGGTTCGATTCGTGGATGACGGGGCAGACCCCGCGTCGGAGCCCCCCGGCGACGGGGTCGCTCCCGTCATCCCGCTGTTCGGCTCTTCGCGCGGCACGACCGCCGACGCCGACTGGCACACCACCTGGCGCGGCGAACAAGCGCTCTCGGGCAGCGGTGCGTCCCGCCTCGACGCCGTGCAGGGACGGGCTCCCTCCGACGCCGCCGACGAGGATCACGCGCGTCCGGATGCGGAGAAGGCGCTCCTCAAGCGTCTGCGGACGCGCCAGCTGTCGGAGGCCGAGGCGCGTCGTCTGCTCGCCGAGCGCGACCTCGCCGAGGATCAGATCGCTGACGTCATCGCGAGCTTCGTCGCACGCGGCTACCTCGACGATGCGCGACTGGCCGAGCAGCTGGCCTACGCCGGCGCCCAGAAGCGCGGGCAGGGACGTCGCGCGATCGCCCAGACCATGATGCAGCGGGGGGTCCCGCGCGACGTGTCCGACGCCGCCCTGGCGGAGATGCCCGACGACGAGACCGAGCGGGCGCTGGAGTACGCACGCAAGAAGGCGCCGTCGCTGGCGAGTGTCGAGCCCGATGCGGCGCTGCGCCGCTTGGTCGGGCAGCTCTCGCGGCGCGGGTACGGCGGATCCCTCGCGATGGATGCCGCGAAGACGGCGCTGGCCGAGGTCTGAGCGTCGCACGCGGAGCCGCCCGCGTCAGAGCATGCGACACTGATGCTCAGTGACCATCGATCCCCTGGAGGGTCCGTGTCGATCCACGTCGAGGGCCTCACCAAGCGATATCGCGACATCACCGCGGTCGACGACCTCACCTTCGACGTGCCCGACGGCATCGCCTTCGCGTTCCTGGGGGCCAACGGCGCCGGCAAGTCGACGACCATCAACTGCCTCACCACCGTTCTGCCCTTCGACAGCGGCGCCGTGGACGTCGCCGGCTACGACGTGGTCCGCGAAGCCGCACGCGTGCGAGAACGCGTGGGCGTCGTTTTCCAGGCGTCGCTGCTGGATCCCACCCTGACCACGCGCGAGAACCTGCGCTTTCGCGCCACGCTGTCGAAGGTGGCCCCGGAGCGTGTCGAGACGCGTATCGATCAGCTCTCCGACATGATCTCGATGGGCTCCTTCCTCGACCGCCGCTACGGCCTGCTCAGCGGCGGGCAGCGCCGCCGCGTCGACATCGCCCGTGCGCTCATCCACGAACCCTCCATCCTGTTCCTGGACGAGCCCACCGCAGGGCTGGACCCCGCCAGCCGCGATCTCGTGTGGCGCACCATCCAGCGGCTGCGAGAAGACACCGGGTTGACGGTGTTCCTCACCACGCACTACATGGAGGAGGTCGAGCGCGTCGACCGCGTGTGCGTGATCGACCGGGGGCGCATCGTCGCCGATGGCACCCCCGCCGCGCTGCGTGCGGCGCACAGCCACAGCGTGCTCACCATTACCACCTCAGACCCGGCGGCGCTTGTCGCGCTCGCGCACCGACACGACGCCGCGGCGAGTGTCGACGTCGACCGTGTCTCCCTGGCGGTGCCCGACGCGCGCACCGCCCGCGAGCTCCTGGCCGCACACGGCGACGCGGTCGCGGACTTCGAGTTCCGTCACGGCCGCATGGACGACGTCTTCCTCACGCTGACGGGACGAACGCCCGACGGGGATGTGCCGGCGGAGCAGGAGCGGGCGCGATGAGGGTGATCGGCGCGATCGTGCGGCGCAATCTGCGCCTGTTCTTCCGCGACCGCATGAATGTGTTCTTCTCGCTGCTGGGCGCGCTGATCCTGTTCGCGCTGTACACGCTGTTTCTGGCACGACTCCAGATCGACGCCCTGGGCGAGACGTTCCCCGACGCGGACGAGGCGGACATCCGCGCGTTCGTCGACGCCTGGATGTTCGCCGGCATCGTCATGCTCTCGACGATCACGACGGGCCTGGGGGCGCTCGCGACGCTCGTCGACGACGGCGAGACAGGGCGCTTCCGCGACTATCTGGTGGCGCCGGTGCGCCGGGGCCAGCTCGTGCTCGGCTACCTCACGTCGGCGATCACGGTCGCGATCGTCATGTCGATGCTCG
>JAUHYM010000095.1 GCA_030426515.1 Actinomycetes bacterium
CGGCGTCCAGGCCTCGGCGCATCACCGCGAACGCGAGCTTCTCGTTGTCTCCGCCGATGCCGCTGTGCAGGCGCGCGTAGTCCTCGACCACCGGCGTCTCGATCTCGTCGAAGCCGTGGGCGCGATATCGGTCGCGGATGACCGAGAGGACACGCTCGCGGCGTGCTTTCTCGGCAGGGAGGAAGTCGCGCATTCCGCGCGGAGCGTTGACTGCAGGCACCGCTCTATCCTTCCAGGTCCGCCTCGCGCGCCGCCTCGGCGCGTCGGATCCGATTCTCCGTGAGACGGATGTTCTCGCGCAGCGCGCGCTCCGCATCGAAGCCGCGCCGTCGCGCCTCTGCGACGAGGGCAGCCAGCTCCTCCCCCAGCTCGGCCTCGCTGGCGACCGGGCGGGAGGCCGGAGGTGCGAGCCCTGCGTCCTCCGCCTTGCCGGCGAGCTTCTGCGCGAGGGCGAGCGACGGCATCCGGTGCGAGACGCCGTCGAGCACACTCCTGCGCGCCCGCTTCTCCTCGGCCTTCGCCGCGTTCCACAGCACCAGCACCTGCTCGGGGGTCGTGGCCGTCTCGTCCCCGAAGACGTGCGGGTGGCGATGCACCATCTTGGCGATCAGCCCCTCGGCGACGTCGTCGATGTCGAACGGGTCCTCGGCATCGCGAGAGGCGATCTCGGCATGGAAGAGCACCTGCCACAGCAGATCACCCAGCTCCTCGCGCAGATCGTCACGCCCGCCGGCCTCGACCGCGTCCGCCAGCTCAGCGGATTCCTCGATCAGGTACGGGATGAGCGCGCGATGATCGATGCCCTGCGTCCACACACACCGCTCGCGGACGGCCCGCATCGTCTCGACAGCCCGCCGGAGCGCGTCGGTCACGGTGCCTCGACCGCCGCCTGCGCCCGCCGATATCCGCGGGCTCGGAGAGTGACCAGAACAGCCGCGATCACCAGCGAGATGACCGATCCGCCCAGCACACCCAGGGTGGCCTGATCGCGGATCTCGGGCTGGTCGACGAAGGCCAGCTCGGACAGCAGCAGCGACACCGTGAACCCGATACCGCCCAGTGCGCCTGCGGCCACGATGTCGACGAAGGCGATGCTGGGCGCGTCACCTTCGCGGCGCCCGACCCGCAGCGAGAGCCAGCCGAAGATCGAGATGCCGATGATCTTGCCGACCGGGAGCGCGACGAGCACGCCCCAGAACGCCGGTGACAGCTCGCCCGCGTTCACCTGCGGGATGACCACGAGCGCGGCGGAGAAGGCGAACAGCGGCAGCACGACCGCGTTGACCCAGGGCTCGATCGCGTGGCGAGTGTGCAGCGCGGGCTGCTGACTCATCGCCAGCCCCAGGGCGACACCGGCGATCGTGGCGTGGACGCCGGAGAGATAGGTGAGGGCCCACACCAGGATGCCGATCACGATGAGGGCGACCGTGATCGGGATGCGCGCGCGCGTGTCCAGCCGCCTGCTCAGGATTCCGAACGCGATGACGCCGAGCGCCGCGCCGCCGAGCATCGCGAAGTTCACATCGGTGGTGAACAGCACGGCGATGAACACGATGCCGACGATGTCGTCGAGGATCGCCAGCGCGAGCAGGAACACCCGGACTCCCGAGGGCAGGCCGCGTCCGAACACGGCGAGCACGCCGAGCGCGAAGGCGATGTCGGTCGCCGTCGGGATGGGCCAGCCGTCCGCGGCGTCCGAGCCGAACGCGAACAGGAGGTAGATCGCGATCGGGATGAGGACGCCGCCCGCCGCGGCGATCGCCGGCTGCAGCGCCTTCTTGGCCGAGTTGAGCTGACCGCTGGTCAGTTCGAACTGCAGCTCGATCGCGACGACGAAGAAGAAGATCGCCAGCAGCCCGTCCTGGATCCAGTGGCCGATCGACAGCGTGAACACGCCCGGGATCCCGATGTACACGTGCTTGAGTTCGTCGACCGCCGGCCCCCACGGCGAGTTGGCGACCAAGAGGCCGAGGACCGCGGCGGTGAGCAGGACGATCGCGGGAAAGCGTGCAGAGCGAAGCAGCTTCATACAGGAACCCTTCTGATGGGAATGCGGGTCGGTGGGAACGTGTCGACCAGGCTTCCCGACTCACCGCGCCCGAAGGCATTGCCGTCCATCGTACCGACGGTCGCGTCACGTCGGCGTAACAGCGGGGCGTTACCGTTATGGAATGCCCGAGATGACACGTACTGAGGCGATCGCACTGGCCGGACGCTACGGCGCCAGTCAGGAGATGCCCGAGCAGATGCGCGCCGACGTCCGCCTGCTGGGCGCCCTGCTGGGGCGTGTGCTGCAGGAGAGCGGCCCGGAGGGCCTCTTCGACGACGTGGAGCGCCTGCGGGACGCGACCATCAGCGCGTACACGGACGACACCCCGGAGGCGTTCGCGCGAGCGGAGGAGATCGCGAACGGCCTCTCCGGACCGCGCGCGGAGCAGGTCGCTCGCGCCTTCACCTGCTTCTTCCATCTCGCCAACCTCGCCGAGGAGCATCACCGCGTCCGCATTCTGCGCGAGCGCGAAGCGCAGGACGGACCGGGCGGCCCCGGGAGCGCCGCCGAGGCCTTCTCGGATCTGGCGGACGAGATCGGCGCGGAGCGCGCTCGCGAGCGCCTGCGCGGCCTGCGGTTCCACCCGGTGTTCACCGCGCACCCGACGGAAGCGCGACGACGGGCCGTCTCTGCCAGCATCCGCCGACTGTCCGAGCTCCTCGATGCGCACGACGCGGCGAACGCCGCCGCCGAGGCGACCGGCATCCAGCGCGCCATGCTCGAGGAGATCGACACCCTGTGGCGCACGGGTCCGCTTCGCCAGGAGAAGCCCTCGCCCACGGACGAGGTCCGCTCGATCATGCAGGTCTTCGACGACACGCTGTATACGACCGTTCCGGCGGTCTACCGTCGCCTGGACGATGTCATCCAGCCGGATGCGGCGGGGACCGCGCCGCCGATCGTGACGCCCTTCGTCCGCGTCGGCTCCTGGGTCGGCGGCGACCGCGACGGAAACCCCTTCGTGACCGCCGCGGTGACCCGCAAGGCCGCGGCGATCGCCAGCGAGCATGTGCTGCGGGGGCTCGAGCGCACCGCGAACCGGATCGGGCGCTCCCTCACCCTCGACGAGACCTCGACGCCGCCCTCACCGGCACTGCGCGCCCTGTGGGCCGCCCGCGCCGCGGCAGACGACGACGCCGCGGCCGAGATCGCCAAGCGCTCCCCCGGCGAGCCCCATCGGGCGATGCTGCTGCTGATCGCGCGCCGCATCGTCGCCACGCGCACGCGGGACGCCGATCTCGCCTACGCCGACGCGTCCGAGCTGCTCAGCGACCTGCGCACGGTGCAGACCTCGCTCGCCGAGGCGGGCGCTGCGCGCCACGCGTACGGCCAGCTGCAGATCATGATCTGGCAGGTCGAGACCTACGGCTTCCACCTGGCGGAGCTCGAGGTGCGCCAGCACTCCGCGGTGCACGCCAAGGTGCTGCGCGAGCTGGCTTCCGGCGAGCCGCTGTCGGACCAGGCGACCGAGGTGCTCGATGTGTTCCGCACCGTCGCCCGCCTGCAGCAGCGCTACGGCCTGTCCGCTGCCGGGCGCTACATCGTGTCGTTCACCCAGTCGGCGGCCGACCTGGTCGCCGTCCACGAGCTGGCCCGTCACGCGGTCGGACCGGAGGGCACTCCCCCGGTCCTCGACGTCATCCCGCTGTTCGAGACGTTCGCCGATCTGCAGGCCGCGCCCGGCATCCTCGCCGAGGTCGTCCAGCATCCCGAGTTCGCGGCGCGGCTGGCGCAGACCGACAACCGGCTCGAGGTCATGCTCGGCTACTCCGACTCCTCGAAGGATGTCGGGCCGGTCGCCGCGACGCTCTCGCTGTACGAAGCGCAGTCGCTGATCGCAGAGTGGGCACGGGAGTCGGGGATCGAGCTGACGCTGTTCCACGGCCGCGGCGGATCGCTCGGACGCGGCGGCGGACCGGCGAGCTCCGCGATCCTGGCGCAGCCCCCGCATTCGGTCGACGGACGATTCAAGCTGACCGAGCAGGGTGAGGTGATCTTCGCCCGCTACGGCGACCCCATGATCGCCACCCGCCACATCGATCAGGTGACCGGCGCGATCCTGCGCGCATCTGCGCCCTCGGTGGAGCTGCGCAACCGCACGGCGGCACGCGACTTCGCCGACGTGGCGGCCACGATGGATGCCGCCTCGCGCGAGCGCTTCTATGCGCTGGTCAAGGCCGACGGGTTCGCCCCGTGGTTCGCGACGGTCACCCCGATGGAGGAGATCGGACTGCTCGCGCTGGGTTCGCGTCCGGCGCGTCGCGGGCTGTCGGTGGAGTCCCTCGAGGACCTGCGCGCGATCCCGTGGGTGTTCGCGTGGACGCAGGCGCGCATCAACCTCGCAGGATGGTTCGGGCTGGGCACCGCCCTGGAGGCGGTCGGAGACGTCGGGCGGCTGCGGGAGGCGTACGCCCGGTGGCCGCTGTTCCGCACCATGATCGACAACGTCGCGATGAGCCTCGCCAAGGCCGACGGACGGATCGCCGGTCGCTACCTCGACCTCGGGGACCGCGCAGATCTCGCCGCGCTCGTGATGGATGAGATGGTGCTCACCAGCTCGTGGGTGACCGCGGTGACCGGCGACGCGGAGCTGCTCGAGAACAAGCCCGTGCTGCAGCGCGCCGTCAAGCTGCGCAGCCCGTACGTCGACGCCCTCTCACTGCTGCAGCTGCGCGCCCTGCGGTCGCTGCGCGCGCAGGAGCCGGGCACCGATCCGGATCCTGATCTGCAGCGTCTTCTCCTGCTGTCGGTCAGCGGGATCGCCGCGGGGCTGCAGAACACCGGCTGACGCCCCGCCCGGGCTGCCCGGTCAGTACCCCGTGTACCGGCCGGGGCGATGGTTGAGCGCGAGAATCCCGTTGAGGATCACGGCACCGAGCGCCGAGATCGCGACGACGATGGGCGGGACGACGAACAGCGAAGCGGCGACCACCACGCCGTCGAGCACCATCTGCACGTAGCCGGCACGCCAGCCGAGGCGCTCCTGCGCGATCAGCGCGACGATGTTGAAGCCGCCCAGGCTCGCCATGTGTCGAAAGAGGATGAGAAGTCCGACGCCCGCGAGCACGTTGCCCATGATGGCGGCGTACAGCGGTGGCAGGGCGAGGTCTCCCAGAATCGCCGACTGAACCGGCGTCAGCAGCGAGACGGCGACGACACACGCCAGGCTCCGCAGGGTGAACACCCACCCGCGCTTCCAGATGCCGATCGCGAAGAACGGCAGGTTGACGGCGACGAACAGCACCGGGAACGGCAGGCCGAAGGCGTAGCTCAGCAGCAGCGAGAGACCGGCGGTGCCCCCGGTCACGACCTCACCGCTGGAGAGGAGGTGAAGCCCGAGGCTGGCGACGAGGACACCGGAAGCGAGCCCGGCGGCGTCGTCGATGACGGTGTGGCGGACGCCTGCGGGCATGGGTGCGGTGCTCATCGCTTCGATTCTGCCCGCCGCGGGAGCGATTCCAGAATCGAGCGGGTCGCTCGCCGCGATGTCAGAGGGCAGGTCTAGCGTCGGGGGCATGGACAGCATTCGCACTGCGGGCACGATCGACACCTGCCCGATCTGCGCCGGCGCGGACGTCGATGTCCGCGAACCGCTCTGGTTCTCGCTCGAGCTCGAGCGAGCGAGCGAGCTGCGCGAGCCGCAGCCCCAGTTCCGGTGCCGCGAGTGCCGCAGCGAGTGGGACTGATCAGGCCTCGTCGAGACGCTCGTCGTGTGCGTGACGGGCCAGTCCACGCCCATAGCGCTCGGTGAGCTGAACCATGAGGTCGGGTGTCTCCCGGTCGACGCCGAACACGTAGCCGGGGAAGTCCAGCTCCTGCTGGGCCGCCCAGATCTCCTCGTGCCGGTCCGGGGGCAGCAGGCGCGCGGGCTCCCCGACGGCGACCCACCCGATGGGCACCACGGTGCGCGGCTCGAGCACCGTCCGAAGGTGGACGACCGCGTTGATGCGAACCTCGGACCGCGCGCCGATCCGCGCCCCGTTGAACACGCGGGTGCCGGTGGCGAGGAAGACCTCGTCGTCCACGACGGCACCGCTGACCGTCGCGCCCGGCCCCACCAGGACGTGGTCGCCGATGTGCACCGGGCTCGCGGCGCTGGCGCGGATCACCGCGTTCTCCATCACGATGACGTGCGCGCCGAGCGTAACCGGGCCACCCTCGGCGCTGACGACCGCGCCGTGAAGGATCTGGCACTCCGGCCCGATGGTCACGTCGCCGCTGATGACGGCGGTCGGCGCCACCACCGCTGTCTCGTCGATCGTGGGCTCTGCCCCGAGGTGTTCGAATCGCACGCGGACTCCTTCGTCGAGGTCAGCGTAGCGCGCGCTCAGTCCTCGCCGCCGCCGACCTTCTCGGGGAAGAGCTGATCGAGCAGCTGCGCGGTCCACGCGATCATGTCCGCGTCCGCCAGCGGCGCGCCCTGCGCTGTCGGGAGGGGAACGACCATCGCGTCGCCGCCTTGGACGATCTTCGCCTTGGGGTGGAGACGCTGCAGGCGGACGCGCATCGACTCGGGCAGGTGGGCCGGTGCGACGCGCAGGTTGGGACCCATCGCGACGACATCGCTGAGGCCGGCCCGGCCCGCGCGCCGCCGCAGCCGCGCCATGTCCGCAAGGCCTTCGAGCTCCGCCGGCGGGTCGCCGTATCGGTCCGTCAGCTCGTCGAGGACGATGTCGACCGCGTCATCGGCGGCGGTCGCCGCGGACGCGGCCGAGAGCTTCTGGTACGCCTCCAGTCGGAGCCTCTCGCTGTCGATGTACTCCTCGGGGATCCGCGCCTGCACCGGCAGCTCCAGACGCAGCTCGGTCGGCCCTTCGGCTTCCTCTCCGCGGAAGGTGGCGACCGCTTCGCCGATCATGCGCAGGTACAGGTCGAAGCCCACACCCGCGATGTGTCCGGCCTGCTCGGCGCCGAGCAGGTTGCCCGCGCCGCGCAGTTCGAGGTCCTTCAGCGCGACCTGCATGCCGCTTCCCAGGTCGTTGTTGATCGCGATCGTCTCGAGGCGATCGGCCGCCGTCTCGGACAGCGGCTTGTTCTCGTCGTAGACGAAGTAGGCGTACGCACGCTCGCGGCCGCGCCCGACGCGCCCGCGCAGCTGATGGAGCTGGCTCAGGCCGTACTTGTCGGCGCGGTCGATGATGATCGTGTTCGCGTTCGAGATGTCGAGCCCGGTCTCGATGATCGTGGTCGACACGAGCACATCGCTGCGACGTTCCCAGAAGTCGTCCACGACCTGCTCGAGCTGGTGCTCGCTCATCTGTCCGTGTGCGACGGCGATCCGCGCGTCCGGGACCAGCTCGGCCAGGTGAGAGGCCACGCGCTGGATCGACTGGACGCGGTTGTGGACGTAGAACACCTGCCCTTCCCGCAGCAGCTCTCGTCGTATGGCCGCCGCGAGCTGCTTGTCGTTGCGGGGACCGACGTACGAGAGGATCGGATGCCGGTCCTCCGGTGGGGTCTGGAGGGTCGACATCTCGCGGATCCCGGTCACCGCCATCTCGAGCGTGCGCGGGATCGGCGTCGCGCTCATCGCGAGGATGTCGACGTTCGTCTTCAGCTTCTTCAGCGCGTCCTTGTGCTCGACGCCGAACCGCTGCTCCTCATCGATGATCATCAGGCCGAGGTCCTTGAAGACGACCTTCTCGGTGAGGATGCGATGCGTGCCGATCACCATGTCGATCGACCCGTCCGCAAGACCGGCGATGGTGTCCCGCGCCTGCTTGTCGGTCTGGAAGCGCGACAGCGGCCGGACCTTGACGGGGAACCCGGCGAACCGCTCGGTGAACGTCTCGAGGTGCTGCTTCACCAGCAGCGTGGTGGGCACGAGCATCGCCACCTGCTTGCCATCCTGAATCGCCTTGAAGGCGGCGCGGACGGCGACCTCGGTCTTGCCGAACCCGACGTCACCCGACAGCAGGCGGTCCATCGGGATCGGCCTCTCCATGTCGGCCTTGATCTCGTCGATCGTCTGCAGCTGGTCGGCGGTCTCCGCGAATGGGAACGCCTCCTCGAGCTCCCGCTGCCAGGGGGTGTCCCCGCCGAAGGCGTATCCCTTCGATGCCATGCGCGCCGAGTAGAGCTTGACCAGCTCGACCGCGATGTCGCGGACCGCCTTGCGCGCGCGGCCCTTGGCCTGCGCCCAGTCGCTGCCCCCCATCTTGGAGAGCGTCGGCGCCTCGCCGCCGACGTAGCGGGAGAGCAGATCGAGCTGGTCGGTCGGGACGAACAGCTTGTCCCCCGGGTACCCCCGCTTGGACGGTGCGTACTCGAGCACGAGGTATTCCCGCACGCTCTTGACCGCGTTGCGCCCGCCGCTGGACACCTCGCGACGCGTGAGCTCGACGAAGCGCCCGATGCCGTGCGTGGCGTGCACGACGAGGTCACCGGGCTTCAGCTGAAGCGGATCGACGATGTTCTTGCGGCGCGAGGCGAGCTTCTTGACGACACGGGCGTCTCCGCCGATCGTTCGCCCATAGAAGTCCGCCTCGGTGAGAACGGCGAGCTGCGCGTCCGGCAGCTCGAACCCGGCCTCGACCGCGGCCTGGGTGATCGTGGCCACTCCCGTCTCGGGTTCGTCGATGATCTGGTTCTCGGCCCGCGCGGCCGTGCCGTGGTCGGCCAGAACATCGCGCGCACGTTCCACGAGGCCCGCGCCGGAGGCGGTGACCACAACCGACCACCCGGCCGCGACGCGCTGAGCCACGTGCTCGACCGCGCCGTCCACGCTGCCGTGGAACGACGGCACACGGCGCGCCTCGAGACGGTGCGCCTGCGGTGCGGCGTCGCCGTCGGCGAGCTCCGGGTCTGCCGCTCCGGTGTCGAACGGGCTGATGTCCCACCACACGCCGTCGTGGGACCGCACCGCCTCGCGCAGCTCCCCCAGCGTCAGGAAGTCGCCGGTGTCGAGCGCGGAGGTGCCCAGTGCGCTCGGGTCGACGGGCGCCTGCCCACCCGCGGTCGCCGCGCTCCAGGCCGCGTCGAGGAACTCGCGATTGGTCTCGCCGAGCGTGACGGCGCGCGTCA
>JAUHYM010000096.1 GCA_030426515.1 Actinomycetes bacterium
CGCTAGTCGGAGCAACACTCGCACCAGGCGGCCGTGGAGCCCGCGCCTTACGCCGGTCGCGAACGACCCCCGAAAGGCCGACCTGTGACGCTGTTCGACGTGCCCGACACGCAGCCGCCCCCGCCCCCGCCCCGCGCATCGCGCGCGACCGTGGTCGGGGTCAGCGCCCTGGCCGTGGCGCTCGTCGTCCTGCTGATCCTCACCTTCCTTCCGACCGCGTACGTGATCCAGCGCCCCGGCCCGGTGTACGACACCCTCGGCAGCGTGCAGACCTCGGACGGCGACGAGGTGCCGCTCATCTCGATCGAGGGAGCGGCGACCTACGAGACGGCCGGCTCTCTGGATCTCACCACCGTGCAGGTCGTAGGCAATCGCGAACGCCCGCCGTCGTGGTGGGAGCTCGCGTTCGCGTGGTTCGATCCGTCCCGCGCCGTCGTGCCCATCGAGACGGTCTTCCCGGAGGGCGTGACCACCGAGGAGCGAAGCGAGCAGAACGCCAGCCTGATGGTCGACTCGCAGCAGGAGGCCACGGCGGCGGCACTCACGAATCTGGGCTACGAGGTCGAGGCGTCGCTCGAGGTCGTGGAGCCGGTCGAGGGGACGCCGTCGGACGGGGTCCTGGAAGCCGGCGACGTGATCGTCGAGGCCGACGGCGTGAGGGTGACCGACGTCGACCAGCTGAGAGAGGTCATTCAGGACGCGGAGGGCGCCGCGGTCTCGCTCGTCGTCGAACGTGACGGAGACGAGTACGAGGAGTCGATCGTTCCCGAGGAGCTGGTCGGAGAAGACGGCGAGAGCTCGTGGGTCATCGGCGTCATCCTCGTCCACGACTACACGTTCCCGATCGATGTGACCATTCAGCTCGACAACGTCGGCGGGCCCAGCGCCGGCCAGATGTTCGCGCTCGGCATCATCGACACGCTCACCCCGGGGGAGCTGAACGGCGGCGCGGAGGTCGCCGGCACCGGGACGATCTCCGCGGACGGGACGATCGGGACGATCGGCGGCATCCGCCAGAAGCTGTACGGTGCGCGCGACGACGGCGCCGCCTACTTCCTCGCACCCACCGGCAACTGCGATGAGGTGGTCGGTCACGTTCCGTCGGGCCTGCGCGTGTTCGCCGTCGAGACGCTCGACGACTCGGTCGCCGTGCTCGACGCGATCGCCGCGGACGGCGATCTCGACGCCCTCGCCGCGTGCGAGGCCTCGTAGACGCCGATTCCAGGTCGATACGCAGGTGGCACGGAGACCGTCCGCCCGAGGCATGCCTAGGATGGCATGGTGACCACGACGTCTGAGCCGAGGCCCGCAGCCCCTAGCCGTTCCCGCCGCGTCATCGCGATCACGCTCGCCGTGATCGCCGCGCTGGTGGCGGCGTTCTTCCTGTTCGCGAACCTGTTCGCCGACTGGCTCTGGTACAGCCAGCTCGGCTACGAGTCCGTTCTCGTGACCCAATGGCTCGCGCGAGCCATCATGTTCGTGGTCGGGTTCCTCGGCATGGCGGTCCCCGTGTGGGGTGTCATCCAGCTGGCGTACCGCCTTCGCCCGGTCTACGCGCGGCTCAGCTCGCAGCTCGACCGCTACCAGGAGGTCGTCGAGCCGCTGCGTCGTCTCGCGATGTGGGGCATCCCGGTGTTCTTCGGCTTCTTCGCCGGATTCGCGGCATCGGCCCAGTGGGAGACCACGTGGCTGTGGTTCAACGGTGTGGCCACCAGCGTGTCCGACCCGCAGTTCGGTCTCGACACAGGGTTCTATCTGTTCGCCCTGCCGTTCTACAGCGCGCTGGTCGGCTTCGTCTCGGCCACCCTGCTGATCTGCCTTCTGATGACCGCGGTGGTGGCCTACCTCTACGGCTCGGTCCGCGTGGGTCAGCGCGAGCTGCGCATCTCGAAGGCCGCGCGCATCCAGCTCGCGGTGCTCGCCGGCCTCTACCTGCTCGTACAGGCGGCCTCGATCTGGCTCGACCGATACCTGACCCTCATCGAACCGGGCGATCGGATCACAGGCCCCGGCTACACCGGGGTGAACGCCGTCATCCCCGGGCAGACGATCCTTGCCATCGTCGCGGTGCTCATCGCGGTCCTCTTCTTCGTAACCGCCGTGATCGGCCGCTGGCGCTACCCCCTCATCGGCACCGCGCTCCTGGTCGTCTCCGCACTGGTCGTCGGCATCGGATACCCGTGGGTCGTCAACACCTTCCAGGTGCAGCCCAACCAGCTCACGCTCGAGAGCGAGTACTACCAGCGCAACGTCGATGCGACGCGCGAGGCGTATGGGGTGGAGGGGCTCGAGCAGACGGACTTCACCGCCGAGACCGATGCCGAGGCCGGCCAGCTGCGTCAGGACGCGGAGACCACCGCGTCGATCCGCATCATGGACCCGGCGATCATCAGCCCTACGATCCGTCAGCTCGAGCAGTATCGCTCGTACTACCAGTTCCAGGACCCGCTCGACGTCGACCGCTACCAGATCGACGGCGAATCGCAGGACACCATCGTCTCGGTGCGCGAGCTCAGCCTCGACCAGCTCGGGGCCGCGGCGACCTGGCAGAACACCACCGTCGTCTACACCCACGGCTACGGCATGGTCGCGGCCAAGGGCAACGAGCGCACCGCCGACGGATTCCCGGTCTTCCTCGAGCGCGGCATCCCCGTCTCGGGCGACCTCACAGGCGACGAGCCGTACGAGCCCCGTGTCTACTTCGGCGAGAACACCCCGGAGTACTCGATCGTCGGCGCCCCGGAGGGCACCGCACCCGTCGAACTCGACTACCCGCGCGGCGAGGACGGCGCCAACGAGACGAAGACGACCTTCACCGGCGACGGCGGCCCGCGCATCGGCAACATCTTCCTCCAGCTGATCTACGCGCTGAAGTTCCAGTCCGAGCAGATCCTGTTCTCCGACTTCGTGAACGAGGACTCGCAGATCCTGTACGACCGGCACCCGCGTGACCGCGTGCAGAAGGCCGCGCCGTACCTGACGCTGGACTCCGACCCGTACCCCAGCGTGGTCGACGGGCGCATCGTGTGGATCATCGACGGATACACGACGAGCGCCAGCTACCCGTACTCGTCGATCGTCAGCCTCGACCAGGCGATCGCCGATTCGACGAACACCGCCCCCCGCTTCGCGATCGACAACATCAACTACATCCGCAACTCGGTGAAGGCCACCGTCGACGCGTACGACGGGTCGGTCACGCTGTACGCGTGGGAGGAAGAGGACCCGGTCCTGCAGGCGTGGCAGAACGTCTACCCGACGACGATCAAGTCGATCGACGAGATGTCGGGCGACCTGATGAGCCACGTGCGCTACCCGACCGACCTGTTCAAGGTCCAGCGTGCGGTCCTCGGGATCTATCACGTCGAGGACGCGCAGTCGTTCTACCAGCGGGACAACGCCTGGCAGACCCCCGACGACCCGCAGAACGCGTCGCGTCTGCAGCCGCCGTACTACCTGACCATGCAGATGCCCGGTCAGGACGAGGCCAGCTTCTCGATGTTCACGACGTTCATCCCGCAGGCCACGGGCGCACAGACGCGAAACGTGCTGTTGGGCTACCTGGCGGTGGACTCCGACGCCGGAGACGAGTCGGGTGTCAAACGCGAGGACTACGGCAAGCTGCGCATGCTCGTGATCGACGCCGACACCACCGTGCCCGGGCCCGGTCAGGTGCAGAACACCTTCGACTCGGACCCCCAGGTCTCCTCGCAGATCAACATCCTGAGCCAGGGGCAGTCGGACGTGCTCAACGGCAACCTGCTGACGCTTCCCGTCGGCGGCGGTCTGCTCTACGTGCAGCCCGTGTACGTGCAGTCGTCGGGTGACACGCAGCTGCCGGTGCTGCAGAAGATCCTCGTCTCCTTCGGCAACGAGATCGCCTTCGAGGACACGCTGGATGAAGCTCTGGATGCGCTCTTCGGCGGCGACTCGGGCGCCAGCGCCGGCGACGGCGATGTGACGCCGACCGAGCCGGACGAGGGGACCGACGAGACCGACACCGGCGACCCGGGTACCGGAGAGCCGGACGACGCTGGGGACCCCGGTGCCGCTCTCGACGCGTTCGATGCGGCGCTGCAGGAGGCGCAGGCGGCGATGCTCGAGCGCGAGGCAGCGCTTCAGGCCGGTGACTGGACCGCATACGGCGAGGCGGATGCCCGTCTGACCAACGCGATCGAGACGCTCCTGGAGCTGGAGGCGAACGCGGAGGGGTGACCGCTCAGCGGATGAGCCACCACCAGATCATCAGCAGCGTGATCGCGAAGCCGACCGCCTGATTGATCCAGAGGAACCGACGCCACCCCGCGGTGGCCGACGCCGCCTGCGCGTCGGCCACCGCGCGGTACGGCCAGATCGCCACGATGTAGGGGACCGCGAGCACCGCGGCGAGAACGCCCGGCCAGGGGACGGCGAGCATCACCAGTCCCGCGGTCGCGTAGCAGGCGAGCGCGAACCGGACCGTCCATGCCGCGCCGCGCGCCGTGGCGATCGATGAGATGTCCGCTTCGCGGTCGGCCACCACGTCCTGCACGGCGCCGAACGCGTGTGAGGCGATGCCCCACAGGAAGAACGCGCACAGGATCGCGGCGAGTGGCAGCGTCCACGTGGCGTCTGCGAGGACGAGCCCGTACGCGGCGGGAGAGACGAAGTGGATGCTGCTGGTCACCGAGTCCGCGAAGGGAACCTCCTTCAGGCGCAGCGGCGGTGCCGAATAGAACACGACGAAGAACAAGCTCGCCGCGAGCACGAGCCAGGATGCCGCTGGGCCGACGGCGAGCAGATACACGACGAACGGCGCGCAGCTCAGGCCCGCCGTCCACAGGATCGCGCGGTGGTGGCGACGATCGAGGATCGCGCCGTGGGCTCCTCCCTTGCGCGGATTGCGCAGGTCGGACTCGTAGTCGAAGACGTCGTTGATGCCGTACATCGCGATGTTGTACGGCACGAGGAAGAACAGCGTGCCGATGATCAGCGTCAGGTCTACCGTGCCGGTGGTGAGCAGGTACGCCGCCCCGAAGGGAAAGGCGGTGTTGATCCAGCTGACCGGACGTGACGAGACGAAGACGTCTCTGGCAATGGTCGCTGCGCTCACCGCGACGTCTCCGATCGGTCGAGAAGTGTGTAGACCGCGGGAAGGAGGAACGCGGCACACAGGGGGTAGGAGAAGTCCTCGATCGGCGCCGCGCCCACGCGCAGCCCGCTGAGGTGCTCGGACGGGTAGGTGAACAGCCCGGCGGCGATCATGATGTTGTCGAACACCGCCGTGAGAACGAGAAGGGCGACGGCGGTGACGGTCGAGGCGAGCATGCGCTCACGGAACCGGGGGCGACGCGCGCTGATCGCGGTCACGATGACCGTGACCGCGAGGAAGGGGAGGACCATGAGCGGGTATGTCACGCGTCCTCCGGGCCCGATCGCTCGCGGCGCCACCGGCTGAAGCGCTGCCACCCGCAGAAGAGCACCAGGGCGAGGTACGAGAGGAAGACCAGGAAGACAGGCTCCTCCAGTGGCATCTCCGGCGCGATCTCGACGCCCAGCAGCGCGCCGCCGGTGCCGAGGACGAAGACACCGAGCGCAATCCCTGTGGCGTCCCACACGAGGAAGAACGCGGTCCCGATCGCGACGGCGGCCGCCGCGCGGCCGGGGCGGTCGAACAGTGCGAGCCGGAAGCGCGCGTCGAGCGCCATGACGCCGGCGGCGGAGACGAGGATCGCAGCGAGGTACGCGCCGGGCACCGTTCACGCCCCCGAGCCGGCCGGCACGACGGCTTTGCCCGGGGAACGATCGCCGCGGACCGTCTTGAGCGCGAGCTCGGCGGAGATGAGGCACATCGGCAGTCCGATGCCCGGCAGGGTCGAACCACCCGCGTAGAGCAGGCCGGAGACCTTGCGCGACCGGCCACGAGGCCGAAACACCGCGCTCTGCGAGAGGGTGTGCGAAAGACCCAGTGCCGTGCCCTGCCAGGCGTTGAGATCCGCGGCGAAGTCGCCGGGCGCGATCGTGCGTCGCACCACGATGCGATCGGCGAGGTCCGGGATGCCGCACCAGGCGCCGATCTGCGCGATCGCGTCGTCCGCCGCGGACTCCACCGCCGGTGACCCGTCGCCGTCGACGCCCCCGCGACCCAGCGCAGGGTCGGCGGGGATGGGCACCAGGACGAAGAGGTTCTCGTGGCCGTCTGGGGCTACGGTGTCGTCGGTGGCACTGGGGCGGCACACGTAGAGCGAGGCGGGGTCGGGGATGCGCGGGCTCTCGCCGAAGATCGCCTCGAAGTTGCCGCGCCAGTCGCTCGTGAACAGCAGGGAGTGGTGGGCGAGCTGGGGAAGCTCGCCTTCGACGCCCAGCAGCAGGAGGAGCGCACCCGGCCCGGGTGTGCGTCGGTCCCACCACGACTGCGGGTAGGTGCGATGCGCGGGATCGACCAGCATGGTCTCGGTGTGGTGCAGGTCCGCGGTGGACAGGACGAGGTCGGCGGCGATGATGGAGCCGTCGTGCAGCTGCACGCCCTGCGCGGCGTCGCCGTCGACCACGATCCGCGCGACGCGCGCGTCGGTCTGGATCGCAGCACCGTGTGCGCGTGCGAGGGCCTCGATCGCCTCGATGACCGTGGTGAAGCCGCCGCGCGGGTACAGCACGCCGTCGGCGAGGTCGAGGTGGCTCATCAGGTGGTAGAGGCTCGGGACGCCGAACGGCGAGCCGCCGAGGAACACCGCGGGGTAGTCGAGGATCTGCTGCAGGCGAGGGTCCTGGAACCGGCGCGCGACATGGCGGTGCAGGGACGTGGTGAGCAGCGGCGCGAGCTGCGGCAGCCGACGCACCACCTCGGGATGCCGGAGACCCGCCGTCGACTGGTACCCGTCGTACAGGAACCGGTCGACCGCGAGCCGGTACGCGTCGGCGGCGGAGTCGAGGTACGCATCGAGTCGTGGCCCGGAACCGGGTTCGATCTCCTCGAAGAGAGCGCGCGCCTGATCGCGGCCGGTCTCGACGTCGATGGGGTCGGGGAAGCCTTCGCTGAACACGCGGTAGGCGGGGGAGAGGGGCACCAGATCGAGCTGCTCCGCGCTGGAGGTGCCCATCAGCTCGAAGAAGTGGTCGAACACTTCGGGCATGAGGTACCAGCTGGGCCCGGTGTCCCAGCGGAACCCGTCGCTGCTCCACGAGCCGGCGCGGCCGCCCGTGGTCGATCGCGCTTCGAGAAGCGTCACGTCGTGGCCGTCGCGGGCAAGGAGCGCGGCCGAGGCGAGCCCGGCGATGCCGCCCCCGATGATGGCGATCCGACTCATGCGTGCACCGCCCGGGCGGGGAGTCCGCACATCGCTCGCGCGGCCAGCGCAGCCTTGCGGGTGTCGGGCACGCGCACCCGCCCCTGCGTGCCGTCGTCGCTGCGCAGCCGGATCGCGAGGGCCCGGAACAGGTCGTGGGCCGCGGTCACGGCACGGCGGCAGTCTGCAGGCAGCTCGGGGATCACGGCGGCCGCGGCATCGAGGTCGGCATCGATACGGTCGAGCAGCTCGCCGCGGGAGTGCGCGCCCGAGTCGATCGACAGATAGTCGCGACCGAGGCGATCCCGGTCGTCGGCGAGGTCTCGCAGAAAGTTGATGTCCTGGAACGCCGCACCGAGCCTGCGTGCGCCGTGGACGAGCGGCGGCGCGGGTGCGGCCGGCTGCGGCAGTCCCGCGTTCACGAAGACCTGCAGACACATCAGTCCCACCACCTCGGCCGATCCGTAGACGTAGCTGTCGTGCGATGCGTCGTCGTGCGAGGAGGTGCTCAGGTCCGCGCGCATCGACTCGAAGAACGGGTGGGTCAGATCCTCGCCGATGCCGCACTCGCGGGCGGTGCGGGCGAACGCGTGGACGACGAGGTTCGGGCTGAACCCGGTTGCGGTCGCCGTGCGGACCTCGTCCTCGAGGTGGTCCACGATGGCGTGGAGGCCCGTGCTCTCGACGCCTGCCTCGCTGCCTGGTCCGTCGACGATCTCATCGGCCACGCGCACGAGCGCGTACACCGCGCGCACGTGGGGACGCACACGTCGCCCCAGCAGACGGCAGGCCAGGGCGAACGAAGTGGAATAGCGTGCGATCACCGCATCCGCGGCATCCTGCGCCGTGCGGTTGTAAAGGGTGAGGCCCGTGGGCTCGGCGCCGCTCACGGCTGGCGTGCCTGCACGGCCGAGGCGAGATCGTGCACGTACGTGCGCAGCCGCGGCGGCAGCGCCCGCGCGGCGTCGAGAGCGGCGGCCACCTCGTGGTCGACGAGCACCCGGGTCTGCTCGGCGGCGCCGCTGTCGTTCAGCTCCTGCTGCGCCTCTCGGAGGGCGACCGGGCCGGTGTGCGCGAGGGCGAGTGCCTGGTGAACGCGCGGCCAGCGGGCGGTCTTGCGCGCCAGAGCGACGATCGGCGTGCGCTTGGCGGCGACGAGGTCCACGCCCTCACTGCGGCCCGCTTGCGCGGTGTCGCCGAAGGCGCCGATCAGGTCGTCGACCAGCTGAAAGGCGATGCCGAGGCGCGTGCCGCAGGCCTCAAGAGCGGTGTCGACGCTGGTCGGCGCGGCCGCCAGCACCGCGCCGGCTCGCAGGGGAGCGCTGAAGGAGTAGATGGCCGTCTTGTTGCGCGTCGCCGCCAGGGTGTCTTCCAGGTCGGGGGCGTCGGGCAGCGCGGCGTGCTCGACGTCGGCGAGTTCGCCCGCCGCCGAGACCACGACGGCGTCATCGAGCAGCTCGAGCAGGCGTCGACGCATCGGGGCGGGGGTGTCGACCCGCGCGATGATGCGCTGGGATTCGTAGAGAAGCAGATCGCCCGCGAGAATGCCGGCCGCATCGCCGACGTCCGCGGCGGCCGACGGTGGGGCACCGCGCATTCCCGCGCGTGCACGGAACTCACCGCCGATGTTGGGGATGCCGCGCCGGACGGTGTCGTGGTCGATGACGTCGTCGTGAATGACGAAGGCGGCGTGCAGGAGCTCGAACGCCGCGGCGACCTGCATCACCGCGGGAACGGATGCCGGGTCGCCCCCGAGCGCACG
>JAUHYM010000097.1 GCA_030426515.1 Actinomycetes bacterium
CAACAACGCGATCCACGGCCTGCTGCGCTACGCGCCGTACGAGGTGGCCGCCGAAGCGCCCGACGCGATCACGCTCGCCGCGACCGTGTACCCGCAGGGCGGGTACCCCTTCCTGCTGGACACCTCGGTCACCTACGCGCTGACCGACGACGGGGTGACGGTGACCCACCGCATCCGCAACACCGGGACGGACGCCGCACCGGTCGCGATCGGCACCCACCCGTTCCTCACCATCGGCGACGTCGACCCCGAGTCGCTGGTGCTCACCGTGCCGGGCGCGACGCGGTTCCCCGTCGATGACCGCCTGCTGCCGTCCCCGGAGGTGAGCGTCGAGGGGACGCCGCTCGACCTGCGCAGCGGGCGCCCCGTCGCCGAGCTCGACCTGGACGACGCATTCGGCGACATCCTCCGCGACGCGGACGGCGTCGCGCGATGCACTCTGGTGGCGCCCGACGGCCGCACGGTGACGATGTGGTCGGGCGAGGGCTTCGACTACGTGCAGGTGTTCACGACCGATGCGTACCCCGGCCAGAAGAAGGCCATCGCGGTCGAGCCGATGACGGCGCCCGCCGACGCGTTCAACTCGGGCCTGGGCGTGCGCGTCCTCGAACCCGGCGAGTACTGGACGGCATCCTGGGGGATCACCTACACCGTCTGACGCGACCAGGAGGGCTTACTCCGCTCGTGCCGTGATCGCAATACCCAGGTAGGGCACCACGGCAAGCGGTTAGCATTCATGCGGGGGCGCGGTTTCGGCAGGCGGTCGGAACTGGGGGCGCTGGGCGCACGCGACGCCTCCGGACGAGATGACGACGACCGCGCTGCAGCCGCCGACAACCGGCATCCTTCGGCATGCCCTCACGTTCCGCATTCCTGGGCAGACGATCGTGGCGTGGGCCACGTCGTCGCGCCTGGCGGCGACGGTGATGGGGATGCTGGCGGTCGGTGTCGCGCTATCGATTCTGACCACCACCGAGACCGACTGGTGGCAGTACCACTTCAGCGCGCTCGGCACGGTCTCGGACTTCTCGGGCTTCATGTTCAACGGGTCGCTGATCGCGGCGGGGCTCGTCGTCGGGCTGTTCTCGCTGCGCATCCATGCCGAGCTGCGCGCGCTCAGCGCCGGTCGCGGGCGCGCGCCGTCTCGCGTGTTCGTCGTGCTCGTCGCCTCCGTGGGCGTCCACCTCGCCGGGGTGGGGTTCATCCCGCTTCACACCAACACGTTCCTGCACGACCGTGCGGCCTCGGGCATCATGCTGTCGTTCCTCGGGATGCTGGGAGTGACGCTGCGTCGTCGACGGTCGGTGCCGCGTGTGCTGATGGCGGCCACCATCGCCGTGTTCACGCTGCTGATCGCCGTCATCGTGCTCTTCAGCACGGGCGTCATCAATCTGGCCGTCCTCGAGCTGGTGGGCTTCGCGCTGATCTTCTCGTGGATCGGCGTGCTCAGCCGGTGCGTCTCGCACGCGCAGACCCACGACACCCCGGCCCCGCTGTGCAGCGAGGTGCGCCCGCGGCGACGCGCTCGTCGACCGGCGACGCAGCTGCGCCCGGTCGCCCGCACCGGCACGCCGCGCCCGGCGCGGCGGACCGGGCCCGGCGCGCCGGGCCCCGTGCGGCGGATCGGGACGGGCGTGGGGCGCAGCGGCGCCGCCTCCGCACGCCCCCGGCGCTCAGTCCTGCGCGCGTCGCGCGCGGCGGCTCTGCTGTATCGGCGTGGCCGCGGGCAGATCGCCGATCGTGCCGGTCACCGGGTGACCGCGGCGCGACTGCGCCTGCTCCGCCGTCGCGTCCGCCTGCCCGTCCGCGTCGCCCGAGTCGGCAGCGGTCATCCCGCTGCGCGACGCGTCGTCGACCGTCGCCGACTCGCCGCCGGGCGCACCGTCATCCGGGTCTGACCCGTCGCCCGGGCCCTCGGGGTCGGTGCCGCCGGCGCGACGCGCCTGCCGGCGCTCCTTGGCGCCTTCGACGAGGTTGTACAGCGTCGGGAGCACCAGCAGCGTCAGCACGGTGGACGACACCAGTCCGCCGATGACGACGATCGCCAGCGGCTGCGAGATGAACCCGCCGCTGCCGGTGATGCCCATCGCCATCGGGGTGAGGGCGAAGATCGTCGCGAGCGCCGTCATGAGGATCGGGCGCAGGCGGCGCGCGCCGCCGGCGATCGTCGCGTCGTGGGTCGACAGCCCTCGCTCGCGGTACTGGTTGACGAGGTCGACGAGCACGATCGCGTTCGTCACGACGATGCCGATGAGCATCAGCACGCCGATCAGGGACGAGACGCCGAGCGGGATGCCGGTGACGATCTGGAGCAGGATCGCACCGGTCGCCGCGAACGGCACCGACACGAGCAGGAGCAGCGGCTGGCGCAGCGACTTGAAGGTCGCGACCATCACGACGTAGACGATGAGGATCGCCGCGAGCAGGGCCAGGCCGAGCTGCGAGAACGAGTCCTCCTGCTGCGAGACCACGCCCCCGAGCTCCGCGTCCGCCCCATCGGGCAGGCCGATGTCGGCGAGCGCCTCGGTGACCGACGCGGTGGCGGCGGTGAGATCGTCGGTCGAGGGCGTGACGGTCACCGTCGCGGTGCGCTGACCGCGCTGCGTGGTGATCGAGGTCGGGCCCTCGGTGACCTCGACGTCGGCGACGTCCTGCAGCTCGGCGGGTCCGGTCGCGGTGAGGATCTCGAGCTCACGCAGCTGCTCGACGGTGTCGACCTCCTCGCCCGCGGCGAGGTAGACGGTGACGGACGTGTCGTCGATCTCGACCGTGCCGATCGACTGGGGCTGCATCGTGTTCGAGACGATCGCCCCGACGGCGACCTCGGACAGCCCGCGCGCGGCGGCTTCCTCGCGGTCGACGGTCACGGCGATGTAGGGCAGCGACGCCGACAGGTTGCTGCTGACCTGACCGACGCCTTCGGCGCCGTCGAGGGCGGCCACCACCTCGTCGGCGGCCTCCTGCAGCGCGTCCGAGGTCGGTGCGGTCACGTCGACTTCGATGTCGCTCGAGCCGAACCCGCCGCCCGACGCGGACACGGTCAGCTCTCCGGCGTCCTCGAGGTCGGCGACGGCGGCGATGACCTCCTCGCGCAGCGCGACCTGGTCGGCATCCGCGTCGGTGGTGATCGAGTAGGTGATGCCGGTGCCGCCGCCCGAGAACGCGTCGGCCAGCGCCGACCCGCTCGTGCCGATGGACACCTGGACGGTCTCGATGCCGTCGATGTCGAGGAGCACCGCCTCGACCTCCTCGGTCGCGGCCTCCTCGGCCTCGAGGCTGGGGGCCGCGCCGATGGTCTGCGTCATCGTGAAGGTGTTCTGCCCCGAGTCGCCGAGGAAGTTGGTCTTCATGAACGGCGCGGCGGCGACCGTTCCGGCGAGCACGAGCACGGCAAGGCCGAGGGTGGCCCAGGAGTGCGTGAGGGTCCAGCGCAGGATGGGCAGGTACCCCTTCTGCATGCGCGAGGGGGGCGCATCGGGATCCTCGGGATCGATCTCGTCGCCGTTCGCGTCGAGCAGCGGTGTGCCCGGGCGCAGGAACCAGTAGGCGAGCACCGGCACGATCGTGAGGGCGACCAGGAGCGAGGCGAGCATCGCGATGGTGACGGTCAGCGCGAAGGGCCGGAAGAGCTCGCCGGTCACATCCCCCACGAACGCGATCGGCAGGAACACGGCGACCGTGGTGATCGTCGAGGACGAGATCGCCATCGCGACCTCGCGGACGGCTCGGAGGATCGACTCCTTCTTGTCGGCGTTGCCGACGTAGTGCCGCTTGATGTTCTCGATGACCACGATCGAGTCGTCGACGACGCGGCCGATCGAGATCGTGAGGGCGCCGAGCGTGAGGATGTTCAGCGAGTACCCGAACGCCTGGATGCCGATCAGGGTGACCAGCACGCTCGTGGGGATCGAGATCGCGGTCACCAGCGTCGAGCGCACCGACATGAGGAAGATCAGGATGACGAGCACCGCGAAGACGAGCCCGAGCATGCCTTCGACGGCGAGCGTCTCGATCGACTCTTCGATGTAGGGCGCCTGGTCGAACACGACCGTGAACTCGACGTCGCCGCCCAGGGCATCCTCGAAGTCGGGGATCAGCTCGAGGACGCCGTGCGAGACGTCGACGGTGTTGGCGGCGGGGAGCTTGGTGACCGCGATGGTCAGGGCCGGCTCGCCGTTGACGCGCGAGATCGACGTGATCGGGTCGTCGGCCAGCTCGACGGTCGCGACATCCTCGATGGTGGTCTCGCCGGCCGCGAACTGCGTGGCGTCGCCGGGCACGAGCGGCAGCTGCGCCACCTCCTCGACGCTGGTCACCTTCGACCCCGTCTGCACGGTGAGCGTCTCGCCGTCCTCGGTGATGTCGCCACCGGGGAAGAGGATGCCGTTCTGCTCGAGCGCGTCGCTGATCGCCTGCTGGGTGTACCCGGCGGCCGCGAGCTCGTCGTCGTCGGGCGTGATGGTGATCCGCTCCCCGATGCCGCCGACCACTCCGGCCTCGTTCACGCCGTCGACGTCCTCGATCTCGGGCACGACGAGCGTCTCAAGCTGCGACTGGATGGTGTCGGAGTCCTCGTACCCCGACACGGCGAGCTGGATGACGGGGAAGTCGTCGATGCTCGCAGTGAGCACGGTCGGCTCGACGCCGTCGGGCAGGTCGATGCGGTTGATCGCCTGCGTCATCTTCTGCTCGGCGGTGCCGAGATCGGTGCCGTAGTCGAACGACGCCTGCACGATCGAGGCGTTCGTCGTGCTCGTCGCCGTCGACGCCTCGATGCCGGGAACGCCCTGGATGGCCTCCTCGATGGGGGTCGACACGTCGGTGTTGACGACCTCGGGAGAGGCGCCCGGGTAGGTCGACACGACGATGAGTCCGGGGAACTCGATCGAGGGGATGAGCTCCTGCTTGAGGCTGTTGAGCGCGATCCCGCCGAACACGGCGGCGACGATCGTGATCAGCGCGATGAGGGCGCGGTTGCGCAGACTGAGGACGGCGAGGTTGAACACGGTGGCCTTCGCGGTGTCGGGTGCTGTGAGTCCCCGCGGGAGCAGGGCGACTCGATACGCGGGTGTATCGACGGTTCGCACATTCTGTCACGGCGAGGTGAAGCGCCCCGAATCGCGCGGCAGACTCCCAGCACACCCGCGGGGTGTCAGCCGACGACGCCGCCGAGGGCGAGCCCCACGAACGCGGCCGCCATGGTCAGGGCGAGCGTGCCGATCGCGTTCGCGATGCCGCGGCGGTACTCGCGGTCCTCCAGCAGCAGCACGGAGGCGACCGAGACCGTGCTGAAGGTGGTGTAGCCACCCAGCATCCCTGTGCCGACGATCTGCAGGATCGCCTCGCTCGGCGCGATGCCGGTGACGAGCCCCAGCGCGAACGACCCGGTGACGTTGGCGACGAGGATGCCCCAGGGGAAGATGCGACCGGCGACCGCGGTGACGGCGACATCGACCGCATACCTCAGACCCGCCCCGACCGCACCGGCGAGGACCACCGCGAGAAAGAGCAGGGGGCTCACGCGCGCCCCTCCCCGGGCCGATCGTCGATGTCGTCGTCGACGGTCTCGCCCACGCGCTCGACCTCGAGAAGACGCGGCCGGCTCAGCACGAGCCCCGCCCAGGCCGCACCCACGCCCACCACCGCCGTGGCCAGGGTGATCCAGAGCGCCTCGCCGTGCACGGCGTTCACGGCGAAGGAGCTGTAGGTCGTGAAGCCGCCCATCGCGCCCGTGCCGACGAGCAGCCGGACGACGCGCGCCCGCGCGCTCGAGCCGATCCGCGCCGCCCATCCGGTGACCAGGCCGAGCAGAAGCGCCCCGATCAGGTTGAGGGTGGGAACACCCCAGACCGCCCAGCCGTCGCTCTCGGGGAGCAGGAGCAGCGCGCGCAGGCCGACGCCGATCGCGCCACCGGCGGCGACCAGCAGGCAATCGCCCCACGAGAAGCCCGGCCGCGCCATGCTCACACGGTAGCGCGCCCGCCGTCAGCGGCCCGGGCGCAGCAGCGCACGCAGCGCCGATTCGGCCGAGATGGACGTGTCGAGGACATGCCCGTCGTCGTAGCGCCGGAACACCCTCGGGTCGATGTACGACCCTCGGGCGACGGCGGGGGTGTTTCCGAGCGCCTCGGCCGTCGTCCGGACGGCGAGGCGGTGAGCCTCGGCGCGGTCGCGCGCCGCGTCGACCGGTCCGATCCGCGCGAGCGTGTCGGCTGCGACGATCGTTCCGCGCAGCGTCCGGAAGTCCTTCGCCGTGAACCGGCCGCCGGTGAGCGCACGCACGTAGCGGTTCACGTCGTCCGGGTGCAGCGGCACCTGCCGGCGGCCGCGGCGCCAGGCCAGCAGTGCGCTGCGCGAACGGCCCACCACGAGCAGCTCGATGACGGCGGCCAGGTCCGCGTCGTCGATCTCGAGGAGCTGCCGGCGCCCGCTCTTTCCGGGGAACGCGAGCGTCACCGTGTGGGCTTCGACGGCGGCATCGCGCCGCTGCAGCGTGGTCAGCCCCCGGCTGCCGTGACGGCGGAACGCCTTCTCGGATCCGATGCGCGGCGCCGCCGTGTCGAGCAGGCGGAAGGCCGCGGCGAGCACCCGCTCACGGTCGAGCGTCTCGCGCCGCAACGACGTCGTCACCCTCCCTCGCGCCCGCGGCAGGGCTTCGGCGAGCGCGAGCATGCGGGCGAACTTGCCACGGTCCCGCCCCGCGCTCCACTGCGGGTGGTAGAGATACTGCCGACGCCCGGCGTCGTCGGTGCCGACCGCCTGTATGTGGCCGTCGGCACGCGCGCAGATCCACACGTCCTCCCACGCGGGCGGAATCACGAGCGCGCGGATGCGCTCACGCTCGCCCTCGCGGACGGGCCGCCCTCGCGCGTCGAGGTAGCGGAAGCCCGTTCCCGAGCGGATGCGCCGGATCCCGGCGTCCTCGCGCGGCGCGACCCGCGTCAGCCGCGGCACGTCGCGCCGCCGATGCCGCCCATCAGTGTCGACGCAGCATGTCGATCAGCTCGGCCTTGCGCTTGTCGGAGTACCCGGTGAGTCCGAGCTCCTTCGCACGCGCCCGCAGGGCGTCGACGGTCCAGTCCTCGTAGGAGCCGGACTCGCCGCCCTTCTTTCCGACGGCCTTGCGACCGCGGTTGGCGGCGGCGTTCGAGATCCGGGCGGCCTTCTCCTTCGAGGCGCCGTCGTCGCGCAGCTCCTCGTAGAGCTCGGGGTCCTTGAGGCTGCTCGAGCCGCGTTGCTGGGGCATGTCGTCTCCCTTCCGCCGCTGACGCTACGCCCCGGCGCGGTGGTTGCCAGGGGGCTTGCGCCGGCGGCTGCCGGTGTCCTATGCGTGATCCGGCTAGCACCGCGCGACGCGGGTCGTCAACCCCTCGCGCCGCACGGCTCGCGGGGCCTAGCGTCGGGTCCACGGCGTCCGATCGACGTCACCCCGATCGCCCGGCGGTCGTGCCCGGACTCAGACAAGGAGCCCCCCAATGAACATCCTGCTGATCATCATCATCGTCGTCGCGATCATCCTCGCGATCACGGGTGGACTGGTCGAGGGCCTGCAGTTCCTGCTGTGGGTCGCGCTGATCGCCGCGGTGATCGCGCTGATCGTCTTCCTGTTCAGAGTCATCGGCGGGCGCAAGTAGCCCACCGCACGGATGCCGCGGGCCGACCGAGGGGGTCGGGACCGCGGCATCCGTGTGTGTGCCTGGGGTGATCAGCGGGGTGTGTCCGCACCGACATAGCGGCGCAGCGCGTCGCGTACCAGCGCGGCGCCCTCGGCGCCGCCGTAGTTGGCGGCGAAGCGCGGGTCGGCGACGTACATGTCGCCGAGTCCCGTCACGTACCCGGTCAGGTCGCCGCCGTCGCCGGCGGGCGTCCCGGGGATGCCACGCAGCCAGGCGACGTGCCGTGCGGCGAGCGCCTGGGCCTCGTCGCTGTCGGGTGCGACGCCGCGCGATGCGGCATCCGTCCAGTCGCGACCGAGGTCGGCCGTGACCTTCTTCCAGTCCGCCTTCTCGCCCTCGGGCATGTCGCGCCACCAGCGGTCGCTGCGCGCGTATGCGTCGGCGCCCCACCGCTCGGTGACCTCGTCCTGGTACTGCGTGTGGTCGAAGCCGTCGAACATCTTCTCTGCCATGAGCTGTTCACCTCCTCTCAGGGTGTCGATGGTGGTCTCGACCGACGCGATCTGGCGCGCCAGCCGGTTCTGCTCCTGCCGCAGCCACGCCAGATGGCTCTGCAGGGCGTGTTCTTCGGTCGTCTCGCGCGCGAGCACCTCGGCGATCTGCGCGAGCCCGAGTCCGAGGTCGCGCAGCAGGAGGATGCGCTGCAGACGCAGCAGTGCGCTCTGGTCGTACTGCCGGTAGCCGTTCGTGCCGATGCGCGAGGGCGAGAGCAGACCGATGTCGTCGTAGTGGCGCAGCGTCCGGCTGGTGGTGCCGGCGAGCTTCGCGATCTGCTGTATCGACCACTCCATGTCGCTCTCCCTTCTGCGGGTGTGGTTGTGTCGTGCACCTCACGCTAGAGGTTGACGTAGCGTCAAGGTCAACCTCGAGCAGCTGGGCCTTTCCTGAGAGACGCGATATATCTTGTTATTCGAGATATAGCGTGTTATCGTCGTAATCGCGATATAACGCGAATCCATCCCAGACCAGGAGACAGACATGACCCTCGAGAAGTGGATCATCCACCCCGGCGAGACGCGCGTCATCGACCTCGAGGACGTCCACGCGCTCAAGATCGGCCTCGTCGGCGGCCAGATCGACGTCGTCGGGCACGACGAGCCGGATACCCGCATCGAAGTCCATAACGTCACGATCAAGGACCTCCGCATCGAGGCGACCGGCGACCGCGTCGAGATCGACCACCCGCAGCTGCGGTGGGACAACTTCCTCGAGGTGTTCCGCAACTTCGGCTCGGGCGGCCCGAAGGCCGAGATCAGCGTGGCCGTCCCCCGCCACGTCGCCCTCACCCTGGGGGTCGTCTCGGCGAGCGCCCTGGTG
>JAUHYM010000098.1 GCA_030426515.1 Actinomycetes bacterium
GCCGCCCTCGATGACCCCCGGGCCCTTGTCGGGGGTGGGCGCCGGCTCGGGGATCTCCTGCTGCGCGTCCCACTCGGTGCGGGCGTTGTAGCCCGAGGGGTGGAAGACCTCGTCGATGCCGCCGAGCGCGCCGGACGAGATCTGCTCGCCCTTGCGCGACCGGAAGCGGGTCGTCAGCCCGACGCCCGCGAGCACGACCGGGACGGCGAGGATCAGTCCGATCGTCGCCCAACCCGCCAGGTCGCTGAGGTCCACGGTTCGAGGGTACGCCGCGCCGCGTCCGCGCGGACGGCGTGATCCGGCCGCGCGCACGGGGGCGCGGACGTTCTGTGTGTGTGCGCGGCGCATCGTTCCGCCGCACACACACGGAACCGCCGCACAAGCCGGGCGTGAGCGCCGCGTCCGCGCGACCCAGACGACGCGGGTCAGCGGTCTTCCGAGAACCGCACGGCCGCGCGGAACTGAGCGGCCAGGTTCGAGCCGAACCCCAGCGGCCAGCGATGCATGACGTAGTCGGCGGCCTCGTCGACGAGCAGCCGACGGGTCGAGTTGCCGCTGCGCACCCAGAGCTCGGGCGGTGCGGACTTGCCCGGGCTGAGATAGACCGGGCTGGGGGATGCCTGCATCTCGAGGCGGCACACGGTGCCCTCGCCCGCCTCGGTCTCGACGTCGGCGAAGTCGACCGCGACCTGGACGGCGGCGGTCGGCCCCAGCGACGTGGTGAGCAGGTCGCGCAGCCACAGCTCGTAGCGGTCGAGGTCGGGCGTGCGGAGCGTGGCGAGGTCGGCGTCGAGGCCGAGCGGAGTCCCGGCGTCGTCGACCCCGACGAGCAGTGTTCCGCCGTCGCTGTTGAGGAACGCGGCGACCGTCTTTGCGATCACCTGCTCCATGCGGGCATCCTTCTCGCCGGTGTGCAGGTTGATGCGCGCGGTCGACTTGTACTCGAGGTCGGCCGACTCGCCGGCGCGCACCAGCTGCGCGATGGACGCGCGGGTCGGGCGCTGCAGGTGCGCGGCGATCACGCCGTACACCGCCATGAACAGCAGTGACATGCCCAGCGTCGCGATGATCGCGAGCGGACTGCCCAGGCGCAGATCCGGGTTCACCAGCTGCGCCACGAGGAGCCCTGCGACGATCCCCATCAGGGCGAGCAGGATCGAGGTCGCGGTGCGCAGCCGGGCGCGGCGGCGCAGCACCACGCGGGCGATGCCGGTGAAGATCAGGGCCGCGGCGACCGCGCCGAGCACGATGAGCGCCACCGCCCACAGGGGCGCTGCGACAAGGAGGTGATCCTGCACCCCGTGACCCTATCAATCGGCGATATGCGGCCTCTGATCGAATGCGCGTCGTCAGACGAAGGTCACGACCATGCCGTCGGGGCCGGGGGCGACGGTGAAGGATGCCGGTGCGGCGACGGCCCACGTCGGGTCGGCCTCGGCGGCGTGCGGGCCGACACCGATCACCCGCATCCCGGCCGCGAGGCCGGCGGCGATGCCGTTGGCGGAGTCCTCGACCACGATGCAGGCGGCCGGGTCGACCCCGAGGTGCTCGGCGGCCAGCAGGAACCCTTCGGGGTCGGGCTTGCTGGCGGTCACGCTCTCGGCGGTGATCGCGACTTCGGGCATCCGCAGACCGGCGGCGCCCATGCGGGCGGCGGCGAGCTCGCGGGTGGCCGAGGTGACGAGCGCGTGGGGAAGGCCTGTGAGATCGTCCATGAGCCGGGCCGCGCCGTCGACCGCGACGACGCCGTCGAGCTGTGCGGTCTCGGCGGCCAGCAGCACCCGGTTCTCGGCGATGTTCTCCTCGTGGGAGCGATCGGGCAGCAGCAGCGCCATGCTGTCCTGCCCCTGCCGCCCGTGGATGATCGACAGGGTGCGCGCCGGTTCGATGCCGTGCTCGAGCGACCACTCGGTCCACACCCGATCGACGACGGCGCGGGAATCGACGAGCGTGCCGTCCATGTCGAGGAGCAGGGCAGCGGCGCGGGTGGTCGTCATGTCTCCAGCGTAGGCACGGGCGCGTAGAACGCGCAGCGGCAGGGCTGGCCGCGCGCACCGCGGCGTCCTACACTCGCCGGGATGAAGACGATCGGCGTGCTCGGCGGGATGAGCTGGGAGTCATCGGCGGAGTGGTACCGCCGCGCGAACGAGCTGGTGCGCGAGCGCCTGGGCGGGTTCCACTCGGCGCGCCTGCTGCTGGATTCGCTGGACTTCGCCGAGATCGAGGCGCTGCAGGCCTCCGGCGACTGGGCCGAGACCGGCCGCATCCTCGCCGCGCACGCCCGTGCGCTGGAGGGCGCGGGCGCCGACATCCTCGTGCTGTGCACGAACACGATGCACATCGTCGCCGACGACATCGAAGCCGCGATCGACATCCCGTTCCTGCATCTGGCAGATGCGACCGCGGCGGCGATCACGGCGGCAGGTCTTCAGACCGTGGGACTGCTGGGCACTGCCTTCACCATGGAGCAGGACTTCTACCGCGACCGGCTGGCCCGGCGCGGGATCCGCAGCATCGTTCCCGAGCCCGACGATCGCCGCCGGGTGCACGCGATCATCTACGACGAGCTCGTGCACGGGGTCGTCACCGAGCCCTCGCGTGCGGCGTACCGCGACGTGATCGCACGGCTGGTGGATGCCGGGGCGACCGGGGTCATCCTGGGCTGCACCGAGATCGAGCTGCTCGTCTCGCAGGCCGACAGCCCGGTGCCGGTGTTTCCGACGACCGCGCTGCACGTGGCGGCCGCCGTCGACCTCGCGCTGCGCGACTCAGGCGGCCTACGGCAGCACGAGGCTGATGCCGAGCGCGATCATGATCACCGCGATGACGGTGTCGAGCACGCGCCACGCCCGCGGCGTCGCGAGCCACCGGCCCAGGTGCCGCGCCCCGAGCACCAGCCCGAAGAACCAGACGATGCTCGCGATGACGGCGCCCGCGGCGAACCACCAGCGGGCGTCGCCGTAGGTGCCGGCAACACTGCCCAGCAGGAACACCGTGTCGAGGTAGACGTGCGGATTCAGCCACGTGAGGGCAAGACACGTGAGCACCACCGTGCGCAGCCGCGTCCGCGACACCACGGTCGCCGTGCCCACCCGCGTAGCACCCGCTCCCCCGCCGGCGCGCAGCTCGTCGGTCTCCGACTCGCCGGCATCCGCCACATCCAGGCCCTCGCCCGACGGGCGCCACGCCCGCCGGGCCGCCAGCAGACCGTACGTGACGAGGAATACGCAGCCCGCGATGCGAACCACGTCGATCAGCCAGGGCACCGCCTCGAGCGCGAGACCGATGCCCGAGACGCCCAGCAGGATCAGCACCGCGTCGGAGACCGCACACACCGCCGCGACGACGAGGGCATACTCGCGGCGGACGCCCTGGCGCAGCACGAAGAGATTCTGCGCGCCGATGGCGACGATGAGCGACAGGCCCAGGCCGAAGCCGGCGAGCGCGGTGGAGATCATGCGTCCACGCTACGAACACCCCGTAATGAAGTACAGCGAAGGATTCTGCAGGGCCATTAGCATGGCTTATGATGCGCGTGCCCGCCGATCTCGCCGAGACCCTCGCCGCGGTCGTCGACGAGGGCACGCTGGATGCTGCGGCGCGGCGCCTGCGCCTGACCCCGTCGGCGGTCAGCCAGCGGATCAAGGCGCTCGAGGCCCAGGTGGGTCGCGTGCTGCTGGTCCGCTCCAAGCCGGCGCGGACCACCCCCGCCGGCGACGCCGTCGTGCGGCTCGCGCGGCAGCACGCACTGCTCGAGCACGATGCGCTCGCCGAGATCGGCGCCGAGGCGGGGGCGACGGTGTCGATCCCGCTGGCGGTGAACGCGGACTCTCTGGCGACCTGGTTCCTCGCCCCGCTGGCGGATCTCGCCGCGCGGCATCCTGTCGTGTTCGATCTGCATCGCGACGATCAGGATTTCACGGCGGGTCTGCTCGAGTCCGGCACGGTGATGGGGGCGGTGACCTCCCGCGAGGCGCCGATCGCGGGATGCCGGGTGAGCCCGCTCGGCACGCTGCGATACGACGCCGTCGCCGCACCCGCGTTCGTGGCGCGGCACCTGTCACAGGGCCCGGCGCCGGATGCCCTCGCGGCGGCGCCGCTGATCGACTACGACCGGCGGGACGACCTGCAGAAGAGGTGGCTGGCGGCGCAGGGGGTGGCCCCGGATGCCCCGCCCCGCCACTACGTGCCCGCGTCGGCGGACTTCGCCACGGCGGTGCGGCTGGGGCTGGGGTGGGCGCTGCTGCCGCGCCTGCAGTCCGCGTCCTGGGTCGCCGACGGCGCGGTTCGCCCCCTCGGCGGCCCGCCCGTGGATGTGCCGCTGTTCTGGCAGCAGTGGAACCTGCGTTCGCCCCTGCTCGACGACATCGCGCAGGCGATCATCGCCGAGGGGCGGAGGGTGCTGGCGCCTCCCGGTGTGAAAGGGCGCTAGCGTGTGCTCTCGACGGCACCGTCGCCCTGGGCCCCTCCGTCGCCCGCGTCGCTCGCTGCTCCCCCGTCGCTCTCGGCGGCGGCCTTGCGCAGCCGCAGCGCCCCGACGAAGCCGAGCAGCAGGAACACCGCGGCGACCAGCAGCGCCCAGCGGGTGCCGTCCGCGAAGCCTGCCGCGAGCGCGTCGACGGTCGCATCGGTCTGATCGCCCAGGGGACTGCCGGCGCCCTGGCCGCGCAGCTGCGAGATGGTCGTGCCCGCCGAGTCGCGGGTGGTGTCGGCGAGCTTGGTGGCCTCGTCGCCGGTGATGCCCGCCTGGTCGAGCGACGCCGGCAGCGTGATCGCGAGCGACACCGACAGCGCGGCGCCCGCGAACGCGGTGCCCAGCGCCGACCCGATCTGACGGACCGTGCTCTGTGTGGCCGAGCCTTGGCCCGAGACCTCGACGGGAACGTCGCGCAGCACGGTGCCGGTCAGCTGCGCCGACGCGAGACCCAGCCCGAGTCCGTAGACGACCAGGGGCGCCGCGACCAGCCAGCCGGGGGTCGTTCCGGTGACGACGACGGCGACCAGCAGGACGCCCGTCACCTCGAGCCCGAGGCCCAGGAGCACGGTGCCGGGTGAGCCGAATCGTGCGGCGAGGTGCCGGGCCGACGCGCCCGAGAAGAAGGCGCCGAGCGCCATGGCGGCCAGCACCCAGCCGGCGGCCATCACGTCCAGGCCGAGCGCGTTGATCAGGTACAGCGGCAGCACGAAGATGATCGCGAACTCGCCCACCGCGACGGTCGCGGCGGTGAGGTTGCCCCACGAGAAGGTGGGCAGGCGGAACAGGTTGAGGTCGAGCAGGGCCGATCGACGCACCTTCTCGCGGTGACGCTCCCAGACGATGAACAGGGTGAGGGCCACGGCCGCGATCGCGAACGCGATCGGCACGGCCGAGACGGGGGCATCCGCGGGCCAGGACCAGCCGAAGATCTCGAAGTCGGCGGCGGGCGCCCACCACCCGATGTCGGGGCCTTCGATGACGCCGAACACCAGCGCCCCGAAGCCGATCGCGGACAGCAGCGCGCCGTCCACATCCGCGCCCGGGCGCCCCTTGGCGCCGCGGGTCTCGGGCACGGTGAGCAGGGCCGCCACGAAGACGAGCGCGCCGAGCGGGATGTTGACCAGGAACACCCAGTGCCACGACGCCCACTGGGTGAGGGCGCCGCCGGCGAGCGGGCCGATCGCCGCCGCGCCCGAGATGACCGCGCCCCACACGCCGAACGCGGCGGCACGGTAGCGGCCGCGGAACACGGCGTTCACCGTCGACAGTGTCGAGGGCATGATCAGGGCAGCGCCGATCGCCTGCACCGCACGAGCGGCGATCAGCGGACCGGATGCCTCGGCGAGCGCGGCGAGGATGCTGCCGCCGACGAACACGATCGTGCCCACGAGGAACAGCAGCTTGCGGCCCCATCGGTCGGCGAGGCGCCCCGTCGACAGCAGCAGCGCCGCGAGGATCACCGCGTACAGGCTGTTGACCCACTGCGCGTCGGTGAGATCGAGGTTCAGGTCGGCGATGATGTCGGGCAGCGCGACGCCGACGATCGTGCCGTCGAGGACGATCATCCCCAGGCCCGCCGACAGCACCGCGAGCGCGACCCATTCGCGCCGCGTGGGTGGGGTCTCGGATGCCGTGGGGTCGGACGAGGATGCGGCGGCAGAGGTCACGCGCACACCGTAGCAACGAGCGGCGATGCCCGCCCGGCTCTGGCACGGGTCCGGCGGCCGCCCTCGCCACGAGATGTCGGCGGTCGGTGCGAACATCCCCTCACAAGCACGGGAGGTCGGGATGCGGGGCGAGGCGACCGTGCTGCATGCCGACCTCGACGCCTTCTACGCGTCGGTCGAGCAGCGGGATGCGCCCGAGCTGCGAGGGCGCCCGGTCATCGTCGGCGGGGGTGTCGTGCTGGCGGCGAGCTACGAGGCCAAGGCGCGCGGCGTGCGCACCGCAATGGGCGGGCGGCAGGCGCGCGAGGTGTGCCCCGACGCGGTCGTCGTGCGACCGCGTATGGAGGCGTACGCGGCGGCCAGCAAGGCGGTGTTCGCGATCTTCCGCGACACGGCGCCCCTGGTGGAGGGCCTGTCGATCGACGAGGCGTTTCTCGAGGTCGGCGGGCTGCGGCGCATCGTGGGCACACCCGAGCAGGTCGCCGTCGGGCTGCGGCAGCGCGTGCGCACCGAGGTGGGGCTCGCGATCTCGGTGGGGGTGGCCCGCACGAAGTTCCTCGCGAAGGTGGCGAGCGCGGTGAGCAAGCCCGACGGTCTGCTGGTCGTCGAGCCCGACGCCGAGCAGGCGTTCCTGCTGCCGTTGCCGGTGGAACGCCTGTGGGGTGTGGGCGCGGTCACCGCCGAGAAGCTCCATCGTGTCGGCATCCGCACGGTGGGGCAGCTCGCCGAGCTGGAGGAGTCGGCCGCCGAGAACCTGCTGGGCAGGGCGGCGGGGGCGCACCTGCACGCGCTGGCCCGACTGCGAGACCCGCGACCGGTGAACACCGCGCGGCGCCGCGGGTCGATCGGGTCGCAGCGGGCGCTCGGGCAGCGGCCGCGCAGTGCGGCCGAGCTGGATGTGATCCTCAGTCAGATCGTCGACCGACTCGGCCGGCGGCTGCGCGATGGCGACCGCGTGTGCCGCACGGTCGTGCTGCGGCTGCGTTTCGGCGACTACGCGAAGGCCACGCGGTCGCGCACGCTGCGGTCGGCGACCGCCCGCACGGCGGTGCTGCTGACGCTGGCCCGGGGCCTGCTGGATGCGGCCGCGCCCGAGATCGCCACGCGGGGCATCACCCTCATCGGGGTGTCGCTGTCACAGCTGGCGCCGGACGACAGCGTGCCGCCCGAGCTTCCCCTCGACGAAGACGACGGGGTGCGGCTGGACACCGTGCTCGACGCGGTGCGCGATCGGTTCGGCGCCGCGGCGGTCGGTCGCGCCGCGCAGCTGGGCCGAGACCCGGGATGGTCGACGCCTGTCCTCCCCGAGTACGAGTAGCTGCGCGCCGCTCAGGCCGGGCTGGAGAGCTGGATGAGGTTGCCGCAGGTGTCGTCGAGCACGGCGGAGACGACCGGGCCCATGGGGGTCGGCGGCTGCGTGAACCGCACGCCCTTGCCGGTCAGCTCGGCATGCACCGCCGCGACGTCGTCGACGCCGAAGGATGCCGCGGGGATCCCGTCGGCGACCAGCGCCGCCTTGTAGGCCTGCGCGGCGGGATGCTGGTCGGGCTCGAGCAGAAGCTCGGTGCCGTCGGGCTCGCCGGGGCCGGCGACCGTCAGCCAGCGGAACTCCCCGAGCGGGATGTCGTGCTTGGGCACGAACCCGAGCAGATCTGTGTAGAAGGCCAGTGCCTTGGCCTGGTCGTCGACGAACACGCTCGTCACGGTGATGCGGATGCCCATGTGTCACTCCTCGGTCGGGATGGCCCAGCGCTGGGCGATCTCGCGCAGCGGCTCGGTGTGCAGGTGGTGGATCTTGGTACGGCCGTCGCGATGCGCGCTGACCAGCCCGGCGTCCTCGAGCACCGCGAGGTGCTGCGAGATCGCCTGGCGACTCGATGAGACGCCGTGGCGCATCGTCAGCCGACCGCACAGCTCGAACAGGCTCTGCCCGTCGCGCTCGGTCAGCTCATCGAGGATGAGCCGCCGGGTCGGGTCGGCGAGCGCCTGGTAGACGTCTCCCACCCCTCGACAATATGCAAGCAACCACTTGCATGTCAAGCATCCCCCAGCAGCGCGAAGGATAGGTCGCGCACCACCGGCGATCAAGCCCCCTCCTCCCGCGGTCCGCGGCGCCTACCGTGAATGCGGCGGATACCCCCGCCGCGACGAAAGGAGAGTGAACATGGCACGCATCGCCGATAAGCGCATCGCCTTCCTGCTCACGAACGGATTCGAAGACAGCGAGCTGACCGCCCCGTGGGAGGCCGTCACCGCCGAGGGCGCCACCGCCACGCTGATCTCACCCGAGGCCGGCGAGGTGACCGGCAAGAATGGGTTCACGCAGTCGGTCGACCTTGTCTCCGCATCCGTGGATGCCGCCGACTTCGACGCGCTCGTCCTGCCGGGCGGTGTCGTCAACGCCGACCATCTGCGCATGGACGACCACGCGGTCGCCTTCGCGAAGGACTTCTTCGCCCAGCACAAGCCGGTCGCGGTGATCTGCCACGGCGCGTGGATCCTCACGGAGGCCGACGTGGTGCGAGACCGCACCATGACCAGCTACCCGAGCCTGGCCACCGACCTGCGCAACGCCGGCGCCCACTGGGTGGACGAAGAGGTCGTCGTGGACGCCGGGTTCGTCTCGAGCCGCACTCCCGACGACCTGCCCGCGTTCTGCGCGAAGCTCGTCGAAGAGGTCGAGGAAGGCGCCCACGCCGGGCAGACCGTCTGACCTTCCCCCGTCTCCGACGAGGCCACGGCCGAAGACCTGCTCGGCCGAGCGGCGGGCGCCCACCTCCACGCCCTGGCGGGGCTGC
>JAUHYM010000099.1 GCA_030426515.1 Actinomycetes bacterium
GCGACGTACCCGCCCTGCACCTGCACGGTGGCGAACGAGGGCGCGCGACAGTCGGACTCTTCGGACATGCGAGCAATGTTCGCACCGCGGCCTGCGCGAGTCCGAATGGTGTGTCGCTGTGTTTCCGATGCGTCGCGGCGTCGGTGGCGGTCAGGGAGCGATGAGGAGCTTTCCGCCGGGAGAGCCCGCTTCGATGAGCCGATGGGCGTCGGCGGCGCGGTCGAGCGCGAAGCTGCGCCCGATCCTGACGTGGAATGCCCCGCGCGCGAGGAGGTCGATCGTGTGGGGGAGCGCCTCGGCGCGCCAGGCTTCCTCCTGCGCGGTGAGCGGGTGGGGTGAACCCCCGCCGAACGCGCGGACACCCCACTGTTCGGCATCCGGGCCGCGGACGATCGTCGCGATCCGGTCACGGTCGGCGACCACATCGAGCGAGGTGCGCAGGGCCTCATCGGTGCCGGCGGCGTCCAGCGCGACGGTCACGTCTCCGACCGCCGCGACGCGGGCGCTGAGACCCTTCCCGTACGCGACAGCGGTCGCACCGAGAGCGCTCACCGTCTCCATCGACCCGGGGCCCGCGGTGGCGATCACCTCAGCACCCCACGCGAGGGCGAACTGCACCGCGGCCTGTCCGACGGCTCCGGAGCCGGCATGGACCAGCAGTGTGTCTCCGGCCGCGACGCCCAGCGAGCGCAGCGCCTGATACGCGGTGCCGGCAGGGATGCCGAGGGCGGCGCCGTCGCCGAATGTCACGGCGTCGGGCAGAGCGGAGACGTCTTCCTGGCGCGCGACGACGTGCGTGGCGTACGTCCCGACGCTCTGACGGACGGCGACCCTGTCACCGAGCGCGAACGCGGTCACGCCGGCACCCACGGCATGGATCGTGCCGGCGCCATCGAACCCCACGCGGCGCGGCCCGGTGATCGGGCCCGAGGGCCGGACACCCGCGCGCAGCTTGGCATCGATGGGGTTCACGCCGGCCGCGGCGACCCGCACCACCACCTCGCCCGGGAGCGGCTCCGGGTCTGCGGTCTCGATGACATGGAGGACCTCGGGTGCCCCGAGCCGGTCGTAGACGACGCTGTGTGCCATACCCGGTGCCAACGTCGATGCCGCCGGACGCTATTCCCGGTCGGCCAGCGCCTTCGCGATGCGCTGCGTCGACACCGGCTCCGCGGTGCCCAGACGCTGCGCGAACAGGCTCACGCGGAACTCCTCGAGCAGCCATCGGGCCCGCACCAGGGAGTCGGGCGCATCGGGCCGCGGCGGAATCGTTCCCCCGGCCTCGGCGTACGCGGCCGCCGCGCGCTCGAACTCCGTGAGCCAGGCCCGGTCGCGGCCCGGCTGGTCGGCCAGGCCCGCCAGGCGCACCTGCATCGCCTCGAGGTAGCGCGGCAGATGACGGAGCCTCGCGGTGCCGGTCTGTGCGACGAAACCACGGTAGACGAGTCCATCCAGCTGTGCGCGCAGGTCGCGCAGCGGCGCGAGCAGCGCCAGGGAGGTCTGCGCCTTCATCCGCTTCTCGACGTCCCGCGCCGCGACCAGCACGCGCGCGATCAGCGACACACAGGTGAAGAGCTGATCCATGATGCCGGCCGACACGGCGTCGCGGGCTCGCTCGAATCCGGCGCGGTCGCGCACGATCCCGTCCGTTGCCACGGTCGCGATGATCGCGTCCGCGACGGCGACGCGGCAGTCCTCGATCAGCGCCTTCGCCGAGGGGTACGGCGATGCGGCCAGCGACAGCTTCTCCGCCGCGGTCAGGTGTTCGAGGACGTACCCGGAGGGGGAGGGCACGGCCAGGAGGATCAGCCGGCGGACTCCCGCGCGGGTGTGTGCGTGCGCGGCCTCCGGGGTCGACTGGACCCGCAGCGCGACGGAGTCGTTCTCGTCCACGAGGGCGGGGTATCCCCGCACGACACCCCCGGCCACGCGCGAGTCCACCACCGCGGGGAGCGCGTCGAAGTCCCAGGAGGTGATTCCGCGGCGTTCCGTCGTCGTCGCGGCGACAGCGGCGGCCGACGGCGTCGGCCCCGTTCTCGCGGCGCTGCGCGTCAGGGAGCGGGCGACCGATGACCGGGTGCGATCGGCCAGCCGGCGCTGCAGCGCGGCGAGGTCGCGATCGCTGCCCAGCGCCCGGCCGCGTTCGTCGACGGCGCGAAACGAGACGTGAAGGTGCGCGGGGACTCTCGTCATGTCGAACATGTCGACGGTCACCGGCTGATTCGCCACGCGGGTGATCCGTCGCGCCAGCGCCGCGGCGAGGCTCGAGGGTGGTTCGCCGCCGTGGTGCTCGGGACCGTCGCCCGCAAGCTCCTCCGAGAACCGCGCCGCCCAGTCCGCAGCGGGGACCACGTGCCGGCGCACCGCCTTGGGCAGGGCGCGCAGCAGACCCGCGATGAGCTCGTCCCGCATTCCGGGGACCTGCCAGTCGAATCCGTCCGGTCGCACGGCGGCGAGCAGCGCCACCGGCACGACAATGGTGACGCCATCGTCGGGCGCGCCCGGCTCGAAGCGGTAGGCGACGTTCAGCGTCTGGTCGCCCTGCTGCCAGCGGGTCGGGAAGTCGCGGGCATCGGCGCGACTGTCGTCGTCGATGAGGTCGCTCTCGCGCATCGTGAGCAGCTTCGGCGTCTTCGCCGAGGCTTCCTTCCACCAGCTCTCGAACGAGCGGGAGTCGAACACGTCGCGCGGCACACGCCTGTCGTAGAACGCGAACACCGCCTCGTCTCCGACGAGGATGTCGCGACGCCGCTCCCGCTCCTCGACCTTCTCGAGGCGCCGGCGCAGCTCTCGATTGGCGCGCGCGAACGCCGTCAGGCGCTGGTCGAGCGCCGTCACATCCCAGTCCTGCTCGACAAGGGCGTGTCGGAGGAGCATCTCGCGCGCCAAGGGCCGATCCACGCGCGCGAGCTGGACGCGTCGACGCGGGACGATCTCGACGCCGAAGAGCGTGACCTTCTCCGCGGCGACCGCCGCTCCGTGTGAGCGCGACCAGTGAGGGTCGGACAGCTGGCGCTTCGCGAGGTCGCCGGCCAGCGGCTCCGCCCAGGCCGGGTCGATGGCCGCCACGGTTCGGCCGAACAGGCGGCTCGTCTCGACCAGCTCCGCCGCCATCACCGCCTGCGGCCGCTTCTTCCTCAGACCGGAGCCGGGGAACACCGCGAAGCGGATGCCGCGTGCGCCGCGGTACTCGCCCTTCGCCCGGGAGCCCTTGCCGCGCGCCGCGTCCTTCGCGACCGCGGACTCATCGAGCGTGCCGATGTGCGAGAGCAGACCGGCCAGCAGGGCCTTGTGGACCGCGTCGGGCTCCGGGACGATCGGCTCACCCGTCCTCGCCTCGCCGTCTCGCACGTCCACATCGATCGAGCGCGCGAGGCCCCGCAGCTGCCGGTGCACGTCGAACCACTCCCGGACCCGCACGTAGTTGAGGTGCTCGCTCCGGCACAGGCGGCGGAACGCGCTCGAACCCAGCTGCACCTGCTGGGCGCGCAGATGGTTCCACAGGTTGAGCAGGGTGAGGAAGTCGCTCGTGGGATCGGTGAAGCGCGCGTGAAGCTGATCGGCGTGCTCCCGGCGGTCCTCCGGCCGCTCGCGCACGTCCTGAATCGTCATGCCCGCCACGATGGGCAGCACCGCCGCGGCACTGTCCGTGCGACCGGCCTCGACGATCATGCGCGCGAAGCGCGGGTCGATCGGCAGGCGCGACAGCGTGCGGCCGACCTTCGTGAGCCGCGGGTGCGAACGGTCGCGGCCCTCGGCCACCGCGCCCAGTTCGCGCAGCAGATCGAACGCGGCCGCGACGCCGCGGGCGTCGGGCGGAGTCAGGAACGGGAACGCCGAGATGTCGCCGAACCCGAGCGCCAGCATCTGCAGGATCACCGACGCCAGGCTGGTGCGCAGGATCTCCGGGTCGGTGAACTCCGGTCGTCGGTCGAAATCGGACTCCGCATAGAGCCGGATCGCGATGCCCGGGCTGGTGCGTCCGGCCCGCCCCGACCGCTGCTGCGCCGACGCCTGCGAGATCGCCTCGATCGGCAGCCGCTGCACCTTCGCACGTGCCGAGTACCGCGAGATGCGGGCGGTGCCGGCATCGACGACATAGCGGATGCCGGGCACGGTCAGGCTCGTCTCGGCGACGTTCGTGGCGAGGATCACGCGGCGCCGGACGCCCGCGACGCGGGACCGCTCGAAGACACGGTGCTGCTCGGCCGCGCTCAGCCGGCCGTAGAGCGGCAGCACCTCGGTGGGGGCGGCATCCTTCGCGTAGGCGGCACGGACGGCATCTGCGGCATCCCGGATCTCGGATTCGCCGGGCAGGAAGACGAGAACGTCGCCGGGCGCTTCGCGGTCGAGCTCTCGGAGAGCGTCGACGATCGCATCCACTTCGTCGCGTTCGGCGGCGGGAGGGGACTCGGTCTCCGACGACTCCGCGTCGGGGACGAGGGGGCGGTACCGGACCTCGACGGGGTAGGTGCGCCCGGACACCTCGATCACGGGGACCTCGGCGCCGACCGCCTCGGCGAAGTGCTGCGCGAAGGATGCGGGATCGATCGTCGCCGAGGTGATGACCACCTTCAGGTCTCGCCGCTCGGTCAGGATCCGCGCGAGGTACCCGAGCAGGAAGTCGATGTTCAGGCTGCGCTCGTGCGCCTCGTCGATGATGATCGTGTCGTACCGGCGCAGCAGACGGTCACGGTGGATCTCGTTGAGCAGGATGCCGTCGGTCATCAGCGCGATCCGGGTGTCGGCCGAGACGCGGTCGGTGAACCGCACCTTGAACCCGACGGCGTCGCCCAGCGGAACACGCATCTCCTCCGCGATCCGCTCCGCGACCGTGTGCGCGGCGATGCGCCGGGGCTGCGTGTGGGCGATGCGCTCCCGGCCCAGCTCGAGGCAGATCTTCGGCAGCTGCGTCGTCTTCCCCGACCCCGTGGCTCCGGCGACGACGACGACCTGATGGTCGCGGATCGCGGCGGCGATCTCGTCGCGCGCGGCGCTGACGGGCAGCTCCGCGGGGTAGGTGATGACGGGTTCGGGCACAGCGTTCGATCGTATCGCTCGTGGCGAGGCGATGGTCGGATCGGACCGGCAGGGTCTGCGCACACCTACGCTGGATGAATGAGCGTTCCCACCCTTGAACTCAACGACGGCCACCGGATCCCGCAGCTCGGGTTCGGCGTCTTCAAAGTCGACCCGGCCGAGACCGAGCGCATCGTGCTCGATGCCCTCGAAGCCGGCTACCGGCACATCGACACCGCGGCGATCTACGGCAACGAGCAGGGCGTCGGCGCAGCGATCGCCGCCAGCGGCATCCCGCGCGAGGAGCTGTTCATCACCACCAAGCTCTGGAATGACCGCCAGGCAGGCGACGACCCGCTCGCGGCGATCGACGAGAGCCTCGACAAGCTCGGGCTCGCGCAGGTCGACCTGTATCTCACCCACTGGCCCGCCCCCGCGAACGGGCACTTCGTGAACGCGTGGACCAAGCTCGTCGAGATCCGGGATGCCGGGAAGGCGCGCTCCATCGGCGTCTCCAACCATCTTCCCGAGCACCTCGATGCCATCATCGAGGCCACCGGCGTCACCCCCGCCGTCGACCAGATCGAGCTGCACCCGGCCTACCAGCAGCGGGAGGTCACCTCCTACGGTGCCCGCGCCGGCATCGCGATCGAGGCGTGGGGACCGCTCGGGCAAGGCAAGTACCCGCTCTTCGACGAGGAGCCGGTCGCGCAGGCCGCAGCCGCTCACGGAAAGACGCCCGCGCAGGTGGTGCTTCGCTGGCATCTTCAGCAGGGGTACATCGTGTTCCCGAAGTCCAACCGCCTCGAGCGGATGCGCGAGAACATCGACGTGTTCGACTTCGAGCTCACCACCGCCCAGCAGGACGCGATCACGGCCCTCGAGCGCGACGGTCGCGTCTCGGCGCACCCGAGCGAGGTCAACTGACCCGTCGCGCCGACCGGTCTCGTGCCGGTCGGCGCCGGGGCCGGTGTTCGCAGCTCACACCCACGACGGCGAGATCGTGCTGAAATGCCAGCGCCAGAAGTCGTACGAGACCTCCATCCCCGTCCAGACCGGGTAATACCACGCCGACACGGCGACAGCCAGGAGCACGATCAGGGTGACCACCCACTGGCCCGCCGTGCGGCGGGTCGGGTCCTCGGTGCCGGGCAGGTCGCGCAGCGCGAACACGAGGGCGAGCAGGACGAAGGGCAGCAGGACGACGGTGTAGAACTGGAACGTCGTGCGCTCGGGGTAGAGCAGCCACGGCACGTACGTCACGGCGATCCCGGTCAGCACCACGCCGTGACGCCAGTCGCGCACCAGCACGAAGCGCACCGCGACGTAGACGACCGCCAGCACCCCGCCCCACCACAGCAGCGGGTTGGGGATGCTCGACACCGCCTCCACACATCCGCTCGCGGCCGTGCATCCGTCCTCTCCCGCTGACGTGCCCCGGTAGTACATCGCCGTCGGGCGCAGCAGCAGGGGCCATTGCCAGGCGGGGCTGGCGTACGCGTGGTCGCTGGTCACGCCGATGTGGAATCCGTACACCGCCTGGTGGTAGCGCCACAGGCTCTGCATCGCGAGCGGGAGGAGCCCCGCGATGCCGGTGGCGGGGGCGTCATCGGCGGAGTGCCGGTCGTACCCGCCGTCGGTGACCAGCCAGCCCGCCCAGGTCGCGAGGTAGACCGCGAAGGCGACCGGGACCAGCAGCACGAAGGTGACCGGGCCCTGCCGCAGGACGGCATCCGCCGGCCACATCGGCATGCCCGCGCGTCGCCGCAGGAGGGCGTCGGTGACGACGAGGTAGATGCCGAACCCCGCGAGCACGTACAGCCCCGACCACTTCACGGCGCTCGCCGCGCCGAAGGCGGCTCCGGCCGCCAGCACCCACGGTCTGTTCCAGACCACCGGCCCCCACGCGCGTCCGGTCCTGCCGCTCTCCGGGCCCCACCTCGCCAGCACGCGTGGCTGTGTGCGGGCCCGATCGAGCAGGACGAACCACACCCCGAGAAGGACGAACAGCAGGAGGATGCCGTCCAGCAGCGCCGTCCGACTCATCACGATCGCCAGGCCGTCGATGGCCAGGAACAGCCCCGCCAGCGAGCCGAACGCCACCGACCCGGTCAGAGCGCGCCCGACGAGCATCAGCACGACCACGGCGAGCGTGCCGACGATCGCCGTGGTCAGGCGCCACCCCCAGCCCGACTCCGGCCCGAGCGCGACCATACCGAGGGCGATGAGCCATTTGCCCAGCGGAGGATGCGCGACGAAGCTCCCCTGCGTGCTGTACGCGTCGACCTCGCCGTTCATGAAGCGCTCGGTGCCATCCGAGGGCCACGTGCCCTCGTAGCCCAGATGCCAGAGCGACCACGCGTCCTTGACGTAATAGCTCTCGTCGAACTGTCCGATGTCGTCCGGCCGATCCAGACCCCACAGACGCAGCACGGCCGCGATCGCGACGATGAGGGTCGGGATCAGCCATCGCAGAGTGCGCACACGCCGCGGCGAGTCCCGCACGCGGTCCCAGGGCTGATCCCACCAGTGCGGCCGGTACGCGGGCAGCAGCGGCTCGGTGACGGTCACTCGCCAAGCCTATGCTGGGGCGGTGATCATCCTCGCGGCGACTCCCATCGGCAATCTGGGCGACGCCTCACCGCGTCTGCGCGAAGCGCTCGAGTCGGCGGCGGTCATCGCCGCGGAGGACACGCGCACCACCCAGCGCCTTCTCGCCGCGCTCGCGATTCTCAACCGGCCCCAGCTTCTGCCACTCCACGACCACAACGAGAAGCGCAGGGCTCCCGAACTCATCCGCCTTGCCGCCGATCGTGATGTGCTCGTGCTCTCGGACGCGGGCATGCCCACCGTCTCGGACCCGGGCTACGGGGTGGTGGCCGCTGCCGCAGATGCGGGGGTGCCGGTGACGGTGATCCCGGGACCGAGCGCCGTGCTGGCCGCGCTCGCCGTCTCGGGCCTGCCCACCGATCGCTTCACGTTCGAGGGGTTCGTCCCTCGAAAGGCGGGGGAGCGCGCCGCGGCGCTGGGTGCGCTCACCCGGGAAGCGAGGACCATGGTGTTCTTCGAGTCGCCCGCCCGCACGCCCGAGTGCCTGGCGGCGATGGCGGAGGCGTTCGGCGCGGAGCGCCGTATCGCGGTCTGTCGCGAGCTCACGAAGCTGCACGAAGAGGTGTTTCGCGGCACGGTCGCAGACGCGCAGGAGTGGGCTCAGCGGGGGATCCGCGGTGAGGTGTGCATCGTCGTGGCAGGCGCAGAGTCCACCGAGGTGGCGTTCCCCGACGCCCTGGCGCAGGTCGGCGAGCTCGTCGCGACCGGGACGCGGCTGAAGGACGCGGCACGCGAGGTCGCCGAGGCCACCGGCCACTCCTCGCGGGAGCTCTACCAGGGGGCGCTTGCCTCACGCGGCTGACGGCCGCCACCGCGGGCGGGTCAGAGGAAGACGCCGCCCTTGAGGTTGTCGCCCTCGATCACGCGATGGCGCACCGCGGCGGAGATCTGATCCACGATGATGGTGACGACGATCGTGACCACCAAGGCGATGCCGAGCCTGCCCCACTCGCGACCGTTGAACAGCTGCTCGAGCAGGAACCCGATGCCGCCGAGCCCGAGCGCCCCCAGGATGGCACCCGCACGGATGTTGATCTCGAACCGATACAGCCAGAACGCGATGACCTCGGGGAGGACCTGCGGCAGCATCCCCCAGCGCAGGACCGACATGTGCGAGGCGCCCGTCGCGCGCAGCGCCTCGACAGGACCGGGACGCAGTCCCTCGATCGCCTCGCTGGTGAGCTTTCCCAGTGTGCCGACCGACCCGATGCCGATCGCGATGGCCCCCGCCGCCGGATGGAAGCCGTAGAGCGGCAGGAGGAAGACGATGGCGATGATGAA
>JAUHYM010000100.1 GCA_030426515.1 Actinomycetes bacterium
ACGACATCATGCGCGCGCCGGCGTCGCCCTTCGTGTCGCAGTTCATCGGCGCCGACAAGGGCAAGCGCGCGCTGCGCCTCGAGCGCACCGAGGCCGGCACGGTCGTCGTCGATGCCGAGGGGCGCGCTCAGGGCGCGCTGATCGAGGACGGCGCCGGCTGATATGGGCTGGACGATCGAGAACCTCGGGCTCATCTGGGAGCTCTCGCTCGAGCACATCCGGCAGAGTCTCGTGCCGATCGTGCTCGGCTTCGCGCTGTCGCTGCCGTTGGGATGGCTCGCCACACGGTTCCGCGGGACGCGGGGGGTCGTCCTCACCGTCACCGGACTGCTTTACACCATCCCCTCGTTCGCGCTCTTCGCTCTGCTTCCGCCCCTGCTGGGGATCAGCTACCTGAGCGAGCTGAACCTCACGATCGCACTGACCGTCTACGCCGTGGCGCTGATGGTCCGGTCGGTCGTCGACGGACTCGGATCGGTGGACGAGGGCACCCGGCTGGCGGCCACCGCGATGGGCTACGGCCCGATCCGCCGCTTCTGGGCGGTCGACTTCCCGCTCGCCGGCCCGGTGATCCTCGCCGGCCTGCGCGTCACCGCGGTCAGCACGATCTCGCTGGCGACCGTGGGCATTCTCATCGGCGTCACGAACCTCGGCTACCTGTTCACGAACGGGTACCAGCGCAGAATCGTCGAGGAGATCTTCGCCGGGGTCGTCACCGTCATGCTGATCGCGCTGATCGTTGACCTGCTCCTGCTGCTGGCCGGGCGCGTGCTCATGCCGTGGACACACGGCGCCCCGCCCGCCGGTGGCCGCGGGCGGCGCCGCACGCGCATCGCCCTGGAGACGGGAGCGCGCGCATGAATCTATTCTGGGACGCGCTCGCCTGGATCTTCTCGCCCGACCGCATCGCGGGGATGGACTCCATCCCGGTCGCGATCCTGCAGCACGTGGGCTACACGGCGCTGTCGGTCTTGCTCGCAGCCCTCATCGCCGTCCCGCTCGGATGGCTCATCGGGCACACCGGCCGCGGTCGCGAGATCGCGGTGGCGGTCTCCGGCGCCGCCCGCGCGCTGCCCTCGTTCGGGCTGATCCTCCTCCTGGTCCTGCTGTTCGGTGTGCTGCACAAGCCCGCTGCCGCGATCACCGCGTTCGTGATCCTCGCCATCCCCTCGATCCTCGCCGGCGCATACACCGGCTTCGAGGCGATCGATCGTCGTACGATCGACGCCGCGCGAGCGGTGGGGATGACGCAGTGGCAGGTCCTCTGGCGCGTCGAGGTCCCGCTGGGTCTGTCGCTTCTCGTGGGCGGACTGCGATCGGCGACACTCCAGGTCGTGGCGACCGTCACTCTGGCCGCGTACGTGAACCTCGGCGGGCTCGGCCAGTACATCATCGCCGGTATCCCGCTGCGCCGCTTCGACATGATCCTCGGCGGCGCGCTCCTGGTGGCCGCGCTCGCGCTCGCGATCGACGGGCTGTTCGCCATCGCCCAGCGCGCCGCCGTGCCACACGGCGTCCGCGAAGGGGGACGACGCGCCCCGACGACCGCCGAGGAGCAGGCCGCCGACACCCACTCGCACGAGGACGCCGGCCAGCCGGCCGTCGTCGGCACCGCAGGACGCCCCCGCTGATTCCCCCTTGCCGGCGTGCTTCTGCACATGCCGGCGCTCGCACCCACCACCAAGGAGAAATGCACATGACACGTCATCATCTGCGGCGATACGCCGCGCCGCTGGCACTGGCCGGAGTCGCAGCCCTCGTGCTCGCCGGCTGTGCCTCGAGCGATCCGCTCGACACCGACACGGGGGACGACGGCGACGAGCCGACGTCATCGGAGACCATCGTCATCGGCTCGCAGGCCTACTACTCGAACGAGATCATCGCCGAGATCTACGCGCAGGCTCTGGAAGCCGACGGATTCGACGTCGAACGACAGTTCAACATCGGCCAGCGCGATGCCTATATGCCCTCGATCGAGAGCGGCGAGATCTCACTCTTCCCCGAGTACAGCGGAAACCTCCTGCAGTACTTCGACCCCGAGACCGAGGCGCGCATCCCCGCCGACGTCTACCAGGCCCTGCAGAACGTGCTGCCCGAGAACCTCGCGGTGCTCGAGCAGTCCAGCGCGACCGACCAGGATTCCTACACGGTGACCGCCGCGTTCGCGGACAGTGAGGGCCTCGTCTCCATCGGCGACCTGGCCACCGTCTCCGAGACGCTCACGCTGGGCGGCCCGCCCGAGCTCGCCGAGCGCCCGTACGGACCGACCGGTCTGGCCGAGACCTACGGCGTCGAGGTCGAGTTTTCCGCGACCGGTGACACCACGGTCGAGGACCTGGTGGCCGACACCATCCAGGTCGCGAACGTCTACACGGCCGACCCGCGCATCGAGACGCAGGATCTTCGCGTGCTCGAGGACCCGGACGGGCTCTTCCTGGCATCCAACGTGGTGCCGATCGTCAACGCCGACATCGCCGATGAGATCGCGGACACCATCAACGCGGTGAGCGCCCAGCTGACACCGGAGGGTCTTGTGGCATTGAACGTCCAGAGCACCGAGGACCAGATGTCCCCGGAGGACATCGCCGCGCAGTGGCTGGCGGAGAACGGCCTGGCGTGAGCTGAGGCGTCCGCGCCGGACATGACTGTGGGCCCGCACCGGACGGCGGGCCCACAGGGTGTTCGAGGTGAGGCGTGCCGCCTCAGCGCCCGAACAGAGAGGCGAGGAATCCGCTTCGGGGCGAAACGGACTCGTGCCCCGGGCACCGCTGGGACTGGGGAACGCCCGCGAGAGCCTGCTCGACGTGCTGGCCGCACCCCGTCCAGGTGGCCTTGCCGCACTCGCGGCACGTGATTCGACTGCACATGATGATGGTCCTTTCGATGTCTATGGGGAATGTCAGGCGAGAGACAGGAACAGCTTCTCGAGCTCTTCCGTGGTGAGATCCTCGGCGTCCCGCGCGGCGTCGGGTTCGACAACGCAGTCGCGCATCGCGGTCGCGATGATCGCGAACCCCGCGCGATCGAGCGCACTGGTCACGGCGGCGAGCTGCGTGACGACGTCGCGGCATGATCCTCCGGACTCCACCGCCGCGATCACGCCGGCCAGCTGGCCCTGCGCGCGCTTGAGCCGGTTCACGATCCTCTTCTGAGCGGCAGCCTGTTCCTCGGGGGTCCCGGTGATCTTCATGCGGGAACTCCTTCCTTCTCGCGAGCGGTCTCGGGGCCGGTCTGCAGCACGCGTGTCGCGTCAGCACCCAGCCACTGGCGCAGCGTGCGGATGCCGCCGGAGAGCGACGCCGAGTCGAACCCTGCACCCACCAGGATCCGATGGGCGATGTTGGCACGGACGCCGACGCCGCAGAGCACGCGGACCGGTCGGCCCTGCGCGAGGGTGTCGACCTCGTCGATGCGGTCACGCAGCTGCGTGTGCGGGATGTTGACCGAACCGGGGATGTGTCCGCTCTCGAACTCGGCCCGAGAACGGACGTCGAGCACCAGGGCGTCCTCGCTCACCGCGCCGAGGTCCTGCGCGTACCAGAGGCGCAGCCGGTCGTTCTCGACGTTCTCGGCGACCATTCCGATCATGTTGATCGCGTCCTTGGCCTGGCCGAAGGGCGGCGAGTAGCTCAGATCCAGGTCGATGAGCTCGGGCGCGGTCAGTCCCGCCCGCATGGCGGTGGCGAGCACGTCGATGCGCTTGTCGACGCCTTCGGTGCCGGTGATCTGCGCACCGAGGATCCGCTGGTCGTCGCCGAGGTGCACGATGATGTGGAGCGCCGCAGCGCCGGGGAAGTACCCGGCGTGCTGGTTGGGGTGGATGTGGAGCGTCCGATACGGGATACGCGCCGCGTCCAGACTCGCGCGGTTGGCACCCGTCATGGCGGCGGCGACCCCGCCGACGCGGACGATGGCTGTGCCCAGGGGCCGGGGAATCGGACGGCCGGCGGGCATCCCGAAGATGTCATCGGCGATGAGACGGCCCGCGCGGTTGGCGGGGCCGGCGAGTGCGACGGGGCGGACGGCGCCGGTGACCGCGTCCACCGACGCGGTGGCATCCCCCGCCGCCCAGACGTGCGGCGCCGAGGTGCGGCCGTGCTCGTCCACGACGATCGCGCCGCGCACGGTGTCGATGCCCGCCTCGGCGACGAACCCGGTGTCCGGGCGAACGCCGATCGACAGGACGACGATGTCGGCATCGATCGCCGTGCCGTCAGCGAGGTGCACCGTGTCTGTCACATCCGTGTGCGTGATGCGCTCCGCGCCGACGCCGGTGTGCACGGTGATGCCCAGTCGGGACAGTTCGGTGGTGACAGTGTGGGCCAGCTCGCGCTCCAGGGGTGGGAGGACGTGTTCGGCAAGCTCCACCAGGTCGACCTCCAGGCCGGCGTGGCGCAGCGCCTCGGCGGCCTCGATGCCGATGAAGCCGGCGCCCAGGACCGTGGCGCGTCGGGCCCCGCCGGTCACGCGCTCGCGCAGGGCGACGGCGTCGGCCACGGTACGCAGGGTGCGCACCCGCGGCGAGTCGAGTCCGGGCAGCGGCGGGGCGAAGGCCACCGCGCCCGGCGCGAGCACGAGGGCGTCGTACGTCAGACGCTCGGTACCGGCGGGGGAGGAGACGGTGACGGTCTGGGCCGCGCTGTCGATGGCCGTCACGGTGTGGTGCACCCGGACATCGAGGTTCAGAGCGGCGCGCAGAGTCTGGGGTGTGTGCAGCAGCAGATCGTCGGCGCTCTCGATCTCGCCGCTGACGTGGTAGGGGAGTCCGCAGTTCGCGAACGACACCTCCGGTCCGCGCTCGAGCACGATGATCTCGGCGCTCTCGTCGTGCCGACGGGCGCGGGCTGCCGCGCTCATGCCGGCGGCGACGCCGCCCACGATGATGACTCGCATATTCCTCCTTATACCCTCGGGGGTATCCGTTCGCTCGTGGGCAACTATACCCCCCGAGGTATCGGGTGAGCAAGCCGGGTGCCCTCTCGCCTAGCCTGGAGACAATGGCACATCTACTCGGGGCCGAGGGCCTGCACCTGGAATTCCCCACCAAGGTCGTCTTCGACGGCGTCTCGCTCGGCATCGACGAGGGAGACCGCATCGGCGTCGTCGGCCGCAACGGCGACGGCAAATCGAGTCTGCTCCGGATGCTTGCGGGACGCACGCAACCGGACGCCGGGCGCGTGACGGTGCGCGGCGGCGTTCACGTCGGGGTGCTGGACCAGGGGGACACCCTCGACGATGCCCAGACGGTCGCCACCGCCGTCGTCGGCGACACCCCCGAGCACGAGTGGGCCGGGAACGCGCGGGTGCGCGACGTCATCGGCGGTCTGCTCGGCGACATCCCCTGGGATGCCGGGGTGCGCGACCTGTCGGGCGGACAGCGCCGGCGGGTCGCCCTCGCGGCGTTGCTGATCGGCGACCACGATGTCCTGTTCCTCGACGAGCCCACGAACCACCTCGATGTCGAGGCGATCGCGTGGCTGGCGGCGCATCTGAAGTCACGGTGGTCGGCCAGCGCCGGCGGCCTGCTGGTCGTGACCCACGACCGATGGTTCCTCGACGAGGTCTGCACGCGGACCTGGGAGGTCCACGACCGGATCGTCGAGCCGTTCGAGGGAGGCTATGCCGCGTACATCCTCCAGCGCGTCGAGCGCGACCGGCAGGCCGCGGCGATCGAGGCGCGGCGCAAGAACCTCGCGCGCAAGGAGCTGGCCTGGCTGCGGCGCGGTGCGCCCGCCCGCACATCGAAGCCGAAGTTCCGCATCGACGCCGCCAACGCTCTCATCAGCGACGTTCCGGAGATCCGCGACCCCGTCGCCCTCCAGTCGCTGGCCATTGCGCGGCTGGGCAAAGATGTCGTCGACCTCGTCGACGCGTCGGTCGCATACAACGGCACCACGGTCCTGCGCGACGTGGAGTGGCGGCTCGCGCCGGGGGAGCGGACCGGCGTCCTGGGTGTCAACGGCGCCGGAAAGTCGACGCTGCTGGGACTCATCTCCGGTGAGGTGCCGCCGACCGGCGGACGGGTCAAGAGGGGCAAGACCGTGCAGGTGGCGAGCCTCAGTCAGCGTCTCGACGAGCTCGAGGAGCATCTCGACGACCCCGTGCGAGTCGTGATCGGGCGGCTGCGCACGACGTACACGTTCGGGGCGGGGTCGAAGGCGACCGAGCTGACCCCGGGCCAGCTCCTCGAGCGGATGGGGTTCGCCAGCGCTCAGCTCTCGACGCCGGTGAAGGATCTGTCGGGCGGTCAGAAGCGTCGACTGCAGCTGCTGCTGATCCTGCTGCAGCAGCCGAACGTCCTGATCCTGGATGAGCCGACGAACGACCTCGACACCGACATGCTCGCCGCGATGGAGGACCTCCTCGACACCTGGCCGGGGACGCTCATCGTCGTCTCGCATGACCGGTACTTCCTCGAACGTGTGACCGATCAGCAGTATGCGATTCTCGGCGGTCACCTGCGGCACCTTCCGGGCGGGGTCGACGAGTACCTGCGGCTGCGGGAGCGCGAGCGCACCGCCCCGTCGGGAGCGGCGGAGAGCGCAGCTCCCGCCTCCGGGCTCAGTGGCGCCGACCTGCGCGCGGCCGAGAAGGAGCTGTCGTCGCTGGAGCGGCGCATGGAGCGCCTCGAGAAGCAGATCGCCACCGCACGGACCGCTCTGGCGGAGTTCGACCAGACCGACTATGTGCGCCTGGGTGACGAGATGGCGCGCATCGGCGCCTGGGAGAGTGAGCGGGACGACCTCGAGGCCACGTGGTTCGAGGTGACCGAGCGGATCGGCTGATCAGCCGTCGAACCCCAGGCTGAGCTTGCGCAGCAGTCCTGCCAGACGCTCGCGGTCACCGCGCGCAAGCCCCTGCAGCAGGAGGCTCTCGGCATCGACCAGGCGGGTGATGGCCGCATCCACGCGCAGCTGGCCGTCGTCGGTCAGGGTCACCAGCACGCTCCGCCGGTCGGCAGGATCCGACTCTCGGCGCACGAGCCGTCGGCCGACGAGGCGGTCGATCCGATTGGTCATCGTGCCGCTGGAGACCAGCGTCTGCTGGAGCAGCTGCTTCGGGCTGAGCTGAAACGGATCGCCGGCGCGCCGCAACGCCGACAGCACGTCCCACTCCCACGGCTCGAGCTCGCTGCGCCGGAAGGCCTCCCGACGGGCCCGGTCCAGGTGCCGTGACAGGCGGGCGACGCGCGAGAGCACCTCGAGGGGAGAGAAGTCGAGATCGGGTCGCTGGGTGGTCCACGCGGCGACGATCCGGTCGACCTCATCGGTGGGGACGCTCATCGCACCATTATCGAGGCTCGCTCAGCCGCTCTGTCGCGTGACCAGCTCGGTGGGCAGGACGATCGTGCGCGGAGCGGCGCCCTCGATGATCTCGAGCAGGAGTGTGACCATCTGCTCGCTCAGCTCGTGCCACGGCTGGCGCATCGTCGTGATCGACGGCTCATGCTCGGCGGCCAATCCCGAGTCGTCGAAGCCGACGACCGCGATGTCGTCGGGCACGCGGACCCCCGCCCGTGTGGCTGCGGCGATCGCGCCCGCCGCCATCAGGTCGGACGCCGCGAACACAGCATCCAGGTCGGTGGCGCGTGCGAGCAGACTCTCCATCGCGGCCGTGCCCGACTCGCGCCCCCACGAGCCCTGCTCGACCAGCGACGGATCGAACAGGTCGCCCAGCTCCTCACGGAAGCCGTCGAGCCGGTAGCGTCCGCCGGGCGTGTCGAGCGGGCCGGCGATCATTCCGATGCGTCGATGCCCGCGATCGAGGAGGTGCCGCGTCATCTCGCGCGCGGATCCCTTCTCGTCCACCGACACCGAGGAGAGCCGGCCTGCCAGTCCCAGTGGCTCGCCGGAGCACACCACCGGGATGCCGGCGCCCATGAGGGAACCCACGAGCGGGTCCTCCGCGTGCGACGAGATGAGCAGCACCCCGTCCACGTGGCCGGCGCTGACGTAGCTGGCGATGTTGGCGCGCTCTTCCGCGGTGCCTGCCACCAGCAGCACGAGGGTCATGGCGCGGCGCGCCAGCGCCTCGGCGGCGCCGCGGAGCAGGAGCGAGTAGGCCGGGTCCGAGAACAGCAGATGGTGCTGCTCCGTGAGCAGGAAGGCCAGCGAGTTCGACCGACCGGTGGCCAGCGTCCGCGCCGCGTGGTTCGCGGTGTAGCCGGTGGAGGCGATCGCCGCCTCGACCGCGGTGCGCGCCTCGGGCGAGACCCAGTGGCCGCCGTTGATGACGCGCGACACGGTCCCGCGCGAGACGCCGGCGGCGGCCGCGACATCGCGGATCGTCGGCTTGCGCGTCGGTGCGGCTCCCTGCTCCACGAGCATCGACTCTATCCTGGGACCGGTCACAGGTTCGTAACGAATCGGCCACGGGGTGTGGTCCGCGCCCTGTCGGCAGGCGATACTGGGACCGGTCACAGCGCCGGTCTGGAGAAGTTCGGCGAAACCGCTGTGACAAACGGAAGACACAGGAGTGTGATGGCGCACCAGATTCGGTGGCCCGACGTCGACGGCATCGCGTACGGGGGCGACTACAACCCCGAGCAGTGGCCGCGCGAGACGTGGCGCGAGGATGTCGCGCTGATGCAGCGGGCCGGCGTCAACCTCGTCAGCGTCGGCATCTTCTCGTGGGCGCTGCTGGAGGTCGCAGAGGGCGAGTTCGACTTCGACTGGCTGGACGAACTGCTGGACCTGCTGCACGAAGGCGGCATCCGGGTGGATCTCGGCACCCCGACCGCCTCGCCGCCGGCATGGTTCTTCGCCGACCATCCGGACGCCCGAACGGTCACCGCCGACGGCGTCGTGATGGGGTTCGGCTCACGCGGGATGGCCTCGCACTCGTCGCCCGCGTACCGGGCGGCGATCGTG
>JAUHYM010000101.1 GCA_030426515.1 Actinomycetes bacterium
CCGTCGAACCCCAGACCGACACCTCGGTGGTGCGGGCGCTGCGCAAGATGCGGGTGCCGCAGCGCCTGCGCAACCGCGAGCTGTGGCTGCTCCTGTTCGCGTTCGCGATCAACGCCGCCTCGGTCGCGCTGGTGCAGCTGGGTGCGATCGGCACGATCGAGTGGACGTTCCTCATCTACTGCGGTGCGCTGGGCGCGCTCGTCCTCGCCTTCCATCTCGTGCTGCGGCTGCGCGCGCCGCGAGCCGACCCGTTCCTGCTGCCCGTCGCGACCGTGCTCACCGGGCTCGGCATCGCGATGATCTACCGGATCGACATCGCCGAGGACCTGCACGGATGGGCCGCGTTCTCCACCCGCCAGCTGGCATGGACGGCGATCGCCCTGGTCGGCGCGATCCTCCTGGTGATCGTGCTGCGCAACTACCGGGTGCTGTTCCGGTACACGTACGTCTCGGGCTTCGCGGCCATCGTGCTCCTGCTGCTCCCGTTCGTCCCGGGCCTGGGCACCGACGCGAACGCCGACGTGTGGATCTCGGTCGGCATCTTCTCGTTCCAGCCGGGCGAGATCGCGAAGATCCTCCTCGCGGTGTTCTTCGCCGGGTACCTCGTCCGCACGCGCGAGAGCCTCACCTCGGTGGGGACGCGGTTCCTCGGCATGACGTGGCCGCGAGCGCGCGAGCTCGGCCCGCTGCTGGTGATCTGGGCGATCTCGCTCGGGATCATCGTGCTGCAGCGCGACCTCGGCACCGGGCTGCTGATCTTCGGCATGTTCGTGGCGATGCTGTACGTGGCCACCGGCAAGACGAGCTGGGTGGTCATCGGCGTCGGCCTCGCGATCGCGGGCGCGGTCATCGCCGCGCAGGTGCTCACCTACGTCGGATTCCGCTTCGCGAACTGGCTGCACGCCTTCGACCCCGAGGTCATCGACCGCGACGGCGGCAGCTATCAGCTCGTGCAGGGCATCTTCGGTCTCGCCGAGGGCGGGGCGATCGGCACCGGGTGGGGTCTGGGGCGCCCGTACCTCACGCCGCTGTCGCAGAGCGACTACATCATCCCGAGCCTGGGTGAGGAGCTGGGCCTCGTCGGCCTGTTCGCCATCCTGTGCCTGTACATGGTCCTCACCAGCCGCGGCGTGCGGGTGGGGCTGGCAGGGCAGGACGACTTCGGCAAGCTGCTGGCGACCGGGCTGTCGTTCACCATCGCGCTGCAGGTGTTCATCATGGTCGGCGGCGTCACCCGCATCATCCCGCTGACCGGCCTGACCACCCCGTTCCTGGCCGCCGGCGGGTCCTCGCTCGTGGCCAACTGGCTCATCATCGCCCTGCTGCTGCGCATCTCGGATGCCGTCCGCCAGGCCCCGCGGGCGGTGATCGGATGACCAAGGAGCTGCGCCGACTCAGCATCGTCATGCTGCTGATGTTCCTGGCCCTGTTCGCCTCGACCAGCTACATCCAGGTCGTGCACGCCGAGGCCCTGGGCGAGAACCCGCGCAACACCCGCGCGCTGTACGACAGCTTCGAGGTGCAGCGCGGCGCGATCATCGTCGGGGGGAGCGCGATCGCCCGCTCGGTGCCCTCGGACGACGTCTACGCGTTCCAGCGCATCTACACGGATGCCGACATGTGGGCACCGGTGACCGGATACATCAACCCCGCGCTGGGTGCGTCGACCGGCATCGAACAGGCCATGAACGCCCAGCTGTCGGGCCAGTCCGACTCGCAGTTCTTCGCGCGCATCGACCGGATCCTGTCGGGACAGCCGCCTCGCGGATCGAACGTGCAGCTGAGTCTGGACTCCACCGTCCAGCGCGCAGCCTACGAGGCGCTGGGCGGACTCGAGGGCGCGGTGATCGCGATCGAGCCCGACACCGGGCGCATCCTCGCGATGGTGACGAGTCCCAGCTACGACACCAACACTCTCGCCACGCACGACTCGGCCGCCGCGAACCAGGCGTACGACGAGCTCGTCGCCAATCCCGGCAACCCGCTCTACAACCGCGCCATCGCCGGCGACCTGAACCCGCCCGGGTCGACCTTCAAGCTCGTCACCGCCTCGGCGGCGCTCGCCACCGGCGAGTACACCCCCGACTCGATGCTCCCCAACCCCGCCCAGTACACGCTGCCGCAGTCCTCGTCGGTCGTCAGCAACGCCTCGGGCGGCACGTGCGGCCCGGGCGACGAGGTGTCGCTGGCCGACGCGCTGCGTCTGAGCTGCAACATCCCGTTCGCAGAGCTGGCTGTCGAGCTCGGCGACCAGGCGATCCGCGAAGAGGCCGAGAAGTACGGGTTCAACATGTCGTTCGAGACCCCGCTGGTCTCGACGCCCTCGTCGTACCCGTCGGGGCTCGATGACGCACAGACCGCGCTGAGCGGGTTCGGCCAGGGCCAGGTCACGGCGACGCCGCTGCAGATCGCGATGGTCTCCGCGGGGATCGCCAACGACGGCATCGTGATGAACCCGCGCATGGTCGATCGCGTCATCGCGCCCGACCTGTCGGTGATCGAGGACATGAGCAGCAGCGAGTTCGGCCGCGCGCTGGAGACCGACCTGGCCGAGGAGATGACGACGATGATGGTCGCGAATGTGAATGACGGCGTCGCGAGCGGTGCAAGAATAGACGGGATCGACGTGGCCGGAAAGACGGGCACGGCGGAGAACGGACCCGGCGACCCGTACACACTGTGGTACACCGGGTTCGCGCCCGCCGACGACCCACAGGTCGCGGTGGCGGTTGTCGTGGAGAACGGCGGAGGGCTAGGTCAGTCGGGCACGGGGAACACCGTCGCGGCGCCCATCGCTAAGAGTGTCATGGAGGCGGTGCTGGGCAGATGAGACCGACGCAGGGAGTCTCGTTCGGCGGGCGGTACGAGTTGCAGTCCCGGATCGCCGTCGGCGGCATGGGCGAGGTGTGGGAAGCCACCGACCATGTGATCGGCCGCACCGTGGCGATCAAGATCCTCAAGGACGAGTACATGGGGGATCCCGGGTTCCTCGAGCGGTTCCGCGCCGAAGCGCGCCACGCCGCGCTCGTAAACCACGAGGGCATCGCCAGCGTGTTCGACTACGGCGAGGAGAACGGCAGCGCGTTCCTGGTCATGGAGCTCGTCCCCGGTGAGGCCCTGTCGACGATCCTCGAGCGCGAAGGCTCGCTCTCGACCGACAAGACGCTGGATGTCGTCGCCCAGACCTCGGCCGCACTGCAGGCCGCGCACGCCGCCGGCCTCGTGCACCGCGACATCAAGCCCGGCAACCTGCTCATCACGCCCGACGGGCGCGTGAAGATCACCGACTTCGGCATCGCGCGCATCGCCGATCAGGTGCCGCTGACGGCCACCGGCCAGGTGATGGGCACCGTCCAGTACCTCTCGCCGGAGCAGGCCTCCGGCCACCCGGCGTCGCCGGCAACCGACATCTACTCGCTGGGCATCGTCGCCTACGAGTCCGTCGCGGGCAAGCGTCCCTTCACCGGCGAGTCGCAGGTCGCGATCGCCATGGCGCAGATCAACGAGCAGCCCCCGCCGCTGCCGCCGACGGTCGCCGAGCCGGTCCAGAACCTGATCATGGCGATGATCGCGAAGAAGCCGGACGACCGTCCGGCGTCGGCCGCGACCGTCGCGAAGGCCGCCACCGCGCTGCGCCGCGGAGATCTCGCGACCGCGGTCGCCGTCGTCCCGGCCATCGGGGCGGGAGCCGTCGCCGTCGACGAGGTCACCCAGCTGCTGACATCCGGGGGTTCCGACGACGCGACACGCGTGATGCCCGCCACCGCGCCGCTGGCGGCGACGCCCGGCGACGAGCCGGTCGAGGAGGAGCCCGCCAAGAAGAAGCGCAGCCCCTGGACGTGGCCGCTCATCGCGCTCATCGTCCTGCTGCTGCTGATCCTGGGCGGCACGCTGTGGGCGCTGTTCGCGAACTCGCCCGAGCCCGACCCGACACCCACACCGACGCCGACGCAGACCCAGACGCCGACGCCCACACCGACCCCCACGCCCACCGAGGACCCGCGGGTCGACGTCGGCGCGCTGGGGCTCAACGGGCAGACGTGCGACGGCGCGCGCGCGATCCTCGAGGACAACGACCTCGTCGCCTCGTGCCAGGTCGGCAACGCGGCGGCGTCGGACGACGAGGTCGGGCTGGTGTACTTCTTCGACCCGACCGGCCTGCTCGACCCTGGCACCCAGGTCACCGTGACCACCTACGGCGACGTCGTCGCGGTCGGCGCGCCGGCGAACGCCCCGACGATCACCGACGCGGGCAACCCCGTATCGCAGGTCGAGGAGGGCGCGGTCGTCCAGCTGAACTGGGAGAACTTCTCGTGCCCGTCGGGCACCGGAACGCTCAGCTCGTACACCGTGACCCTCGAGAACGCGACGTTCACCGGCAGCGAGCCGGGTCCGAGCTTCGGCCCGACGGTCCGGCAGGCCGAGATCACCGTCGACACCGGTGTGGTCGGGCAGAATGTGAGCGCGACCTACATCGCCACCTGTGGCGACCGCGACTCGGGGTCGTCGCCGCCGATGGACGTCGCGATCATCGCGGCTCCTGCCTCGCCCTGATCGACGCCGCCGCGCGGGGATCGGGTCGCCTGCGTGCCTGACCGCGGTCGGTGCCCGAGGTCGTCCGTTAGGCTGGGCTCTGTTCGACCCAGGGAGTGTCCGTGACGACTGAGCCGCGTGTATTGGCGGGACGCTATCGTGTCGGCGAACTCATCGGCCGCGGCGGCATGGCCAGCGTCTTCCGCGGGTACGACGAGACACTCGGCCGGGATGTCGCGATCAAGCTGCTGCGCCGTGACCTCGCCGGCGACAGTGCGTTCCGCACCCGCTTCCGTCTCGAGGCGCAGGCCGCCTCGCGCATGTCGCACCCCTCCATCGTGCGGGTGTACGACGCGGGGGAGGACACCGAGACCGCGCCGGATGGCACTCCGCGCGCCGTGCCGTTCATCGTCATGGAGCTCGTCAAGGGGCGCCTGCTCAAGGACCTGATCGACGACGGACCGGTTCCGGTCGACGATGCGGTCCGCTACGTCGACGGCATCCTCGAGGCGCTGGAGTACTCGCACCGTGCCGGTGTCGTGCACCGCGACATCAAGCCCGGCAACGTGATGCTCACCGATGCCGGCCAGATCAAGGTGATGGACTTCGGCATCGCGCGCGCGGTGTCGGACTCGTCGTCCACGGTCGCCGAGACCACTTCGATCATCGGCACCGCCGCGTACTTCTCTCCCGAGCAGGCCAAGGGCGAGGCGGTCGACGCGCGCGCGGATCTGTACTCGACGGGTGTCGTGCTGTACGAGCTGCTCACCGGGCGCCAGCCGTTCCGCGGCGACTCCCCGGTCGCCGTCGCCTACCAGCACGTGAGCGAGACGCCCACGACTCCGTCCGAGCTCAACGCCGAGGTGCCGCGCAGCCTCGACGCGATCGTGCTGCGGGCCCTGGCGAAGGACCCGTTCCAGCGGTTCCAGGATGCCGCCGGCTTCCGCGAGTCGCTGGACGCGACGATCGACGGGCGCGCGCCGACCAAGCGTCAGGTCAGCGCGCTGACCAGCGAGCTGTACGGTCCCAATCCGCGCCAGGCGCAGGAGACGGCGCGCTCGCTGCGCCAGCTCAGCACCGACGACACGGCGGTGCGCACGCAGGCGGGGCCACCGGTCGCCTGGATCTGGGCGGGTGTGGCCCTCCTGGCCGTGCTCCTGATCTCGGTGCTGTTCTGGGTTCTCACCATCCAGCCCACCGAAGAGGTCCCGAGCGACGCCCGCATCGTCCCGGACGTCTCCGAGATGACGTACGAGCGCGCCGTGTCGACCCTCGAGGAACAGGACCTGCTGGCGTTCCGGGTCGACGAGCCCGACAAGGACGTCGCCGAGGATCTCGTCATCCGCACCGATCCCGAGGCCGGCGAGTCGGTGAACCCCGGCGAGGAGATCACCGTCTACGTCTCTGCGGGCGAGGAGCTTGTCGCGATCCCCACCCTGGAGGGGCTGAGCGAAGGCGACGCGCGGTCCGCGCTCTCGTCCGCCGAGCTCGTCCTCGGCACGGTCTCGCAGCAGAACGACCCCGCTCTGTCGGCCGGCACGGTGATCTCGTCCTCCCCCTCCGAGGGCGACGAGGTCACCCGCGGAACCTCGGTCGACCTGGTGGTCGCGACCGGGCGCGTCATCGTCAAGGACTACCGCGGGTTCACCCTCGATGCGGCCACCCGCGAGCTGGAGTCCGACGAGTTCCAGCTGTCGGTGGAGCCGATCGAGGATCCCTCCTGCCAGGCGGTCGACCCAGCCGTGGTGACCGCGCAGTCGATCCCGCCCGGCGAGACCGAGGTGCACTCGACCATCCAGCTGACGGTGTGCTCCGGCTCCTGACCGACGGGATGTCGGCTGCCGGACGCCGCCCGCCGATCAGCGGGGCGTGACGAGCGGGCTGAGCGTGGCGCTGCGTGCCACGGCGTCGGCGCCGTCGGTCGGATCGAGCGTGAGCAGCCAGTTCGCCAGCATCCGGTACCCGTGATCGGTGAGCACCGATTCGGGGTGGAACTGGATCCCGACGATCGGCAGCGTCCGGTGCGCGAGGCTCATGATCACACCGCCCGCGGTGCGGGAGGTGACCTGCAGGTCGTCGGTCACCGACTCCGGCGCGACCGCCAGCGAGTGGTAGCGCCCGACGGTCACGGGGGAGGGGATGCCGGCGAACAGGCCGCCGCCGTCGTGGTGCACCGCGCTGGTCATCCCGTGCATGAGCTCGGGCGCATGGCCGACGGCGGCGCCGAACGCCTCGGCGATCGCCTGGTGCCCGAGGCACACCCCCAGCACGGGGGTGCCGCTGCGCGCCGCCTCCTCGACGATCGCGACCGATCGCCCGGCTGCCGCGGGTGTTCCGGGGCCGGGGGAGATGAGGATCGCCGCCGCATCCCGCACGAGTCGTTCGACATCCTGCACGTCGTCGGCCTCGACCATCGTCGTGGCGGCTCCGAGCTCGTGCAGGTACCCGATGAGCGTGTGGACGAAGCTGTCGTGGTTGTCGACCACGAGGACCGCGGTCATTCGACCGTGACCTCCTGCGGGTTCACGATCTCGCTGACCCACGGGAACGCGAAGAAGAAGAGGCCGTAGAGCACGGCGGCCACGAGCACGAGCAGAATGAGCAGCCGCACCCACCACGGGCCGGGAAGGACTCGCCACAGCGCCGCGTACATCAGGCCTCCGTCTCGAGGGTCGCCGGGGGACCGTCGGCGCGGGGCTGGAAGGAGTCGAACACCGAGTACGCGACGATCCGCTCGGCGAGGGAGAACATCGGCGAGCAGCTCGTCATCGTCAGGTACCTTTCGCCGTCGGGCGTCTCCGAGACCTGCGGCACCGACTGGATCACCTCCACCTGGGTCGGGGTGACGTACTCGAGAGTGCGGAACCGGTAGGTGTACCAGCCGTCTTCGGTCTCGATCACGATCGCGTCGCCCACCTGCAGCTCGGCGATGCGGTGGAAGGGCGCCCCGTAGGTGGTGCGGTGTGCGGCGACGGCGACGTTCCCGACCTCACCGGGCATCGCCGTACCGGGGTAGTGGCCGATGCCGATCGGGTCGAGGGTGACCGCACGGCTGACCCCGCCCGCCATCGGCACGGCGTAGTCGGCGCCGAACCGGGGAATCCACATGACCCCGAAGCGCTCACCGTCCCCCGGCTCCTCGGCGACGATCGGCTCGACCTCGGCCGGCTCCTCCTCGGGCTGCCCCTCGACCGGCGTGGGCTCCGGCGCCGGAAGCGCCTCCCACTCCTGCGAGAGCTCCGCCCCGGCCGCGTTGTTCTGCGCCCCCTGGATCGCGTCGCCGACCCACAGCTGCCACACGACGTACAGCAGCACGAGGACGCCGATGGTGATGAGGATCTCTCCGAGAACGCCGAAGACCGTCGCGCCTCCGCCCGCGCGCCGCCGTGTCGCCGTCTCGCTCACACCGTGAGTTTAGTCAGCCACGACGGGGCGAGCTCTGCGGGTGCACGGCCGCACCCCCGTAGAATGGACCGCATGGCACGTTCCGAGAAGGATGACGACCGCGTCGTCGACGGTGAGCGCGAAGAGGCCCCGAACCCGGTGTGGTTCAAGCCCGTCATGATCGGCTTCATGCTGCTCGGACTGGTGTGGGTCCTGGTGTTCTACCTCAGCAGCATGCAGTTCCCGATCCCCGGCATCGGGGCGTGGAACCTGATCATCGGCTTCGGCATCGCGTTCATCGGGTTCCTGATGACCACGAGGTGGCGCTGACGATGGGCGCTCCCCCCGCTGTACACAGGTGTCTCCACATGTGAATTACACCGGTGTGATTCATCCCCACCTGTGGATGAGCCTGTGGATAACTTTCCCCTGACAGACAGAAACGCCCCCGCTTCGGCGGGGGCGTTGGTGCGTGCGGCGGCTGCTCAGCCGTAGACGACCGCGGGGATCAGCAGCAGGAGCAGCAGGCCGATGCACAGCGCCACGAGCAGCGCGAGCTGGATGCCGCGATGGCGGGGTGCGCGCGTGCGCGCGTAGATGAAGCCGACCAGCGCTCCGGCCAGAAGTCCCCCCACGTGCGCCTGCCAGGAGATCTGGAATCCGGGCAGGAACCCGATCACCAGGTTGATCCCGAGCACGATGAGGATGCCGGTGAGGTCGGCGCCGATGTGGCGGCCGATGACCAGCAGCGCGCCGAGCAGTCCGAAGATCGCCCCGCTCGCGCCGACGACCGGTGTGGAGAACGCGATGAGCGAGACGAAGACGAATCCGCCGACCCCGCTGATCAGGTACAGCGCGAGGAAGCGGCCATGGCCGAGCATCGGCTCGAGGATCCGTCCGATCATCCACAGTGCCAGCATGTTCAGGCCG
>JAUHYM010000102.1 GCA_030426515.1 Actinomycetes bacterium
GGGCACACGCTGTCGGCGCGCGGAGGGTGTGCCCTCGGCGAGAACGTGTTCCCTCGCGGTCGGGGTCTCGGGGGAGAGGGCGCGGGCTCCGGGGCGCCGTGCGGGGCGGGGTGACGCGCACCAGGCGCCGTGCGGGGCCAGGGTGACGCGCACTGGGCGCCGGTTCGACCGGCGGCATCCCGTGTCGCCCGCTCCTCCACAGGCACCGCTTCTCCCCATCGCGACCGACCCCGGTGGGCGAGGCGCGCCCGCCGCGGTCGGATGGTCGCATGAAGCGCGCTGTGGGGGTGGACGATGTCTCGCCGGTCCTCCGGTCCCGAGGGCAGCTGATGGCGGAGGGCTGGACGGAGCGGTCGATCGCGGCCGCGGTCGCCGCACGATCGCTGAAGAGCATCCGGCGGGGCTGGTACATGGAGGCGGCGGAATGGCGCGAGCTCTGGCCCGAGGGTCGACACCTCGCGCACGTCGTCGCCGCGGTGCGCGATGCGAGGTCGACCGTGGTGATGTCGCATACCTCCGCCGCCGTGCTCTGGGGTCTGCCGCTGTATCGGGTCGCGCCGCGCCGGGTGCACATCACGATGACGCGACCGCGCCGGAACTCGAGCTCGCCCGACATCCTCCGCCATACCGCGGCGTTGCCGGACGGAGACGTCGTGCGGCGGGGAGGCGTCCTCTGCACATCGCTGGGGCGGACGGTGATCGACCTGGCCCGCCTTCTGCCGACCGACGCCGCTGTGGCCCTCGCGGACGCCGCGGAGCGTCAGATGGCCGTGCGAGGACGGGTGTGGGATCGTGACGCCCGCGCGGTCTGGCGGGAGGAGCTGGCGGAGCGGCTCGGGCGGGCTCGTGGCTCACGTGGTGTCCGCGCCGGCCGGCGGGTCGTCGCGTTCGCCGACGGTCGTGCGGAGTTGCCTGGTGAGAGCGTGAGCAGGCTGCAGCTGGCGCGGCTCGGGTTCGCTCCCCCAGAGCTGCAGGTGCGTTTCGGCGCTCCCGGCGGCGGTGACTACTTCGTCGACTTCCGGCTTCCCGACGCTCGGGCCCTGGGTGAGTTCGACGGCAAGACCAAATACGTCGACGAGGCGATCAGGCAGGGGCGCCCGCTCGACGATATCCTCCTCGCCGAGAAACAGCGTGAAGACTGGATTCGCGGGCTCTCGCAGGAGCGCTTCGCGCGCTGGGGCGATGAGCACATCGGCTCGCCGGCTGCGCTCGGAGCGCGCCTCGCCGCGTTCGGCATCCGCCCGCCTGCGTAGCCGCGCACCGGGAACCTCGGGGAGGCCGGCGGCGAGGGCACAGCCTGCCGCCGAAGGCACACGCTGTCCACGCCGCTGGGGTGTTCCCTGGGCGACCGGGTGTTCCCTGGGCGACCGGGTGTTCCCTGGGCGACCGGGTGTTCCCTGGGCGGCCGGGGGTTCCCGCGGCGAGGGGAGGAGATCGGGTGGGGATGCTGCGGCGTCGGCCCCGGCCCGATTTGGCGACGGGGGTCGGGTGGCGTAGAGTTCTCTTAGCCGAAGACCGCCGGTCATCGTCGTGTGCGCAAGTTCACGAAGATCGAAGCTCTGCGATGCAGGGGCCCGCGCAGGTGTCACGAACGATTCTCCCGGTTCCGGGACGACAGAGCTCCGTGCGCTTGCGCCGGAGCTTTTCTCATTGTGTGCCCAGATCTGATGGCCGGATGCCGGAGGCCGGCGTCCCCGCCACCGCGCGGACGTCTCGTAGACACAAGGAGTGGCCATGGCGCAGAAGGAAGCATCGGTCGCCGAGCTCACGAAGAATTTCGAGGACTCGACCGCCGTTCTGCTGACCGAGTACCGCGGTCTGACGGTTGCCCAGCTCAAGGAGCTGCGCAACAGCATCCGTCAGGACGCGGAATACGCCGTGGTGAAGAACACGCTGACCAAGATCGCCGCGAACAACGCGGGGATCACGTCGCTGGACGACGACCTGAAGGGTCCGTCGGCCATCGCGTTCGTGCACGGTGACCCGGTCACCGTCGCGAAGGGACTGCGTGCCTTCGCCAAGGCTAATCCTCTTCTCGTGATCAAGGGCGGGTACTTCGATGGTGCCCCGCTGAGCGCTGACGAGGTCGAGAAGCTCGCCGACCTGGAGAGCCGTGAGGTTCTGCTGGCGAAGCTCGCCGGCGCGATGAAGGCGTCGCTGTTCGGCGCTGCCTACATGTTCAACGCTCCGCTGTCGCAGGCCGCACGTGCCGTCGACGCGCTGCGCGAGAAGCAGGAGTCCGCTGCCTGATCCAGGCCGCGGCAAAAAGCACACACACCCAACCAAGGAGAAACACAATGGCAAAGCTCACCACTGAGGAGCTGCTCGACGCGTTCAAGGAGCTCACCCTCATCGAGCTCAGCGAGTTCGTCAAGAAGTTCGAGGAGACCTTCGAGGTCACCGCTGCGGCTCCGGTCGCGGTCGCCGCTGCTCCCGCTGCCGGCGGTGCCGGTGGCGCCGAGGAGGCTGCTGAGGAGAAGGACGAGTTCGACGTCGTCCTCGAGGCTGCCGGCGACAAGAAGATCCAGGTCATCAAGGTCGTGCGCGAGCTGACCAGCCTGGGCCTGGGCGAGGCCAAGGGTCTCGTCGACGGTGCTCCGAAGGCCGTGCTCGAGGGCGCGAACAAGGAGACCGCCGAGAAGGCGAAGGCTTCGCTCGAAGAGGCCGGCGCGACGGTTACCCTCAAGTAATCACGCTCCTTCACGAAGGCCCGGATGCTGCGGCATCCGGGCCTTCGTCGTGTCCGGGCATCGTCGCGGGCGGAGCGCCGCCGAGGAGATCGCAGCACGCGGTGAGGCCGGGTGAGAATGCGCTCCCCAGAACGCGCTTTCTCACAGTCCGGTAACGAGCATTGCCGGAATTCTCGGGAAAAGGTTGCACACCGGCATCCGCTCTGTTAGACAAGAAAGCGCATTCCAGAATGCGCTTTCTCACATCGACGCAGATGACCGGAGGACCTCGGTGACAACGTTGCACCGCCCCCACACCGTGAAGGCCGACGCATGAGTGCCATCGGCGAGCTCGGCAAGCTCAAGGGCGCACAGAGCAAGGGCAAGAAGCAGAACAAGGCCGCCTACGCGTTCCTCCTGCCGTGGTTCATCGGCCTGGGCCTGGTGACGATCGGCCCGATGGTCGCGTCGTTCATCCTGTCGTTCACGCGGTACAACCTGCTGAGCCCGCCGCGGTTCACCGGCTTCGACAACTACATCAAGATGCTCGAGGACGAGCGGCTGCACACCTCGCTCGAGGTGACCTTCACGTACGTGTTCGTCTCGGTGCCGATCCAGCTCGCGGTCGCCCTGTTCCTGGCGCTCGTGCTCGACCGCGGCATGCGGGGCCTGGCCTTCTACCGCTCGGCGTTCTACCTGCCGTCCCTGCTCGGCTCGAGCGTGGCGATCGCGCTGCTGTGGCGCCAGATCTTCGGTGTCGACGGGCTCGTCAACGTCGTGCTCGGCTGGTTCGGCATCGAAGGGCAGGGGTGGATCTCCAACCCCGACACCGCGCTCGGAACACTGATGATCCTCAACGTGTGGACGTTCGGGTCGCCGATGGTGATCTTCCTCGCCGGGCTCCGGCAGATCCCGACGATGTACTACGAGGCCGCGTCGGTCGACGGCGCGAGCCGCATGCAGCAGCTGTTCAAGATCACGATCCCGATGCTCACGCCGATCATCTTCTTCAACCTCGTGCTGCAGATCATCGGCGCGTTCCAGTCCTTCACCCAGGCCTACATCGTGTCCGGGGGCTCGGGGGGACCGGTCGATTCCACGCTGTTCTACACGCTCTACCTCTACAACCGCGGCTTCGCGAACCTGCAGATGGGGTACGCCTCGGCGATGGCCTGGGTGCTGCTGCTGATCGTCGCCGCACTGACCGCGCTGGCCTTCTGGACCAGCAAGTACTGGGTTTTCTACGATGACCAGGATTGAGGACCGGCCCATGACCGCGACCATGGATGTCTCGACCGAGGCGATCGTCACCGGCAAGCCCGCCACGCGAAAGCGCCCCAACCCGTTCCGCCAGCCGGCGACCAGCATCATCCGGCATGTCCTGCTCATCGCCGGTGCGCTGCTGATGCTGTATCCGGTGATCTGGATGGTGGTCAGCTCGCTGCGGCCCAACGAGGAGATCTTCCGCACGCCGGGCATCATCCCCGACAGCTTAGAGTTGTCGAACTACATCGAGGGGTGGAACGCGCTGAGCTTCCCGTTCGGCGTGTACCTGCTCAACAGCGTCCTGGTCGTGCTCGGCTCGATCATCGGCAACCTGGTGTCGTGCGCGATGGCGGCGTACGCGTTCGCCCGGCTGGAGTTCGCCGGCAAGCGCTGGTGGTTCGCGATCATGCTGCTGAGCATCATGCTGCCGATCCACGTGATCATCGTGCCGCAGTACATCCTGTTCTCGGAGCTCGGCTGGGTGAACACGTTCCTGCCGCTGATCGTGCCGAAGCTGCTGGCGACCGACGCGTTCTTCGTGTTCCTCATGGTCCAGTTCATCCGCGGCATCCCGCGTGAACTGGATGAGGCGGCCCGCATCGACGGGGCGGGGCATCCGCGCATCTTCCTGCAGATCATCCTGCCGCTGATGGTGCCGGCCCTGGCCACCGCCGCGATCTTCACCTTCATCTGGACGTGGAACGACTTCTTCGCCCAGCTGATCTACCTGACCAAGCCCGAGCTGTACACCGTGCCCCTGGCTCTCTCGGCATTCCAGGATGCCGAGAGCGCGACCAACTACGCGGAGATGTTCGCGATGAGCGTCGTGGCCCTGGTCCCCATCTTCCTCGTCTTCCTGTTCGGTCAGAAGTTCCTCGTCAAGGGGATCGCGACCACAGGGATCAAGTGACGAAGCCGTCGCCTGAACAATCACGAATCCACCCGGATGCGTCCTCATCACACGCACCACACGAATACAACGACTCCGGTCGAAAGGATGCAAGACATGCGAAGCAACCGAACCGCACCGCGCTGGGTCACCCTCGCGGCAGTCGGCGCAGCGACGACGCTCGCGCTGACGGCATGCGCAGGCTCGTCCTCCGGCGACGAGCCCGAGCTGTCGGATGAGCCCGTCACCCTCAGCTTCACCTGGTGGGGCAACGACGTCCGCCACGAGATCACCGAGGAGCTGATCGCCGCGTTCGAGGAGGAGAACCCGAACATCACGATCGAGCCGCAGTACACGGACTGGGGCGGCTACTGGGACAAGCTGCAGACCTCGGTGGCCGCGGGTGAGATCCCCGACATCATCCAGATGGACGAGAAGCAGATGTCGACCTACGCGGTCAACGGCGTGCTGCTCGACCTCGGCACGCTGGGAGACGCACTCGACACCTCCGCCTTCCCCGGCGCGATCCTCGGGACCGGGGCACTCGACGGCACCCAGTACGCGATCCCGGTGGGCATGAACGCCTACACGTACATGACCAACCTCGACCTGCTCGACGAGCTGGGCATCGAGGTTCCCGACGACGAGACGTGGACCTGGGACGACCTGTTCACGCTGTCGGCCGAGATCACCGAGGCCACCGGCGGCGAGGTGTACGGCACCGAGACCGGTGGCTTCACCGACGCGGGAATGATCATCTACCTGCGCCAGAACGGCGAGGAGCTGTTCGCCACCGATGGCTCGGGTGAGGTCACCGCCTCGCCCGAGACGCTCGCCGCCTACTGGCAGCAGCAGGTCGACGCGCTGGAGGCGGGAGCGACCCCGTCGGCGGAGGCGACGATCGAGCGTGCCGCGGGCGGTCTGTCCGAGTCGTTCATCGCGACCAACGAGGCGGTGTTCGGGCCCTGGTGGACCAACCAGGTGTCGGCGCTGCGCGAGGCCAGCGGTCAGAACCTCGTGACGCTGCGCCCGCCGAGCGCCTTCGAGAACGACTCGGCCTACTACAAGCCGTCGATGTTCTGGTCGGTCTCGTCGCAGACCGAGCACCCCGCCGAGGCGGCGCTGTTCGTGGACTGGCTCGCCAACAGCGAGGCGGCCGCCGACCTGCTGCTGGCCGAGCGCGGTGTGCCCGCCAACCAGGAGATGCGCGAGTACATCACCCCGAGCCTCGACGAGGCCAACCAGGCGGCGGTCGAGTTCCTCAACGACCTCGAGCCGATCGTCGGGGACGCACCGCCGGCCACGCCCCCGGGCGGCGGCGTGCTGGTCGAGATTGTCCAGCGCCACACCGAGCAGGTGATGTTCGGAGAGATGACGCCCGAAGAGGCGGCGGACAGCTTCATCGACGAGTTGCAGACCGCGCTCGACGACGCCGCCATCTGACCGGAACCCCGGTCACCCCGGGCAGGCCGTCGGATCCGACGGCGGCCCGCCCGGGCCTCACACCCCGTCCGGGGTCGGATCGATGTGATGAGGGATCCGACCCTGGGCGGCCCCCGCCAGGGGAGCCGCCGGGGGAAACCCCGCCCCGCCTCATCCCACCCGCCGCCCGCATCCGCGAGAATCACACCAGGAGGTCCGCCATGGTCGACGTCACCCCGCGTCCGATCACGATGGCGCAGGTCGCTCAGTACGCCGGCGTCTCGCAGGCATCGGTCTCGCGCGTGCTCAACGGCGTCGCGACGGTCGATCCGGCGATCGTCGCCAAGGTCAACCGTGCCGTCGCCGAGCTGAACTACTCGCCGAGCGAGGCGGCCCGGAGCCTGGTGCGCGGCCGCAGCCACACGATCGCGCTGCTGGTGCCCGACCTCGAGAACCCCATGTTCCAGGGCGTGCTGAAGGGGCTCACCCTCGCCGCGGCGCGGGACGGCTACCGCGTCCTCGTCGCCGACAGCGCCGAGGCGGCCGATGTCGAGGCCGAGATCGCTGCGGAGGCGCGCAGCAAGTGCGACGCGCTCGTCCTGGTCTCGCCCCGCATGCCCGACGGGCAGCTGCGCGAGCTGATCGCCCGCACCCAGCCCGCCGTCGTCGTCAACCGGGACGTCGGCGGGGATGCCGCCCCGCAGCTCACGGTCGACTACGTCACCGCCGTGAAAGAGCTCGGCGCGCACCTGGTGGGCTTCGGGCACCGCCGCATCGCGTACGCCGCCGGCCCCGCGCTCAGCTACGCCAATGAGCAGCGCGCGCGGGGACTGGGGGAGTTCACCCGCGAGAACCCGGATGTCGAGATCCTCACGGTATCGGCGGGCTCCAGCATGGAGGGCGGATACGACGCCGCCGACGAGATCCTCGAGACCGGTGCCACGGCGGTCATCGCGTTCAACGACCTCGTCGCGCTGGGCCTCATGTCGCGTCTGCGCGAGGTGGGCGTCGAGGTGCCCGACCAGCTGTCGATCGTCGGCATCGACGACATCCCGCAGTCGCGGTTCGCCGCGCCCCCGCTGACCACCATGTCCGTACCCCGCATCGAAATCGGAAGGCAGGCCTGGAACCGCATGCGTCAGGCGATCGACGGCGACTCCGCGCAGCATCCCCTCTTCTACCGCCCGGTGCTGATCCCGCGGGACAGCTCGGGCCCGGCGTCGCACGCCAGCGGCTGGGTCGGCCCCGCGCGCCCCGTGCTGCGCCTGGGAGACACGGTCGTCGCGCAGTACGAGGAGGGCACGACGGTCGACTCGGTGCTCTCTCCGCGACCGTTCCTGAACAGCGTGATCTCGCGCGGCGGCACCCCGCTGTCGGTCACCGAGCCCACCGACCACCCGCACCACCTGGGCGTGAGCCTGGCGATCGCCGACGTCAACGGCACGAACTACTGGGGTGGCCGCACCTACGTGCGCGGGCAGGGGTCGACGATGGTCGCCAATCATGGCCGGCAGCGCCGCGACGACCTGCAGATGGACGGCGACACGCTGCGCGAGAAGCTCAGCTGGGTCGACCAGTACGGCGTCAGTCAGCTGGTCGAGGTGCGCGAGCTGCGCAGCGCCGAGATCGAGGGCGGCTGGGCGCTGCGCTGGCGCAGTCACCTGAAAGCCACACTGGATGCCATCACGTTCGGCTCGCCCGCCACGAACGGCCGTGACGGCGCCGGCTACGGCGGCATCTTCTGGCGGTTCGCTCCCGACATCGCCCGCGTGTTCAGCCCCGCCGGCACCACCGAGCGCGACGTGCACGGAGCGAGCACCCCGTGGCTGGCCTTCACCTTCCCCGAGCGCGGGACCACGACGATCCTCGTCCAGGGCGAGGACGAGCTGCCCTGGTTCGTCCGCTACGCCGAGTACCTCGGCGCGGGCCCCTCGGTCGCGTGGGACGAGCCGCGGCGTCTCGCCGAGGGGGGCGCGCTCGACCTCGAGCTGTCGGCCTTCGTCGTCGACGAGGTGCTGCACACCGCGGATGCGGTCGAGCAGCGTCTGCCCGCACTGCGCGCCCAGGCCGGCTGGTGAGCGCGGCGCGACCGCTGCGGGTCGGCATCGCCGGCGTCCACGGGCATGGGCGCGGACATGTGGATGCCGCGCTCGCGCTGCGCGGGGTGGCGCTGGTCGCCGTCGCCGATCCGCGCGGCGGGGGAGAGGTGCCCGACGAGGTCGGGGTGTTCGACGACGCGCTGACGATGGTCGCGCGGGCGGACCTCGACATCGCGGTGCTCAGCACCCCGATCCCCACCCACGTGCCGCTGGCGACGGCGG
>JAUHYM010000103.1 GCA_030426515.1 Actinomycetes bacterium
GACACCGGCGCGATCGGCGAGATCGCGGAACACCACTTCCGCCATCGGCGAGCGGCAGATGTTGCCGGTGCAGACGAACGCGACACGGAAAGGATCGCCCGGGTGCGCGGCCATGCGCACCATTCTGGCCCGCCGGGGGTGCGCTGAACAGCCCCTCATGAGACGGATTTCATGTGTTCGTCACACGGAGGCCATTCCCTCATCACCGGATGACCCGTAGCGTCAGCGGAGTCTGTGCTGTTCGAGATGGAGGCTGTCGTGCCACAACCTGTCCGCCCACTCATCGCCACCGCGCTCGCCGCGGGGCTCGTCGCCACCGGCCTCGTCGCCGCCCCATCGGCAGCCACCGCCGCCGATCCGACGGAGCCCTTCCTCAGCGAGTACGTCGAGGGCTCGAGCTTCAACAAGGCGGTCGAGATCTACAACCCGACCGACGCGGCCATCGACCTCGACGCCGGCGACTATGCCCTGCGCGTCTACTTCAACGGGTCGACGAGCGCGTCGAGCTTTGCGTTGACCGGTTCCATCGCGGCGGGCGGCACGTACGTCTTCGCTGATGAGGATCTGGCGGCCTACGCCGACCAGACCACCAACGCGAGCCTGTGGAATGGCGACGACACCGTCGCGCTCGCCAAGGGCGACACGCTCCTCGATGTGATCGGCCAGATCGGCTTCGATCCGGGGAGCCAGTGGGGCGCCGGCGACACCTCGACGCAGGACAACACGATCCGCCGCAACGCCTCCGTGTGCGTCGGCGACACGGACCCGAGCGACACGTTCGACCCCTCGGTCGAGTGGACCGGGTTCCCGCAGAACACCTTCGACGGCCTGGGCTCGCACGTCTCCGACTGCGGTCCGACCGACCCCGGCGACGGCGGCGACCCCGGCGACGGCGGCGACCCCGGCGACGGCGGCGAGACCACCTGCGACACGACGGCCGTGACCATCGGGTCGGTGCAGGGCTCCGGCGCGGCATCCCCCGTCGACGGAGAGACCGTCACGGTGCGCGGCACGGTGGTCGGAGACTTCCAGCCCGGCTTCGAGGGGTTCTACCTGCAGGATGCCGGTGACGGCGACCCCGCCACCTCCGACGGCATCTTCGTCTACAGCGAGACCGAGGTGAGCGAAGGCGACGTCGTCACCGTCACCGGTGAGGTCACCGAGTACTTCGGCCTCACCGAGATCACCCCGGGCGACATCGTGGTGTGCGACACCGGTGCCGCGCTGCCCGAGCCGGTCGAGCTCACGCTGCCGCTGACCGAAGAGGAGCGCGAAGCGGTCGAGGGCATGCGCGTCACGCTGCCTCAGGACCTCGCGATCCTCGAGTACTTCAACTTCGGGCGCTTCGGGCAGATCGTGGTCGGCACCGAGCGTCAGTTCCAGCCCACCGCCATCTTCGAGCCGGGGTCGGCCGAGGCCGAGGCGCTGCTCGCAGAGAATCTCGCCGAGCGGATCACGATCGACGACGGGCGCGGCAGCCAGAACCCCGACCCGGCGGTCCACCCCAACGGCGAGGAGTTCACGCTCGAGAACACGTTCCGCGGCGGTGACCTGGTGACCGATGCCACCGGCATCCTGGACTACCGCTTCTCGACGTGGGCGATCCAGCCGACGCAGGGGGCGACGTTCACGCAGGCCAACCCGCGCCCCGAGGTGCCCGAGGTGGGCGGCAACGTGACCGTGGCGAGCTTCAACGTGCTCAACTACTTCACGACGATCGACCCGACGCCGACGAACTCGAACGACGACGACTACACCCGCGGTGCCGACTCCGAGGAGGAGCTCGCGCGTCAGCAGGCGAAGATCGTCGCCGCGCTCGCCGAGATCGACGCCGACGTGTTCGGTCTCGTCGAGATCGAGAACAGCGGTGTGCAGACCTTCGGGGACTACGGTGTCGAGCCGAACACGGCCGTCGCGACCCTGACGGACGCGCTCAACGACGCCGTCGGCGGCGAGGTGTACGACTTCATCCCGACGGGTGTCGTCGGCACCGACGCGATCACCACCGCGCTGGTCTACAAGACCGCCGCGGTGTCGCCGGTGGGCGAGTTCGCGCTGCTGACCGAGGAGGTCGACGCGCGCTGGCTCGACGAGAAGAACCGCCCTGCGCTGGCGCAGACCTTCGCCGACCCCTCGGGCGGCGAGGTCACCGTGGTCGTCAACCACCTGAAGTCGAAGGGCTCGTCGTGCGCGGATGTCGGCGACCCGACCGACCCGGACGGCCAGGGCAACTGCAACGAGGTGCGCACCGACGCCGCGCTGGCGATGGCCGACTGGCTGGCCGGCGACCCGACCGGACAGGGTGCCGGGCGCGAGCTCATCATCGGCGACCTCAACTCGTACGACAAGGAAGACCCGATCGTGGCCCTCGAGGCTGCCGGGTACACCGACCTGGTCGCGCAGTACGAGGGTGAGGAGGCGTACTCGTACGTGTTCGACGGGCAGCTCGGCTACCTCGACTACGCGATGGCCGGCGAGGCGCTCGTGGCGGATGTCGCGGGTGCGGCGGTGTGGAAGATCAACGCCGACGAGCCCAGCCTCATCGACTACGACACCTCGTTCAAGCAGGATGCGCAGGACGCCCTGTTCGCTCCGGACCCGTACCGGTCGAGTGACCACGACCCGGTGATCGTCGGGCTGATCCTCGACCGCACCGCCCCCGAGGTCACGGTGTCGCCCGAGGTCGTGTTCCCGCCCAACAACAAGGTGAAGACGATCGAGCTCACCGTGACCGACACGTCCGAGGTCGACACGGTCGTCCTGGTGGACACGTCGGCGACCGGCTCGAAGAAGGCGGCCATCACGCCGACCGGCGACACCACGTTCGAGGTCGTCGCGGCCAACGGCGCGGTGTACACGATCGTCGTCGAGGTCACGGACGAGTGGGGCAACACGGCCGAGCGCGAGGTCGTCGTGACGGTCGGGCCGAAGGGCGCGCGCACGATGAGCTGACACGGGCCGCCGCGCGGACCTCGCGCGGCCTCCGTTCCTCCACAGGCTGCGCCGGAGGCGGGTTACGCACACATCGTGCCCCCGCCCCCGGCGCAGCGCTGTGCGGGCCGTCACGCTGGGGGGATGCTGACGGGATTCGCGTGCGAGGCGGTCGACGCCCAGGCATCCGCGCGGCTCGCGGTGATCGCCCGCGAGCTGGCGGTCGCGCGCGAGGCGCTTGAGGAGCTCGTCGTGCAGGCCCGGCAGGTCGCCGCGGGCGTCGACTGGCAGGCGTCCGCCTCAGCGGGCTTCTTCGACGAGGCGGAGGAGTGGGCCGGCGCCGTGTCGAGCCTGCAGTGCCCGCTCGAGGCGGCGATCGCCCTGACCTGGCAGGCGCACGCTCGCGCCGCGCACCCCCTCGGGGCGTGCGGGTGAGCGACGTCGAGATCCGCGCGGGCGGTGCGGTCGCCGTCGACACCGAGACGCTCCGTCACGCGGCGAAGCGGTTCGAGCGCACCGGGGTGGACCTGGCCGCGATGGCCGAGCGGATCGGTCCGCTGCAGATGACGCTGCTGTTCGAGTGCGGACAGGCGGTGGACGCCGCCGCGACCCTGGGGGCGGTGCATCGCCGTCTGTGCGACGCGGTCGAGCGGGCGGGCACCATCGCCGCACGTCTGCGCGACGCCGCCGCGGTGTACGAGATGGTCGACCTGAACGCCGCGCATCTCGCGGCCGTGCTCGCCGGTGACCTCGACACGGCCCGCGCGATCGATGCGCGACGCGCCACACTGCAGCAGGAGTTCCCCGACGCGATGACCGCCGCCCGCCAGGCCGAGGCCGAGCGTGCGGTGATGTGGCCGGCCCACCTCGTGCGGCAGGCCACCGAGACGGGGCAGGACCTCGGCGGCGTGTTCGGGCCCGAGGCGGGGGTGATCGGCGGAGTCGCTCTGGGCGGCGGCATCCTCACCGCCGCGGCTGTGGTCGGTGTCGGCGGCTTCGGCCGCGTCCCGAAGGACGCGCGGCTGTCTGGCCCCGCCCCCGCTGTCGCGGTGCACCCGGTCGGCAGGTCCGGCTCCGCCTCGGCGCCGACGGGGCTTGCCGGCGCCGCCGCACGGATCCCCGCCGACGCGCAGACCCGGGTGCGCGTCGAGCGGTACGCCATGCCCGATGGCACCCGGCGGTTCGCGGTGTACGTCGCCGGCACGCGCGCGGTCGGCGCGGGCGGCGCCGAGGCGTGGGACGCGCGCTCGAACGTCGAGCTCTACACCGGTCGTCGGTCGGCGTCGTATCAGGCGACGCTGCAGGCACTCGAGGCGGCGGGCGCGCAGCCGGGCGACGTCGTCCACGCCTTCGGTCACTCGCAGGGCGCCATGGTCGCCACCCACCTGGCCGCCGAGGGCGGCTACGACACCCGCACGCTCGTCACGTACGGGTCGCCGGTCGAGGCCGACCTGGGGTCAGGGACGCTGGCGGTCGGGATCCGCCACACCGACGACCCGGTGGCGGCGCTGGCTGGTGGCGGGCACCTCGACCCGGTGGGGGCGCCGGGCAGCTTCGTCGCCGAGCGCGAAGCGCATCCGCCTTCCGGCGCCGCCGAGCTGTCGATGCCCGCGCACGGGATCGTGGAGTACACCCAGACTGCCGCGATGATCGACGAGTCCACCGACCCGCGGGTGGCGTCGGTGAACGCCGTGTTCGCCGAGCTGGACGAGGCGGTCGAGGTCGAGGTCTTCGCCTTCGGCGCCGAGCGCGTCGACACCGGTCCCGGCGACGGGCCGCCGGATACCGCCGAGCGCACCGGCCGGCGGCGCGGCCTCAGTCCCGCTTCTTCTGGGGGCGCAGGATGAGGCCGAACACCCAGTTGATCAGCGCGATGATGATCGCCGCGACCACACCCCACCAGAAGCTCTCGACCCGCAGACCCCAGTCCCAGAACTCGGTGATCCAGCCGGTGAGCCACAGCAGGAACGCGTTGATGATCAGCCCTATCAGGCCGAGGGTGAGGATGTAGATGGGGAACGCGAGCACCTTGATGACGGTGCCGATGATGGTGTTCACCAGCGCGAAGATCGCCGCGACGATCAGCAGCGTGAGCACCAGCTGCAGCGTCTCGCCGGGGGGAAAGGCGATCACCGACACCTGGAGCGCGGGGATCAGCGTGACGACCCAGATGGCGAAGGCGTTGACGACGACGCGAATGAGAAAGCCCATAGTGCGGCCAGTCTGCCACGCGGCCGTGCGCTGTGCGGGTGACGACGCCGCAGGATCCGCCCGCGCGCGCGGGCGCAGTCCGTAGACTCATGCGGGTGACCGAGCCCTCCGACTTCCCGGTGCGTGTGCGCGCCGACATCGCCGCGCTGCCGCCCTACAAGCAGGGTCGCCAGGCCGGATCCGACGCGTTCAAGCTGTCGAGCAACGAGAATCCGTTCGACCCGCTGCCGGGCGTGACCGAGGCGGTCGCGGCGGCCGGCGCGTTCAACCGCTACCCGGATGCCACCGCCGGCAGCCTGCGCGAGCGCCTCGCCGCCCGGTATGGCGTCGACGTCGACGAGGTGCACGTCGCCGCCGGCAGCGTGTCGATCCTCGCGCAGCTGGTGCAGGCCACCTGCGAACCCGGTGACGAGGTCATCTACGCGTGGCGCTCGTTCGAGGCCTACCCCTGGCTGTCGGTGGTCGCCGGCGCCCGCTCGGTGGAAGTGCCCCTCACCGCCGACCATGAGCACGATCTCGATGCGATGGCGGCTGCGGTCACCGCGCGCACCCGGGTGATCATCGTGTGCAGCCCGAACAACCCCACCGGCCCCGTGGTGACCCAGGCGGCGTTCGAGCGTTTCGCCGCCGCCGTCCCCTCCGACATCCTGATCGTGCTCGACGAGGCGTACGCCGAGTTCGTCACCGACCCCGATGCCGTCGACGGCATGCGCGTGCTCGCGATCCGGCATCCGAACGTCGTGGTGCTGCGCACCTTCTCGAAGGCGTTCGGGCTGGCGGGCCTGCGCGTCGGCTACGCCCTGGGCCACCCCCGGGTGCTCGATGCCGCACGCTCGACCGCGATCCCGCTGTCGGTGACGGGCCAGGCGGTCGCGGCGGCGCTGGCGAGCCTGGACGTCGAGAGCGAGCTGCGAGAGCGGGTGGCGGTCGTCGCAGAGCGCCGAGACCGCCTCGCCGCCCAGCTGCGCGAGGCCGGGTGGCGGGTGCCCGAGGCGCAGGGCAACTTCGTGTGGCTGCCCACGGGCGAGGAGACCCTCGCGGTCGCGGCCGCGTTCGACGAGGCGGGCCTCATCGTGCGCCCGTTCGCGGGTGACGGGGTGCGGATCTCGGTCGGCGAGGAGGAATCTGTGGCACACGTCGCACAGATCGCTGCATCCGTTGTCGGAACCCTCCCAGAGGGGCACCCGGGGCGGGCGTTAGCGTAGAGATCGTGACTCCGCCGGACGACCCCGCCCTCGTGCGCGTGCTGACCGCCGAGGGACGAATCGCCCCCACGGCGGCGGCAGAGCGCTACCTGCCGGTCATCGATGCGCTCGACGACGCGACGCTCGAACAGTTCTACCGCGACATGGCGGTGATCCGCGCCTTCGACCAGCAGGCCACCAACCTGCAGCGGCAGGGGCAATTGGCCCTGTGGCCGCCGAGCCTCGGGCAGGAGGCCGCGCAGGTCGGCTCGGTGCGTGCGACCCGGCCGCAGGACCACGTGTTCCCCTCGTACCGCGAACACGTCGTGACCCGCATCCGCGGTGTCGACCCGATCGACATCATCCGGCTCATGCGCGGTCTCACCCACGGTGGCTGGGATCCGGCCGACCCCAAGAACGGCAACACTCGGCTCTACACGCTCGTGCTCGGCGCGCAGACCCTCCACGCCACGGGCTTCGGCATGGGGCTCGTGTTCGACGGCCGCTGCGGCACCGGGGATGTCGACCGTGACGAGGCCGTCATCGTGTACTACGGCGACGGCGCCTCCAGCCAGGGCGATGTCCACGAGTCGATGGTCTTCGCCGCCAGCTACAACACCCCCGAGGTGTTCTTCCTGCAGAACAACCAGTGGGCGATCTCCGTCCCGGTGGCCACCCAGTCCAAGGCCCCGCTGTACAAGCGCGGCGAGGGCTACGGCATCCCGAGTGTGCAGGTCGACGGCAACGACGTGCTCGCCAGCTATGCGGTGAGTCTGCTCGCCCTCGACGAGGCGCGCGCCGGTGGCGGCCCCCAGGCGATCGAGGCGGTCACCTACCGGATGGGTGCGCACACCACGAGCGACGACCCGACCAAGTACCGCACCTCCGACGAGGAGGCGGCCTGGAAGCGGCGGGACCCGATCGCCCGCATGCGTGCGTACCTCGAGCACCGCGGTGCCGGCGAGGCGCTGTTCGCCGACGTCGAGGCCGAGGCGGCGGATGTCGCCGAGGACGTGCGGCGACGCACCCTGGAGCTCGGTGGTCTGTCGACCGACGTGATGTTCGACCACGTCTACTCCGAACCCGACGCGCTCCTGCAGCAGGAGAAGGCGTGGTTCGGCGCCTACGAGGCATCCTTCGACGAGGGGGCACCGTGACTGACACCACCACCGACCAGGCCGCCGACCGGGCCACCACCGACCAGGCCACCACCCAGGGGGACGCCGCCCCCGCGGCATCCCCCGCCCCCGCTGCGGCGAAGCCTGCGCCCACCCCGCCGACCTCGGGAACGGTCACGATGCCGTTCGTGCGGGCGATGAACCTCGGGCTCCGCAAGGCGCTCGCCGACAGCGACCGGGTGCTGCTGATGGGGGAGGACATCGGCCCGCTGGGTGGCGTGTTCCGCGTCACCGAGGGACTGCAGGCCGAGTTCGGGTCCCGCCGTGTCATCGACACTCCCCTCGCCGAGTCCGGAATCGTCGGCACCGCGATCGGCCTGGCGATGGCCGGGTTCCGCCCGGTGTGCGAGATCCAGTTCGACGGGTTCGTGTTCCCGGCGTTCGATCAGATCACCTCGCAGCTGGCCAAGCTCACCAACCGGCACGAGGGCGGGCTGCAGATGCCGGTCGTCATCCGGATCCCGTACGGCGGGCACATCGGCGCCGTCGAGCACCACCAGGAGAGCCCCGAGGCGTACTTCACCCACACTCCGGGCCTGAAGGTCGTCAGCCCGTCGACGCCGAACGACGCGTACTGGATGATCCAGGACGCGATCGCCTCGCCCGACCCGGTCATCTTCATGGAGCCCAAGAGCCGCTACTGGCAGAAGGGCGAGGTCGACCTCGACGCACGGGCGCTGCCGCTGCACGCCTCGCGGGTCGTGCGTCGCGGCACCGATGTCACGCTCGTCGGCCACGGTGCGATGGTGACGACCCTGCTGCAGGCGGCGTCGTTGGCCGAGGCCGAGGGCACGAGCTGCGAGGTCGTCGACCTGCGCTCGCTCTCGCCGGTGGACTACGGCCCGCTGCTCGACTCGGTGCGCCGTACCGGTCGCTGCGTCGTCGCGCAGGAGGCCTCGGGGTTCACCAGCCTCGGCTCCGAGATCGCGGCGACCGTCATGGAGCGGGCGTTCTTCGCGCTCGAGTCCCCGGTGCTGCGGGTCTCGGCCTACGACGCGCCGTTCCCGCCCGCCAAGC
>JAUHYM010000104.1 GCA_030426515.1 Actinomycetes bacterium
AGCAGCGCCCGGATCTCGCCGCCGCGATGCCCGGGGTCGCAGGCCTCCTGACGGTCCCGCTGTCTGATGACGGCGATGCGCTGACGTTCTTCCGCGGCGACGTCACCCGCGAGGTCGTCTGGCTCGGCGACCAGTCGGCCGCCAACCGCGCCGACCCGCTCTCACCGCGGCGCTCGTTCTCGGCGTGGCGCGAGAGCGTCGTCGGCCGCAGCACCCCGTGGGGAGTGCACGAGCGCGATGCGCGGGATCTGGCCGAGGCGATCCGCGAGGCCCTCGCCCGCCGCCGTGACGCCGAGCTCGCCGAGCTCGCCCACCACGATCCGCTGACGGGGCTCCACAACCGCCGCTACCTCGACGACCACCTCGCGAGTCTGGCCGACGCCGACGGCGACGTGGCACTGATCTTCCTCGACCTCGACGACTTCAAGCTCGTGAACGACCGCCACGGTCACGAGACCGGCGACGCCGTGCTCACCGCGGTGGGACGCCGACTCGCCGCGTGTGCGCGCGCGACGGATGTCGTCGCCCGCCTCGGGGGCGACGAGTTCCTCATCGTCCTGAGCGACACCTCGGGCGCCGCCGCACAGGGCGTCGCCGATCGGGCGCTCGAGGCGCTGGGCGAGCCGATCGTGGTCGCCGAGACCATCGTCGCAGTGACCGCCTCGGCGGGAGTGGTGGCGGGACCGGCGCGCGACGCCGCCCGCGATCTGCTCGATGAGGCCGATGCCGCGATGTACCGCGCGAAGCGCGCGGGGCGCGGCCGCCTGTCAGCGTGAGGACTTCTCGGGTTCGGGAAGGATCTTGAGACCGGCGGGCGCATTCGCGGCGTCCGCGAGCTCCTGCAGCCACTGACGATTGATGTCGGGCATCGGCCCGTCGTACTCGAACCGCAGGGTCGCCGCATCCGAAAGCCACACCGCCTGGCGGATGCCCGCGTCATCGGTCACCGCGAACGCGAAGCCCTCGCGCCGCCGCAGCTTCGCCACGATGACGAGCTCGAGGTGCGCGAGCGCGCGGTCGTCGATCGGGAAGCCCACCGAGGGTGCGCCGTAATGCAGAGTGCCCACGCGCTCGATCCTAATGGGGGTGCATCACGTGGCCCGGGTGGGCCAGTGTGGTGTCCAAGTCCACCAGCGAGTGAGCACTCGCCGATCCTGACGCCGTCATGAGGTCTAGGCCTAGATCGTGCCCTCGCTGGTTGGTGAGGAAGCCGTGATGGCTGCTGGGATGACGTGCTTCGAGCACTGAACCGTTAGGACGCTGCGAGCTTTCTCCGGGACGAGCATTGATCAGGTTCATGAAGGGAGCCGGGACGATGTTGTTCCTCGGTGATGACTGGGCGGAGGCCCATCACGACATCGAACTGCAGGATGGGCAGGGCGTGGTGCTGGCCCGTCGTCGACTGCCCGGAGGGTGTGGCGGGGCTGGCGCGGTTGCATGCGCTGATCGCGGATCATCTGGGTGACGCCGACGATCCGAGCGTGGTGGTCGTGGGGATCGAGACCGATCGGGGCGGGTGGGTGCAGGCTCTGATCGCGGCCGGGTACACGGTGTATCCGATCAACCCGCAGCAGTCGGCCCGGTATCGTCAGCGGCACTCGACCTCGGGTGCGAAGAGCGACCCGGGGGACGCGCACGTGCTCGCGGAGATCGTCCGCACCGACCGTGATCACCACCGGCCTGCGACCGGCGACAGCGACCTCGCCGAGGCTGTGAAAGCGTTGGCGAGGACGCATCAGACCATGATCTGGTCGAAGCAGCGGCAGGCCAACCAGCTGCGGTCGATGCTGCGGGAGTTCTACCCTGCCGCGTTGACCGCGTTCAGCGACGACCTCGCCGGACGAGACGCCCTGGCAGTCCTCGCCGCCGCCCCGACTCCGGCCGCCGGGCGGGCGCTGACCCGAACCCGGCTGATCGCGGTGCTTCGCCGGGCGGGACGACAACGCAATCTCGAGCACCGCGCCGTCGAGATCCTCGCCGATCTCCGGTCCGAGCAGCTCGAGTTGTCTGGTCCGGTTGCGGCCGCCTACGGCGCCGGGGTCACCGCGATCGTGACGGTGCTGGCCGCGATGACCGGTCAGGTCGCTGCGCTGGAAGCGGAGGTCGAGTCGTGTTTTGGTCGGCACCCGGACGCTGAGATCATCACCAGCCAGCCAGGCCTGGGGACGGTGCTCGGCGCGAGGGTGCTCGCCGAGTTCGGAGACGACCCCGACCGGTTCGCCGACGCGAGAGCGCGCCGGAACTACGCCGGCACCAGCCCCATCACCCGCGCATCCGGCACCCGCCGAGTGGTCCTGGCCCGCTACGCCCGCAACAGACGCCTCGCAGACACCGTGCACCAGCAGGCGTTCTGCGCACTCAGCACGTCACCAGGCGCTCGAGCGTTCTACGACGCGCACCGCACCGCGGGAGCCACCCACCACGCTGCGCTACGAGCGCTGTCGAACCGGCTCGTCGGGATCCTCGACGGCTGCCTCCGCCACCGCACCCGCTACGACGAAACCATCGCCTGGGCACATCGCCACGCCCTCGCCGCTTGACAACTTACGCCCCTGGGATATCTAGGCCGATCCGACGACCGATGGATGCCAGGGGGCTAGGCTGTGGGCGTGGCGATCGTGCACCGACTCACCGTCGACGGACGGGACTACTTCCTCCCCGACCCTGTGACCGAGCTGAAGACGAAGATCCTCGACGCGGTCAAGGGCGGCGGCGGGTACGTCAATATCCCGCCCCTGCGCGGCGGCCCGGGCATCGACATCCTGTTCTCGCCGGGGATGCCCGTGACCTGGACCCAGATCGAGGTCGGCGACGGCGCGTCCGAGGCGGCGGAGAGCGCCACCCACGACGACCTCTAGCGTCGCGTCGCCCCTCACCGAGAAGGGGCGAGCAGCCGCCCCAGCGCCGCCGCGCCCATCGGCCGCGCCCACAGGAAGCCCTGACCGCGGTCGCATCCTCGCGCACGCGCGCGGGTCAGGTCGGCGACGGTCTCGATGCCCTCGGCGACGACGCGCCAGCCCTCCCGGAACGCCATGCGCACGAGGGCGGTGACCTCCCGGTCGGCATCCGCATCGCTGCGCTGCGTGAGCGAGCGATCCACCTTCACCTCGTCGATCGCGAGGCCATCGAGCATCTCGATCGTCGTGTCACCGGCGCCGAAATCATCGATCGAGACGGCGACGCCCGACTCGTGCAGCCGCGGCAGTGAGTCGATCATCGCCGCCGTGACCTGCGGTGCGGGCGTCTCGGTGACCTCGACGACGAGAGTGCCACGACGCAGGCCCGCCTCGTCCGCCGTCGTGGTGATGGCGTCGACGAACCCTTCACTCCACCGGGTGGGCGATGCGTTCACCGACAGCCCGAGAGCACCGTGGCCGTCCTGCTGCCACCGCCGCACCTGCGCGCCGGCGCGCGCGAGCACCTCGCGGTCGAGCTCGTCGAGCAGCCCCGCCTCCTCGGCGATCGGGATGAAGCGGTCGGGACCCAGGACGCCGAGTTCGGGATGCTGCCAGCGGCACAGCGCTTCGACGGCGACCGGCACACCGACCGGCACCTCGGGGGCGCTCAGGTCGAACAGCGGCTGGTACTCGACCATCAGCTGCCCGCTGCCGAGCGCGCCGGGCAGGTCGCGCAGAAGGGTGGCGGGAAGATTCACCCTGTCAGCGTGACGCCCCCGCAGGCCTCGGTGCAACACCTGACGAATCTTCATGAGATCTGTATAATCCACGTTTCGCCCGCCAGGATCGCCGCGATCGCGCGCCCTCACCGGATACGCTGAGGCTGATGGGAACGCTCACCTACGACTCGAAGCTCACCGTCGCGCTGGACGACCGGGTGCTCGCGCACCTTCAGGCGGTGATCTGGTCGAAGCTGCGGCGCGGCGAGCAGTTCGCGTTCACCTGGACCGACCCGATGCGCAGCGGCCTGGGTCGCACCTCGGTGTGGCTGAGCCCCAGCATCCCCCTCGCGTTCGAGTACTTCGGCGGCCGCACGCCGCGCCTGAACCCGGCGTGGATCGAGGCCCTCACCAAGTCGGCAAACTCGCCGGCGGGGCTCACCGTCGTCCCCGAGCCCGATCACCCCGACGGGGCTGTTTAGTCGGGCAGCACATCACTGTCAACCCCCACGCCGATATTCGCGAACGCACGTAGCGTCGTCGGTACGGCGTGCATCGGCGCTCTCACCCCGGCTCCGGATTCCCAGACGGACCGGGCAGAGCGCGATGCCACCCGTCAGGCGCCGTGTTTCGGGTACACGCGTCGGGTGTCGGGGAGGGCCCCAGGGTCCTCATCGAGGGGCAGGATTCCACAGGGATGGCTCCCTCCCCGACACCCCTCTCACCCCGATTTCGCCCTACGCCGACAGCGGCGTAGAGTCTGCCGCATGGACACCGAACTGCAGACTGACATCGTCGTCCGTCCAGTGCGGGATGTGGATGCCGAAGCCCTCGGGCGCGTGCACGCCACGTGCTGGCACGAGACCTACGACCACCTGATCTCCAAGGCCGCACTCGAGAAGGTGTCCCCCAAGCGGCTCGCCGAGCTGTGGACCCACTGGGCGGTCCAGGGCCCGGACTTCAAGATGAGCGCGGCGCTCGTCGACGGCGAGATCGTCGGCTTCGTCGGCTCCGGTCCCGCCCGCGACCGGGACGCCCCGCGCGCCCGCGAGCTGTACTTCATCTACCTGCTGGACGCCTGGCACGGCACCGGCATCGGACAGAAGCTGTTCGACGCCGCTGTCGAGCCCGACGAGCCCCTGTACCTCTGGGTCGCCGAGGACAACCCTCGCGCGCACCGGTTCTACACGCGCAACGGCTTCAGCCTGGATGGCGCGACGCACACCGAGCCCTTCCTGGGCGAGACGCTCACCGAGGTCCGCTTCACCCGCTGACACCCGCGTCGGGCACGCGCGGCTGACGCCCAGCGTGTTCGGTCGCGCGGCGGCATCCCCCAGACTGGACGTATGCCCGCTCTGACGATCTGGCCGCTGCACGGCCTGCCCGAGATCACCCCTGGCGCCGACCTCGGCGCGATGATCGCAGATGCCGCAGGTGGGGAGCTGCGCGACGGCGACATCCTGGTCGTCACCTCGAAGATCGTCTCGAAGGCAGAGGGGCGGATCATCCGCGCCGACGACCGCGAAGACGCCATCACCGCCGAGACGGTGCGCCTGGTCGCCTCGCGCACGAGCCCGACCGGGCACACCACGCGGATCGTCGAGAACCGGCTGGGGATCGTCGCGGCGGCGGCGGGGGTCGACGCGTCGAACACCCCCGAGGGCACGGTGCTCCTGCTGCCGGAGGATCCGGATGCCTCGGCACGGGAGATCGCGACCGCCCTGCGCCTGCACACCGGCGCGCATGTCGGGGTGATCGTCTCGGACACCCTGGGGCGCGCGTGGCGCGAAGGGCAGACCGACGCCGCGATCGGCGCCGCCGGCGTCAACGTCTTCGAGGACCTGCGCGGCAAGACCGACGCCGAGGGCCGGGAGCTCGTGGTGACCCAGCCGTGCGTGGCCGACGAGCTGGCGGCGGCGACCGACCTCGTCAAGGGCAAGGCGTCGCGGATGCCGGTGGCCGTCGTCCGCGGCCGCGGCGACCTCGTCGGCGACCTCGACCTGCCCGGCGCCCGATCGATCGTGCGGCCGGCCGAGCGCGACATGTTCGCCCGCGGCCACGAAGAGGCCTACGCCGACGGGTTCGCCGCCGGCGCGGCATCCGTCACCGCCTGACCGTCTGCCGCACCCTCAGGGCGTCCACTCCCCCGTCGCGAGGAACCGGTCGAGCTGCGCGCGGTGCGGGGCGAGATCGAAGCCCTGCGCCGCGACCCACTGATCGTCGTAGTACGTGTGCGCGTAGCGGACACCGCTGTCGCAGATGAGGGTGACGACGCTGCCGGTGCGACCCTCGCGCCGCATCCTGGCGATCAGCTGGAAGGCGCCGACCAGGTTCGTGCCGGTGGATCCGCCCGCCCAGTGCGCGGTGCGATCGCGCAGCATCCGGACCGCGGCGATCGAGGCGGCGTCGGGCACCGAGATCATCTCGTCGATCACCCCGTCGACGAACGACGGCTCGACCCGCGGCCGTCCGATGCCCTCGATGCGGGAGCGGCAGCCGGTGGTCACCGCGCGGTCGCCGGTGCGCCACGCTTCGTAGAACGCCGACCCCTCGGGGTCGACGACGGCGATGCGGGTGGGGTGGCACCGGTACCGGACGTACCGCCCGAACGTGGCCGATGTCCCGCCGGTGCCCGCGCCGACGACGACCCAGCTCGGCACCGGATGCCGTTCCATCTCCAGCTGGCTGAACACGCTCTCGGCGATGTTGTTGTTGCCCCGCCAGTCCGTCGCGCGCTCGGCGAATGTGAACTGGTCGAGGTAGTGTCCGCCGCAGTCACGGGCGACGCGCTCGGCCTCGGCGTACACCTCGAGCGGCTCGTCGACATAGTGGCAGGTGCCGCCGTAGAACTCGATGAGCTCGATCTTCTCGGGGCTGGTGGAGCGGGGCACGACGGTCACGAACGCGAGTCCCAGCATGCGGGCGAAGTACGCCTCGCTCACAGCGGTCGAGCCCGAGGACGCCTCGACCAGAGTTGTGTCGGGGCCGACCTCGCCGTTGACCAGGGCGTAGAGGATGAGCGAGCGGGCCAGCCGATGCTTCAGCGACCCGGTCGGGTGGACCGACTCGTCCTTGAGGTACAGGTCGATCCCCCACTCCTCGGGGAGGGGGAAGACGTGCAGGTGGGTGTCGGCGCTGCGGTTGGCATCGGCCTCGAGCAGCCGGATGGCGCGCGCCGTCCAGGTGTGTCGGTCGTCCGATGCGGTGATCATAGGGGTCTCAGTCTTGCATCCGGCGTCGTGATCATGCGGCGCGGTGGTTCGGTGCGTCTGCGGCGATCGTTTCCGCCGCAGACGCACCGCATGTGCGCATTCACCGGTGCGCGCTCCGCCTACTCGCTCTCGAGGACGACCTGGCCGGCCGAGACCTGCACGTCGATCGTGCTGCGGGCGCCGGGGACCGACCCGATGCGGTTGTCGAACTCACCGGCCGAGACGTCGCTGCTCACCTCGTACCGCCCCGCGGGGACGACCAGGTGCAGACCGCCCGCGCTCACATCGATCGTGATCTCGTCGGGCTGTGTGCCGGTCAGCTCGCCGTCCAGCTGGCCGGCGCTGACCTGGAGGTCGGCGGTCTCGACGCCGTCGAGCACCAGGTCGGCGGCGCCGGCGGCCAGGCCGATCTGCGCGGTCGAGGCGGAGCCTGCGACATCCACGCTGCCGGCGCCCACCTCGACCTGCAGGTCGTCGAACGCGCCGCGCACGATCATCTCGCCCGCGCCGAGGCCGAGGTCGGCGTCGATCCCTTCGAGTCGGTCCGGCAGGGTCAGCACGGCATCGACGTCGCCGCGCGCCCAGCCGAACCCGAACCGCCAGTCCGGGCTCGACACCGACAGCGTGCTGCCGTTGCGTTCGAGCTGCCAGCCCTCGCCGCCGAACGTCGAGGTCACCTCGAGCTCGGCCTCGCGCACATCGGCGAACTCGACTCGCAGCGACCCGAAGCCCTGGTCGACCTGCAGCTGGGTGACACCGGTCACCGGCGCCGAATGCGAGGTGGTGGAGGCGGAGGCCACGGTGATGGTGGAGGCCGCGGCGAACCCGACGGTGCCGAGGGCGATGACGCCGCCGCAGACGATCGCGAGGATCGCGATCACCCGGGAGGAGGCGCGCGCCGGCGGCTGAGGGTCCGGCGCGGCGGATGCCGCGGCCGGCGCTTCGGGTGCGGGCGGGGCGGGAGGAGGGACAGTGCTCATCGGAGGTCTCCAGTCGGGGTGGTGCCGCCGTGCGCGATGTGCGCGAGTGCGGCGAGCACGCGGCGGTTGCCGGTCTCGTCCTGCTCGAGATCGAGCTTGGAGAAGACGGCGGTGATGTGCTTTTCGACGCTGCCTTCGCTGATGAACAGCGTCTTGGCGATCGCCTGGTTGGACTTGCCCTCGGCGATCAGTGCGAGGACGGTGGATTCGCGGTCGGTGAGGCGCTGCATCCGCTCATCGCGGGCACGGCGCCCCAGCAGCTGTGCGACGACCTCGGGGTCGAAGACGGTGGCGCCGCCCGCGATCGCCTCGGCGGTCTCGACGAACTCGGCGACGTCGGCGACGCGGTCCTTGAGCAGGTACCCGAGCCCGCCGCCGCGGCCGGCGAGCAGCTCGCTGGCGTAGCGCTCCTCGACGTACTGCGAGAGCACGAGGATCGGCAGGTCGGGCTTGTCGGCGCGCAGCGCCAGGGCGGCACGGATGCCCTCGTCCACGTGGGTGGGGGGCAGCCGCACGTCGAGGACGCAGAGGTCGGGCAGTTCGGCGGCGATGGCCTCGTCGAGGCCGGTCGCGTCGGGGAGCGCGGCGGACACCTCGTGCCCGGCATCCTCGAACAGTCGGGCGATGCCCTCGCGCAGCAGGACGGAGTCCTCGCAGATCAGGATGCGCACGGCACACTCACCTCCAC
>JAUHYM010000105.1 GCA_030426515.1 Actinomycetes bacterium
CTCGCCGAGCTGCTCGGGGTCAACCCGGGGACGATGCTGCATCATGTCCGCACGCTGACGCAGACCGGATTCCTCGCGGCCGATGCCGAACGTGCCGGCGCGCAGGGGGCGCGAGAGATCCCGTACCGCGCGACCGGACTGTCGTGGCGCACGCCGATCCCCGGGGCATCCGGAGTGCTCGTCGAGACCTTCCTGCAGCAGATCCAGGGCGTCGACCCGGACGAGATCGACACCACGTGGCTGGGGCTCAAGCTCAATGCCGCGCATCGTGACGAGCTGGGGCGCCGGCTCGCCGAGCTCGCGCAGGAGTTCAAGGATCGCGGGCCGGATGCCGACGGCGAGACCTATTCGCTGTTCACCGCGCTGCATCCCGATCTGAACCCGCCCGCGTCCGGCGGCGCCGACGGCTGACCGCCGCCGCCACGAAGCGGGCGTGCCGCGCGGCGCTCAGGCGTCCAGGATCACGGACTCGGCGAGGGGGCGCCGCACCCGCGGGGCCTGCTCGCGGGCGAGCAGCTCGTCGGACGCGCCGGCGTGGTCGCCGAGGTCGCCGAGCGCGATGATCGTCAGCGGCTGCACAGACGCCGGCAGCCCGAACGCGTCGGCGACGGCGGGGTGGTCGAAGCCCGCCATCTGGTGGGTGTGAAGGCCGTGCGCATGCGCCTGCAGACTGAAGAACGCCGCCGCCTGCCCCGCGTCGTACTCGGCCCAGCGGATCGGCGTGCCGTCCTCGCGCGCCGTCTCGACGAGCACCGCGACGAGGACGCCCGCGTCGGGAGCCCACGACGCGTTGAAGCCGCCCAGGGCCGAGACCAGCGTCGCGTGGGCGTCCGATCCGCGACGGGCGACGATGAACCGCCACGGCTGGGAGTTGTTCGCCGACGGCGCCCAGCGGGCGGCTTCGAGCGCGCTCGCCAGCGCAGCCTCGTCGATCGGGGTCTGCGCGTCGAAGACCCGGGTGCTCCAGCGCTCGGCGATCGCGTCGAGAACGGGCGCGTCGGTGGCGGCGGTACGGTCCTGAACGAGAGACATGGGGGTCCTTCCATCGGGGGTGGTGCTCGGGCGCCGTTGACCGCTGATCCCTTCAACGTCATGAGTCTGCGTGATCATTCCCCGCGCGACGCGCACCGAGGTTTCCGCATGCGCGAACACCGCGTGTTCTTCACCGCAAGGATGCCGCGGGGTCGGCCCCGCGCACGCGTAGCGTCGACCGCATGACCACTGCCTTCGCGACCGCCGACCTTTACGACGAACGCGGCGACGAGCTCGATTCGCTGTCGCTGCAGCTGCAGGACATCGGCGGGCAGCGCGCGTTCCACGGCCCGATCCGCACGATTCGGTGCCATCGTGACAACGCGCTGGTCAAGCAGACGCTCGCGACCCCCGGCGACGGGGCCGTGCTGGTCATCGACGGGGGCGGCGCGCTCGAGTCCGCGCTCGTCGGCGACCTCATCGCTGCCGCGGCCGTCAGGAACGGGTGGGCCGGCATCATCGTGCACGGAGCCATCCGCGATCGGGATGCGATCGGCGGGCTTCCGCTCGGCGTCAAGGCCCTCGGCAGCAATCCGCGCAAGAGCGCGAAGGACGGCGCGGGCCAGCGTGACATTCCCGTCACCATCGCCGGTGTGGTCTTCACACCGGGTCGGCATGTGTGGGCCGATGCCGACGGCGTCCTCGTCGAGCGACCCGCGCAGACCTGAGACGCGGATCGCGACGCACCCCCTGGACGGACAGCCGATCCAGGAGGACCCTGGAAGGTGGGAAAAGCGTTCACGGGGGTTCGCGATGTTCACCACAGATAAGGCGTTCACGAGTTTCGCGGTGCGGGATCTCGCCGAGGCGGTCGCCTTCTACGACGAGACACTCGGGCTCGACGTGAAGACGATGGACCAGATGCCGGCGTTCGGCATCTCACTCGCCACCGGCGGGTGGGTCTTCGTCTACGAGAAACCGGATCATCAGCCCGCCGGGTTCACGGTCTTCAACTTCTCGGTCGACGACGTCGAGGCCGCGGTCGACGACCTCAACGGGCGCGGCGTCACGACGAAGATCTACGCCGAGGACGAGCTGCCCACCGACGAGAAGGGCATCGCCCGCGGGTTCGGCGGCGGCACCGACATGGCGTGGTTCCGGGATCCGTCGGGCAACGTGATCGGCGTCGGCGCCATGGGGGACCTGCCCACCTGAACCGAGGTCACGACCAGGCCGCCGGTCCCTCGGACCCGGCGGGGTACTCCTCGAGGGGCACGTCGCCGCGGCGCCAGGCATCCAGGACCGGCTGCACGATGCGCCAGCAGTGCTCGGCCGCGTCGCCGCGCACGGCGAGGGTCGCATCGCCGTCGAGGATGCCCGAGAGCACCTCGCCGTAGGCCAGGAGTGCGCCCAGGCCCAGGTCGGCGGTCATCTCGGCGCGCGAGAGCGCGAACGGGTCTTCGCGGCCGTTCACGTTCAGTGCCAGGGACATCGCGTCCGGGCCGAGCGAGAAGGTGAGGGTCGACCCGACCTCGTGCCCGAGGAACCCGTCGGGAAGGTGATGGACGGGGCGGAAGTGCACCACGACCTCGTGCGCGTTCGCGGCGAGCGCCTTGCCCGACCGCAGCGTGAACGGCACACCCGCCCAGCGCGAGTTGCGCACCTCGAACGTCGCCTCCGCGAGCGTCTCGGTGTGGTGCGACGGGTCGACGCCGGGCTCGTCGACGTAGTCGGGCAGCTCACGCCCGTCGATGGTGCCGCGCGTGTAACGTGCCCGGCGCGAGGAGCGGATCGGATTGTCGTCCCACACCTTGGTGGCCCGCAGCGCCGCCGTCGTCGCCTCGCGCAGATCGATCTCGCGCAGCGTCGTCGGGGTCTCCATCGCGACGAACGCCAGCAGCTGCAGCAGATGACTCTGGATCATGTCGGTGAGGGCGCCGGCGTTGTCGTAGTAGCGCGCGCGGTTCTCGAGCCCGAGAGTCTCGTCGAAGCGGATCATGACCTTCTCGATGTGCTGCGCCGACCACACCGGCTCGAAGATGCGGTTGGCGAATCGCGCGCCCAGCAGGTTGAGGGTCGACGAGCGCCCCAGGAAGTGGTCGACGCGGAAGACCTGGTTCTCGGGCACCAGCTGCGCGAGTGTCGCGTTGAGCGCGTGCGCGCTCGCCTCGTCGAAGCCGAACGGCTTCTCGAGTGCCAGGATCGTGCCCTCCGGCAGGTCGACGTCACGCAGCGCCTCGCACGCTGCGGCAGCGATTCGCGGCGGCACGGCGAAGTACAGCGCCACGCGCCCGGTCGCCTGCGACAGCAGCTCGGCGAGGTCGGATGCGGCCGTGATGTCGGCCTTACGGTAGGTCGTGTCCGAGACCGACGCGAACGCGTCCTCGGCGTCGGCCGTGGCGAACGACTCCCGGACGCGCGCCCGCCAGCGCTCGTCGTCCCAGTCGTCGACACCGGCGCCCAGCAGCCTCACCTGTCGACGCGGCTCGCGGACCAGCAGCTGGCCCAGAGCGGGGAGGAGAAGTCGGCCGGCGAGATCGCCCGAACCGCCGAGGATGAGGAGAGTGGTGGGTGCGCTCACAGCGCCCACTCTCCCCGACCGGGCCGCATCCTGCAAGAATCGGCACGATGCCTGCACCGATCGAAGACTACGCCCTCCTCAGCAACTGCCGAACGGCCGCCCTCGTCACCGGCTTCGGCTCCATCGACTGGCTCTGCCTGCCGCGCTACGACTCCGCCTCGGTGTTCGGCGCGCTGCTGGGCGATGCTGACCACGGACGCTGGAGCCTGCGCCCCACCGACCCGCAGGCCACCGCCTCACGGCACTACGACGGCGACACGTTCATCCTCGTCACCCACTGGGAGACGGCATCCGGCACCGCCGAGGTCCACGAGTACATGCCGGTCGACGGCGGGCGCGTGGATGTGGTGCGCCGCATCGTCGGCGTCGAGGGCAGGGTCGAGTTCGCCCACGAGCTGCGTCTGCGCCCCGACTACGCCCGATCTCTGCCATGGATGCGGCAGGTCGGCACAGATGACGCGCCCGCCGTGCTGGGGATCGCCGGCCCCGACGCGGTGCTGGTCACCGGCGCGCAGCTGAGCCCCGACGACCACGCGCACACCGGCACGATCGCGGTGGATGCCGGACAGACCGCCGACATCGTGCTCACCTGGTTCCCCTCGCACGAGGCCGACCTGCCCGCCCCCCTGGACGTCGAGGCGTCGCTCGTGCACACCCGCGACTGGTGGACCGACTGGGCGTCGCGCATCGAGCACGACGGCCCGCACCACCGCGAGGTCGTCCGGTCTCTGCTCGTCCTGCGGGCGCTGTCCCACCAGGACACCGGCGGGATCGTCGCTGCGGCGACGACGTCGCTGCCCGAGCAGTTCGGCGGCGCGCGCAACTGGGACTACCGCTACGTGTGGCTGCGCGATGCGGCGCTCACCCTCGAGGCGCTCATCGACCACGGCTACCTCGGGGTGACTGCGCGGTGGCGCCGATGGCTGCTGCGCGCGGTCGCGGGAGACCCGGCCGATGTGCAGATCATGTACGGGCTGTCGGGCGAGCGTGACCTCGCCGAGCGGGAGATGCCCTCGCTGCCCGGCTACGACGGCGCCGCGCCCGTGCGAGTCGGCAACGGCGCGGTCGGCCAGTTCCAGGCCGATGTCATCGGCGAGGTGATGGTCGCGCTCGAGGCCGCCCGTGTCGCCGGGCTCGAGGAGACCGAGTTCTCGTGGCCCCTCCAGCGTGCGCTCATCGACTTCGTGACCGAGACGCGCGAGCGCTCCGACCAGGGCATCTGGGAGATCCGCGGGGAGCCGCAGATGTTCACCCACTCGCGCGTCATGGTGTGGGCCGCGTTCGATCGCGGCGTCCGCGCCGTGCGCGAGTTCGGACTCGACGGCGACGCCGACGAGTGGGAGCGGCTGCGCGACCTCACGCGCGACGAGATCGATGCGCACGGCTTCGACGCCGAGCGCGGCCACTTCGTGCAGCACTACGGATCGACCGAGGTCGACGCGTCGCTGCTGCTGCTCCCGCAGGTCGGCTACTGCGCCCACGACGACCCGCGGATGCTCGGGACTGTCGCAGAGATGGAGCGCACCCTCATGCGCGACGGGTTCCTGATGCGCTACCGCACCGAGTCCGGCGTGGACGGGCTCGAAGGCGACGAGCATCCCTTCCTCGCGTGCAGCTTCTGGCTCGTGGAGCAGTACGCGGCCAGTGGACGTCTCGAGGATGCCGCCGCGCTCATGGACCGCGCGTGCGCGGTCACGAACGACGTGGGTCTGCTGTCGGAGGAATACGACGTGCACGCCGGGCGGCAGGCCGGAAACACGCCGCAGGCGCTCTCGCACCTCGCGCTCGTGCGTGCCGCCGACGCGCTCGTCGGTCACGCCGGGCGTGCCGCGCTGCGGCGCTGATCCGGATCAGCCCGCGAGCGCCTCGGCGAGCTTGACGCGCGCGCCCATCCGCAGCAGCGAGTTCTGATAGATCTTCGCTCCGACCACGATCGCGGCGGCACAGGTGGCGATCAGGATCGCGAGCGAGAGGATCGGCTCCCACCACTGCGCTTCGCCGAGGAACACGCGCATGGGCATGCCCACCGGCGCCGAGAACGGCACGTACGACATGATCCCGAGGACCAGAGGGTTCTCGAAGAAGAAGATCACCAGGAAGTACGGCGCCATGACGAGCATCGTCAGCGGGGTGGTCGTCGACCCCAGGTCTTCCTGGCGCGACACCATCGATGCCGCGGCCGCGAACAGGGAGGCGAGCAGGATGAAGCCGAAGAGGAAGAAGACCGCGAACCACGCGATCGGCGCGCCCAGGCCCTGGAGCAGGGCCGACTGACCCGTCACGGTCAGCCCGATCACCGCGATGGCGGCGAGGATGAGGATCTGCGCCATCGCCAGGATCGTGTTGCCGATCACCTTGCCGGCCATCAGCGCACGCACGGGGATGGCCGAGATCAGCAGCTCCACCACGCGGGTCTGCTTCTCTTCGACGACGCTCGCCGCGATCGTCCCGCCGAACATCGACGCCGCCAGCAGGAACACGATGCCGAACCCGATGGCCGCGACATACCCCATCGCCCACGTGCTGCCCTCCGGGTCGAGGATCTCGACGGGGGGCAGCTGGGCCAGCTGCAGCAGCAGCTCGGTGGGCGCGCTGCTCTCGGCCAGCACGGTGAACCCGGTCGGCGACGAGGGGTCGGCGACGATCGCCGCGTCCACATCGCCCGCCATCACGAGCGCCTCGGCGTCCGCACGGTCCGTGGTCTCGGTGACCTCGAGGTTGGCCGATGGCGGCACCGCCTGCGCGATCTCGGGTGTCACCGCCACGGGCGTGCCCTCGTCGGACTGCGACGCGAACCCCGCCCAGATCACCAGCGCCAGCGCTCCCACGAAGAGGATGGCGGTCGAGATCACGAACGCCCGGCTGCGCAGCTTCGAGCCGATCTCGCGCTCGGCGACCAGCCAGGTGCTCTGCGCGAAGCTCGGCGCCGCGGTGGCCGCACGCCCGGTCGATGTCGAGGTGCTCACTGGATGACCTCCTTGAAGATCTGCGCGAGGGTGGGATGCTGCGGCGCGAAGCGGGCGACATCCCCGTGCTCGACGGCGCGGCGCAGCACCCGCTGCGCGGACGCGTCGCTGTCGGCGTCGAACACGGCGTAGCCCCCGTCGAAGTCGAGAACCTGGATGCCGGCCTCATCGCGCAGCCAGCCGGCGTCACCGGCAGAGACGAGCTCGAAGCGTCGGGTCGCGTGCTGCGCGCGCAGGTCGTCGCGCGCGCCCGCCGCCCGGATGCGGCCGCCCGCGATGATCACGAGGTCGTCGCAGAGTCGTTCCACCACGTCCAGCTGGTGCGACGAGAACAGCACCGATGCGCCGGCTTCGGCGCGCTGCTGGAGCACGCCCGCCACCACATCGACCGCGAGAGGATCCAATCCTGAGAACGGCTCGTCGAGGATGAGGACCTGGGGATCATGCACCAGGGCTGCCGCGATCTGCGCGCGCTGCTGGTTGCCCAGCGAGAGTGTCTCGACGTTGTCGCCCAGGCGCTCGCCGAGGCCGAGCTCTTCCAGCAGCGCGCCGGCGCGCGCCTGTGCGTCGGACTTCGAGAAGCCGTGGAGTCGAGCGAGGTAGACGATGTGCTCGAGCACCTTCATCTTCGGGTAGAGGCCCCGCTCCTCGGGCATGTACCCGAACCGGCGCCGGTCGGCCGCCGTGACCTCGGCGCCGTCGAGCGTGACCGAGCCGGCGTCGTGGCTGAGAACGCCCAGCATGATCCGCATGGTGGTGGTCTTGCCCGCGCCGTTGCCGCCGACGAATCCGGTGAGGCGGCCTGGGCGCACCTCGAACGACACATCGTCGAGCGCGGCGAGATCGCCGTAGCGCTTCGAGATCGCGGTCAGCTGCAGCATCCGTATCGCTCCTTCTGGTGGGATGTCCTCACGCTACGTGCTCGGGGCGCACCCGCCATCCCCCGTGCGACGGATCTTTGCGCCCGTGCATGCCGGCAGAGGTCAGGCCAGCCCATGACGGTGGGCGTACACGACGGCGGCGACCCGGTCGCGTGCGCCGATCTTGGCGAGCAGGTTCGACACGTGGGTCTTGACGGTCGCCTCGCCGATGAACAGGCGGCGGGCGATCTCGGCATTGCTGAGTGCTTCGGCGACCAGCCGCAGCACCTCCGCCTCGCGGTCGGTGAGCTCCGGAGCGGGGACAGGGCACGGTGCACCGAGATCGGCCGCGCGGGACGGCGATGTCGCGCGGACGGCATCCGCATCCGCGACAGACTGTGGCGCGCCCGCATCCCCAGGATCCTCGGCGAACCGCGCGATCACACGGCGGGTGACCTCAGGTGACAGCAGCGCGTCGCCGGCAGCCGCGACGCGCACGGAGTGCGTGAGGTCTGCGGGGTCGGCGTTCTTGAGCAGGAAGCCGCTCGCCCCGGCCGAGAGCGCCTCGAAGAGGTAGTCGTCGCGGTCGAATGTCGTCACGATGACCACCGCGGCGGCCAGCGACGCGTCGTCGCGGAGTCGTCGCGTGGCCTCGATGCCGTCCATGTCCGGCATCTGCACGTCCATGCAGATCACGTCGGGCCGCAGGTCAGACGCGGCGGCGACCGCGTCTGCTCCTGTCGCCGCTTCGCCGACGACCTCGATGTCGGGATCGCTCTCGAGGATCATCCGGAACCCCGCGCGCATCACCGCGTGGTCGTCCACCAGGAGCACGCGGATCATGCCGGCACCGTCGCCGGAGCGTGGGGCAGGCGCGCGCGCACCAGGAAGCCGCCGCGTGCGCGCGGCGCGATCTCGACGGTGCCGCCGGCGGCCGCGGCACGTTCGCGCATGCCGAGGATGCCGAGCCCGGACCGCTGCGCGATGGGCGCGCGACCGGAGTTCGTCACCTCGATCTCGACCGCGTCCGCAAGGTAGCGGACGCGCACCTCGGCGCGGGCGCCGGGGCCCCCGTGTCGGCGTGCATTGGTGAGCGCCTCCT